>DATLYH010000090.1:0-12913 GCA_035575035.1 Gemmataceae bacterium
TGGCCGGTCTCCGGGCCGAGGGCGTCCATCAACCGGTCAAAGTCGTCCTGCCCTTCGCCAGGGGTAAGCAGTTTGCGGATGGTTGCCTCGGGCCCGTCGCGGACAGCGGCTTGCAACTCGGCCCAGGTGGCACCGAAGGCGACCCAGCGGTAGAGATGGCCGGCCCACTTCAGGCCCCAGGGATGGGCGGCGTCCGGCGTCCAGGGCTTCCATGCCTCGACGGGGTCCAGGTCGTCCAGCCGGCGCGATGGGGTCAGAGTCATGGTTCTATCCGGGGGTCAGGGTTCGATCTTCTTCAGCGCTTCCTCGGCCGCCTGGCGGACCGCGGCGTCCTCCTCCTTCAGGCAGTCGGCCAGCACCGGCACAGCAGCCTTCGCCGGCGGACCGATCGCGCCGAGGACCTCGATGAGCAGCAACCGCGTGGCAGTGTGATACTGGGGCGTCACATCTCGGCTGTTGGCGTAGCCCGACCCCGGCGTGTAGCGAGGGTAGATGGTGCGTGGGGAACCATAACTTTCCACTACCACCGTGCCAGGCGGGGAGGAAGGCAGGTTCTTGAACACGTCCACCAGCACCGGGACCGCCTTCTCGGATTGGCGCTCGATCTTCCAGAGGGCGACGGCGGCATGAGCGCGGAGGTAGGGGTCGGCCGCCTGGAGGGCCGCGGTCAGGTCGGGGACAGCGGCCTTCGCCGGCGGGCCGATCCGCCCCAGTGCCTCGGCCGCCCGGACGCCGACGGAAGAACTATCCTCCTTCAGGGCCTGTATCAGCGCCGGTACCGCGGGGGCTCCCTCGGCACCGAGCGCGCCGATGGCCTCGATAGCGCGGGTGCGGGTCGGGTGAGCGCGGTCCTGCACAATCGGAAGCAGCACGGGGAGTACGGTCTTGGCCTCCGGCGCCACCGCCGCCAGGGCCAGCGCCGCTTCGATCCGCATGGCGTCACTGCTGTTCAGGATTTCCTTCAGCGCAGGCGCGGCGGCCCGGGCCGGCACCCCAGCGGCGGCTAGCTCCCGCAGGGCCACGTCCCGCAGCGCCGGCTCCGGACTCTTCAAGGCACCGAACAGCGCGGCCGGTACTTCCTTGTCCTCCCGGGCCCGCATCCCCAGCGCTCGCACGGCCGCCGAGCGGACGTTGAGGTCCATATGGGTCAGCAGTTTGGAGAGAACGGGCACCGCCTCCGGACCAGTCTGGCCCAGGGCGGTGACGATCGCGGAGCGCATGCTCGGGTCTGCGCCGGCCAGCGCCTTGAGCAGTGGTTCAATGGCGTCCGGGCCGCCGATCCGGGCCAGGGCCAATGCCGCCTGGCTGGCGGAGGAAAAGTCGCTGCGGTCGGTCATCACCTCGATGAGCGCCGGGATCACTTCCTTCGCCCAGGGGCCAGCGCGGCCCAGGGCTGTCACGGCCGTGTATCGCTGACTGCGATCCTTCAGGGCCGCGACCAGCACGGCAACGGCTTCCTTGGCCTGGTCCTCGACGCCGCACAGCGCCTCGGCCGCCTTGACACGGGTGAAACTGTCCGAGTCGTTCAGGGCGGCCTTCAGGGCGGACACCAGGGGTTCGGACAGTGGCTGGATCCGGGCGGCGCTCAAGACTGCCGTCCGCCGTGCGATCACATCGCCCGACCGGAGCGCCTCGGCCAGGACGGGAGCAACGGCCTCGGCCCGCCGGTCCACCTGCCAGAGAGCGTGAGCGGCGCGGACCCGGACCATCAGGTCGGCGTCCTTCAGCGCCCGGGTCAGGGCGGGCAGCGCGGCCTGGGCGTGCGGGCCACGGCGGCCCAGCGCCGCGGCGGCGGACGCCCGAACCTGGGCATCGGCGTGGCCCAGCGCCGCGGTCAGGGCCGGCACGGTGTCCGCACCGATCCGCTCCAATGCCGCAATGGCCCCTTGCCGCAGTGTCTCGTCCGGTCCGGTCAGCACCACCATCAGTCTCGGGACGGCGGGCTTCGCGGCGGGACCGATTTGTCCCAGGGCCAGGATCGCCGAGAGATGCAGCGACCGGTCGCCGTGCTCTAGAACCTCCAGCAGCGGCTGGACGGCATCCGGCCCGCATTGGCCCAGCGCCTGGACTGCGGTCCTGGCAAAGAGATGATCCCCGCTCCGGGCCGATTCCGCCAGCGCCGGCATCGCCTCCTTTGCCTCGGGGCCCAGCTGGAGCAGGGCCTGCACGGCCTGGTGCCGCACGAAGGGGCTGGAGTCCTTCAGCATCTCGATCAGCACCGGCACCAAGGTTTTCCCCGCTGCCGGGCTGATCTGCATCAGCAGCTGCGCGGCCTGCGCCCGGAGGGTTGAGTCCGATCCCTTGATCAGGTCGGTCAGGACCGGGACTGCCTCCTTCAGATCGGCGGCCCTCAGCTGCTGCAGCGCCCGCATGGCATTCAGGCGGGTGGTCGGTTGCGGATGCTTCAGCAACGCCACCAGCACCGTAACGGCGGCCTTGCGCTGGGCTGGGTCGAACTGCGCCAGCAGCTGGGCGGCCTCCATCTGGATGTTGGGCTGGGGATCCTTCAGCAACTCCGTCAGCGCCGCGACGACTTCCTTGTTCTCGACCATCGTGAACTGCCGCAACACCTGCAAAGTCTGGAGGCGCGTCGGGTACTGAGGGTCTTTCAACAGCTCGAGCAGGACAGGAATGGCGGCTTTGGCCTCGGGGGCCCCTACTTGCCACAAAAGCCGGGCGGCCTCAAGGCGGACGCTGGGCTGCGGGTCCTTGAGCAATTCCACCAGGACGGGAATAGCGACCTTGGCCTCGGCGGGACTCATCGGAGCCACGAGTTGGGCGGCCTGGAGGCGGACCTGGGCGTCGCCGTCCTTAAGCAGCTCGACCAAGACGGGCAGTGCGGCCGTCGCTTCGCCCTGGAAGGTGGAGCGCAGCAGCTGGAAGGCATGCCGGCGGACGTCCGGTTGCGGGTCCTTGAGCGCCTCGGCCAGGATCGGCACGGCGGCCTTGGCGCCGTCGGGGCCGAGTTGCCGCAGCGCCTGGGCGGCGTCCTGGCGGATGGCAATGTTGGGGTCGCGCAGCAGATCGACCAGCGGCTGGATCGTCTCCTTCGACACGGGGCCCAGCTGACCCAGGAGTTGGACAGCCTGGTAACGATAGACGGACGACCGGCGATCCTTCAGGATCTCCACCAGGACCGGTACGACCTGCTTCGCCTCGGGGGCCTTCATCTGCACCAGCTGGGTGGCCCCCTGCATGCGGATGTTTGGCCGCGGGTCCTTCAGCGCCGCCGTATAGACCGGTATGGCCGCCTCGGTCTCGGCCGGAGCCATTTGCCGCAGCAAGTCGGCGGCCTGCAGGCGGAGGTCGATGTTCTTGTCCTTGACGGCCTCCCGGAGGACCGGCAGCAGGCTGTCCGTCTCATTGGGGGAGATTAGCCGCACGGCGCGGATCGCCGCTAGGCGGACGCGAGGCTCGGCATCCCGCAGCAGCGGGGTCAGGGCCGGCACCGCTTCCTTCGCTGCGGTCCTCAGCTGCCCCAGGGCCAGCGCTGCCTGCGCGCGGACGTTGACATCGTTATCTTTCAGGGCCTCGACCAGGATGGGAACGGCGGCCTTGGCCTCGCCCGGCCCGAGTTGCTGCGCGATGTTGATGACCTGCAACCGCGTGGCGGGCTGGGGCGCCTTCAGCAGCTCCGCCAGCACCGGCATGATGGCCTTGCGCTCGTCGCTTCTCAGCCGGAGCAGCACCTGAGCAACCTGCAAGCGGACGTTGGGGTCCTTGTCTTGCAGGGCCTCGACCAAGGGGGTAGCGGCTTCCTTGCCGACATACGGGACGATCCGGCCCAGGCTCTGGACGGCCCGGGTGCGGACGTCGGGCTGCGAGTCCTTGAGCAGCTCGGCCAGCGCCGGCACGGCAGCGGCGGCATCGGCGCCCATCTGTCCGATCAACTGGGCAGCTTGTAGCCGGACGGAATTGTCCTTTTCCTTGAGCAGTTCCAGCAGAGGGGGCAGAACCTCCTTGGGCGGCCGCTCCAGTTGGGCCAGCATCGCGGCGACGTGGGAGCGGACAACGGGATCTTTCTCCTTCAGCAACGGCAGCACCGCCGGGATGGCGTCGCGGACGGCGGGGCCGGTCCGCTGCAACAGGGTAAGGATCTGGATGCGGGCGTCCCGGTCGCTCGCCTCCTTCAGCGCCTGGACAAGCACCGGAACGGCGTCGCTCATCTGCGGCAAGATCCGGTTGAGCACCCCGCTGGCCTGGTTGGAAACGCCGGGGTCGCCGAGCATCGCCAGCAGCACGGGAAGCGCCTCCTTGGCCTGACCCTCGTTGCACAGCGCCTCGGCCGCCTGGACGCGGAGGAAAACATCTTCATCGGAGAGGAGTTCTTTCCACACCGGCAGCAGGATTGCGCGGTCCGGTTTGAGCTGCCGCACCGCACTGAGGGCGCCGCGGCGGACACCAGCATCTTCGTCCTTCAGCGCTTCGAACAGGGCCGGCAGGACGGTCTGACTGTCAGCGGCCCCGATTCGGCCCAGCAACCCGACGGCCTGGACGCGGAACGCCGGGTCGTTGTTCTCCTTCAGCATCCGGACCAGGGTAGGGAGAGCGGTGCGCGCCTTCGGGCCGAGCCGCTCCAGCGTCTGCGCCGCCTGCTGCTGCAGCGCCGGCTCGCGCCCGCCCATCTCCTCCAGGAGGGTGGGCAGGGCCTGCTTGACGTCCGCGCCAAGCTGACAGAGGACCTCGGCCGCCTTGATGCGCACGGCGGCGTCGGGGTCGTCGAGGGCCCGGGTCAGGGCAGGAACCACCAACCGGGGGTCAGGCTCCAGTTGCTGCAAGGATCCGGCAGCTGCGCGGCGGACGCCGGGGTCTTTGTGGTCCAGCGCCTCGACCAGGGCGGAGACGGCGGCTGGCGCGTTCTTGCCGACCTGCCCGAGCGACTCGGCGGCTCGTAGCCGGACCTGGGCATCGCGGTCGTGCATGGCGGCGATCAGCGCCGGGATGGCCGGCCGGGCGTCAAGACCGACTTGACCCAGCGCCTGGGCCACCCCCTCGCGGACATCGGGGTCCTTGTCCTTGAGGGCCTCGACCAAGGTCGGCACCGCCGGCGCGCCGAGCTTCCCCAGCACCTCGACGGCCCAGGCGCGGAAGCGAACATCACCGGCCGGGTTCACCGCGATGGGAGGGCGCAGACGGGCCGGTGGCGCTGGCCGTGGGAAGACCGGGGTGGGGGGATGTTCGCGGGGGAGTGCGTCGAGCAGGGCCGGCACCGCCTCCAGGCCGAACTTGCTGAACGCCTGAGTCGCCTTCTGCTGCACCTGCGGGTCATGGCGCCGGAAGAGGTCCTTCACGAAGGGGATGGCCGCCCGCACCGCCGGGCCGATCTGCCGCCACACATCCTCGACCGCAGCGCGGGCCTCCTCGTCCGGGTCGTGGCGCGTAGCGACGAGCACCGGCAGGACCTGCTCCAGCGCGCGGTCGATCCGCCACAGCGCCGCGGCGGCCTGGGCACGGACGGCGCTGTTGTCGTCCTTCAGCGCCTCGGCCAGCGCCCCGGCGGCGGACCGGGCCGCGGCGCCCTTCTGGCCCAGGGCATGGGCGGCCCGGGCGCGCACGTGGGCGTCACTGCTCCTGAGCTGTTCAACCCATTCGGCAATGGGCCGATCGTCGGCGGGCGGTTCCTCAGCCCGGGCGACGGCGGCGTTTCCGAGCACCAGGACAAGGCAGACCAGGAGATGTTTGCGGGGTGCAATAACTTTCGGCGCCATGCGAACCTCGAGCTGAGGGCTTATGACGGGGAACTGCGATTCTGCCAGTTTGCTCACTCCCGGAGGGAATGTCAATTAAGGCGTGACGGCTTGTTACAAGGAGAGATGTCGCTGGCCCGTGTACAATGACAGGGTCAATGCCTTATTGGTTCCTGGTGTCTGGAGAAAGGACCATCATGATTGCGGTCCCCGGCAGCATCACCGAGCAGGTCCGGCCGGCGAGCAGTGCCGACGGCGTGGCCTGGGACTTGACCGACCTTTACCGCGGTGTGGATGATCCGCAGATCAACCACGATCTGGAGGAAGCCCGGCGGCGGGCCCAGGCGTTCGAGGCCGCTTACCGCGGCAAGATTCATGTCGAAACCGGGCCGTCTCCCGACCGGCTGCTTGCCGCCCTGGAGGAATTGGAGAGCCTGTACGAGTTGATGGATCGGCCGGTCGTCTACGCCTCGCTGCTGCATGCCGCCAAGACCGACGATCCCCGGCACGGCGCCCTGCTCGCCCACACCCGCGAACAGCGCACCGCCATTAACAAGCACCTGATCTTCTTCGATCTCGAATGGGTCCGTGTCCCCGATGGGCCGGCCCGCGCCCTGATCGACTCGCCGCAGCTGGCCCGCTACCGTCATTACCTGGAACAGAAGCGCGCCTGGAAGCCGCACTACCTCAGCGAGCCGGAGGAAAAAATCCTCGAGGAGAAAGCGGTCACCGGCCGGGCGGCGTTCGTCCGGCTGTTCGATGAGACGGTGGCGGCCATCCGTTTCCCTTTCGAGCATGACGGCCGGGTCGAATGGTTGCCGCTGTCGCAAATCAACGCCAAGCTCCACGACGCCGACCGCGCGGTCCGCCGGGCCGCCGCCGACGGCCTGACCCGCGGCCTGCAAGAGAACGCCCGGCTGCTGACGTTTATCTTCAACAACCTGGTGCTGGACCACCGCTCCGACTGCGAGTTGCGGCACTTCCCTAGTCCCGAGGCGCCGCGCCACCTGGCCAACGAGGTCAGCCCGGCGGTGGTCGAAGCGCTGCTGACGGCGGTGGAGCGTCATCAGGAGATGGTGCAGCGCTACTACCGCCTCAAGGGTCGGCTGCTGGGAATCGAGCCGCTGTACGACTATGACCGCTACGCCCCGCTGTTCCCCGACCTGCCGCGCTGCGACTGGCCGCGCGCCCGGCAACTGGTCGAGGAGAGCTACGAGGCGTTCAGCCCGCGGGCCGGAGCCATCGTCCGCGAGTTCTTTGATCGCCGCTGGATCGACGCCGAGCTGCGCCCGGGCAAGCGCAACGGGGCCTTCAGCAGCAGCGCTGTGCCGAGCGTCCACCCTTACATTTTGATGAATTACACCGATCGGCTCCGCGACGTGATGACGCTGGCCCACGAGTTGGGCCACGGCCTGCACCAGTACCTGTCGCGGCCGGTCGGCTACTTGCAGTGCGACACGCCGCTGACCACGGCGGAGATGGCCAGCGTCTTCGGCGAGATGCTGACCTTCCGCCGGTTGCTGGAGGTCTTCCCCGAGCCGCGGACCCGGCTCGGGATGCTTTGCAGTAAGATCGAGGATAGCTTCGCCACGGTTTTCCGTCAGGTGGTGTTGACGCGCTTCGAGCAGGCGCTGCACCGGGCCCGCCGCGAGCGGGGGGAGCTGACCACCGAGCAGGTCAACGAGCTATGGTTGGCGGCCAACCGGCCCATGCACGGCGACGTGGTCCAGCTGACCGCGGGCTACGGCTGGTGGTGGCTGTACATTGGCCACTTCATCCATGTGCCGTTTTATTGTTACGCCTACGCCTTCGGCGAACTCCTGGTGCTGGCGTTGGTGCAGAAGTACCGGCAGGAAGGAGCCGCCTTCGTGCCGCAGTATCTCGACTTGCTGGCCGCCGGCGGCTCGGAGGCGCCGCAGGTGCTGCTGGCCCGGCTGGGTGTCGATGTGAATGATCCCGGCTTCTGGGAACTGGGATTGCGGCTGCTGGGCGACATGGTGACCGAGGCGGAGGAGCTGGCGACCAAGGTCTGACTGCGATGAATCCGATCTATCTCGACTACAACGCCACCACCCCCATTGACCCCGCCGTTGTGGAGGCGATGCTGCCCTATCTGCGGCAGCACTTCGGCAATCCGTCGAGCAGCCACGTCTACGGCAAGGCGGCCCACGACGCGGTTGACCAGGCCCGGCGCCAGGTGGCCGAGTTGCTCGGCGCCCGGCCCGACGAGATCGTCTTCACCAGCGGCGGCAGCGAGGCCAACAACCATGCCCTGAAGGGGGCCGTTCTGGTCCGCCTGCGCGGCCTGCTCGGTCGCTGGTGGCCGCGGGAGGGACACATCATTACCAGCGCCATCGAACACCCGGCCACACTCCAACCGTGTGAGTTCCTCCAGCGGCTGGGCTGCCGCGTCACCGTGCTGCCGGTGGACCGGTACGGCCTGGTCGATCCCGACGCCGTGCGCCGGGCCATCGACCGCCGGACGACGCTGATCAGCATCATGCATTCCAACAACGAGGTTGGCACCGTGCAGCCGATCCGCGAGATTGCCGCCATCGCCCGGGAACGCGGCGTGCTGATGCACACCGACGCGGCCCAGTCGGTGGGCAAGGTGCCGGTGGATGTCAATGAGCTAGGGGTTGATCTGCTGTCGGTGGCCGGGCACAAGGTGTACGCTCCGAAGGGCGTGGGCGTGCTCTACGTGCGGCAGGGCGTGCAGCTGGAACCGCTGATTCATGGGGCCGGCCATGAAGGCGGGCGCCGGGCCGGCACCGAGAATGTGCCCTACCAGGTGGCGCTGGGGGCGGCATGCGAGCTGGCCCGGCGGTCACTGCCCCAGGCAACGGAGCGGCTGCGGCAGCTGCGCGATCGGCTCTGGGACCGGCTGCGGACCGCCCTCGGCGAGCGCGTGGTGCTCAACGGCCATCCCGAGCGCCGGCTGCCCAACACGCTCAACGTCAACTTCGTCGGCCACATCGGCGCCGAGCTGCTGCAAGCGGTCCCCGAAGTCGCCGCCTCGACCGGCTCGGCCTGCCATGAGGGGACCGTTTGTCTGTCGCCGGTGCTGCGCGCAATGGGAGTGCCGGCCGAGTTGGGGCGCGGCGCGGTGCGCCTGACCGTCGGCCGGTTCACCACCGAAGAGGAGATCGACCGCGCCGCCGCGGCGCTGATAACCCAGGCCCGTCGGTAATCCTGCTGGTCGTTGCTTGCGGCTTGGCGTTGCCCCACTCCCCGTGGGGCGGCCGGCGCCACCGCGGGCCATGATGCCGGCCTACAATAGGGAAAAGGTCGCGCCGCTGGATCGGAAGCCAGTCGGCGATGATCGATCCCTTGCCCCTTCTACGGGAGAACCCATCGATGCCAGCGCAAACCCACCCGAGCGACCCCTCCCCGGCCGGCGTGGCAGTGCTGCGGCGGCGCATCCGCGTTGCCCGCGGCCAGGAGCCGGGCGACCTGCTCCTGACCGGCGCCCAGGTGGTGAACGTCTTCACGGGTCGGGTGGAGCCGGCCGACGTGGTGATTGCCGACGGCTGGATTGCAGGGGTGGGACCGGGCGGCTGGCCGGCGCGCGAGCACATCGCCCTGCCCGGCCAGGTCATTCTGCCGGGACTGATTGACGCCCACATGCATCTGGAGAGCACCCTGCTTCTGCCGGCTGAGTTGGCCCGGTTGATCGTGCCGCACGGCACCAGCGCTACCATCTCCGATTCCCACGAGGTGGGCAATGTCCTGGGCATCCCCGGTATCGACCTGCTGATCGCAGCCAGCGAGGGGCTTCCGTTCGACCTGTTCTTCATGGCCTCGTCGTGTGTGCCGGCCACCCGGTGGGAGGATGCCGGAGCGGTACTGGGGCCAGCGGAGGTCCGCCAGCTCCTGGCTCGGCCCCGCGTCCTGGGGTTAGCCGAGATGATGGACGTTTCCGCCGTGCTCCAGGGCGACCCGTGGGTGCTGGAAAAGATCGAGGCGGCCGTGTCCCGCCATCGCACCGTGGACGGCCACGCCCCCGGTCTGACCGGCCGAGACCTGACGGCCTATGTCGCGGCTGGGATGCGCTCCGACCACGAGTCTTCGACCGCGGAGGAGGCCCGGGCCAAGGCGGCGCTGGGAATGCTGGTCCAGGTGCGCGAGGGCTCCAGCGCCCGCAACCTCGACACCCTGCTGCCGCTGTTGGCCGCCGGCGAGTTGGGCGATTCCTGGTGCCTTTGCACTGACGATGTGCTGCCCGACGACCTGCGGCAGCACGGCCACCTCGACGGGCTGCTGCGGCGTGTGGTGGCCGGGGGCGTGCCGCCGGCCGTGGCCGTCCGTCATGCGACGCTGGTTCCCGCCCGCCACTATGGACTGACCGACCGCGGCGCCGTCGCCCCCGGCTACCGGGCCGACCTGGTGGTGATGAACAATCTGCGCGACTTCCGCCCCAAGCTGGTCCTCAAGAACGGCCGGGTCGTGGCCCGCGACGGCAACTTCCTGGCCGAGATACCGCCGCCGCGCATCGACCGGGCCAACACCGTCCGCCTGGCGCCGCTTGATGAGTCAGCGTTCCGGTTGCCGTTGTCAAGCAACACCTGCCCGGTGATCCGCATTGTACCCGACCAGATCATCACGCGGTTCGAGACGCAGCCAATCAGACAGGTGGACGGCCGGTGGGCCTTTGACCCGGATCGGGACGTGCAGCTGATCGCCAGCATCGAGCGGCACCGGGCAACGGGGCGGGTCGGCGTGGGGCTGGTGAGCGGCTTCTCGCTGAAGGCCGGCGCCCTGGGCTCGACGCAGGCCCACGACTCGCACAACGTGATCGTCGTCGGCACCAATCCGCGCGACATGCTGGCCTGCGTCCGCTGGCTGGCCGAGACCGGCGGCGGATTCGTGGTCGTGGCTGACGGCACCGTGCTGGCCGAGCTGCCGCTGCCGGTGGCTGGTTTGCTCTCGACCGCGCACGCCGAGACGGTCTGCCGTCAGCTGCGCGAGGTCCGCCAGGCGGCGCACCGGCTCGGCTGTCGGCTGGCCTGCCCTTTCGGCACCCTCTCCTTCCTGGCCTTGCCGGTCATCCCCGAGCTGCGCATCACCGATCAGGGGTTGTTCGACGTCCGCCGGCAGGAATTCATCCGCCTCTGAGACCGAATCGCCCCGGCGATTCGTCGTTGCCGCTGCCGGCTTAGCGCCCGGCCCGGGGTGGTATCACTAAGCCGCCAGCGGCGTCCCGCTGTACAATGGGTGCAACTCGTTGACCACCAACGACGGACCAAGGGCCACGCACCATGCCGACCTTCACCACTCGTCCGGTTTACATGGGGACCCACGGGGTGATCGCCTCCGGCCACTACCTGGGGGCGCGGGCCGGGATGCGGATGTTCGACCGCGGCGGCAATGCCATCGACGCGGCCGTCGCCTCCGGCTTTGCCCTCGCCGTGCTGGAGCCGCAGAGTAACGGCATCGGCGGCGAGGTGCCCATCCTGGTCTACACCGCCAAGGAAAAGAAACCGGTGGCCATCAGCGGCCAGGGGTGGGTCGGCAAGGCGGCCACGGTCGAATGGTTCCGTCAGAACAAGATCGAGGTCATCCCCGGCGACGGCTTCCTACCCGCGACGGTACCAGCGGCCTTTGGCTCCTGGGCCTTTGCCCTGATGCGCTTCGGCACGCTCACCCTCAAGGACGTGCTCGAACCGGCCATTGACTACGCCGCGTCGGGCTTCCCCGTCTATCCGACGCTGCGCGAGGCCCTTGCTTCGGTGGCCCAGCGCTTCCGCGAGGAGTGGCTCAGCTCGGCGGCGATCTTCCTGCCGAACAATCGCGTGCCCGAGGTCGGCGAGGTGTTGCGCAACCCCGACTGGGCCGCCACCCTGAAGAAGGTAGTCGAGGTGGAGATGCGCGAGCGGCAGCGCGGCCGAGAGGGGGCCATCCAGGCGGCCATCGACTACTGGTATCAGGGGGAGCCGGCCGAGCGCATCGTCACCTTCATGCAGCAGAACGCGGTCCTGGACGTCAGCGGCCGCAAGCACCGCGGTCTGCTCAGCCGCGATGACTTCGCTGCGTGGAAGCCGACGCTCGAGGAACCGGTCACGGTTCGCTATCGCGGCCTGGACGTTTACAAGTGCGGTCCGTGGACGCAGGGCCCCGTCTTCTTGCAGCAGCTCCGGCTGCTTGAAGGGTTCGACCTGAAGAAGCTCGGTCACAACTCGGGGTCGTACATTCACACGGTCGTCGAGGCGGCCAAGCTGGCCTATGCCGACCGTGAGCGTTTCTACGGCGACCCGGCCTTCGTTGACGTACCGCTGTCAATGCTGTTGTCGCCGGAGTACGCCGCTGAACGCCGCAAACTCATCGACCCGAAGAAAGCGTCGCTGGAGCTGCGGCCCGGCCACGGTCCGAAGAGCGTGCCGGAAGAGAAGCCCGGCTATCCGGAGTGCTACCGCAGCGACACCACCCACACCTGCGCCCTCGACATCAAGGGGAACATGGTGGCGGCGACGCCGAGCGGCGGCTGGTTCCAGTCGTCGCCGGTGGTGCCAGGACTCGGTTTCCCGATGGGCACCCGCGGCCAGCTGTTCTACCTCGATCCTCATCATGCAAACGTGATCGCCCCGCGCAAACGGCCGCGCACCACCCTGACACCGTCGCTGGTGCTCAAGGATGGCCGGCCATACCTGGTCTTCGGCACGCCCGGCGGCGACCAGCAGGACCAGTGGACGCTCCAGTTCTTCCTCAATTATGTTGACTTCGGCATGAATCTTCAGGAAGCGATTGACCAGCCGACTTTTCACAGTGTCCACTTCCCCAGTTCGTTCTATCCGCACGATGCCAAGCCGGGCGGCCTGGTGCTGGAGGGCCGCATCCCCGCGGCGACGCGCAAGGAGCTGGCGGCTCGCGGCCATAAGGTGGAAGTGAGCGGCGACTGGGCCCA
Source organism: Gemmataceae bacterium (assembly GCA_035575035.1). Classification (GTDB taxonomy): domain Bacteria; phylum Planctomycetota; class Planctomycetia; order Gemmatales; family Gemmataceae; genus DATLYH01. The sequence goes on from DATLYH010000090.1 coordinate 12,589, forward strand.
CGGCAAGGTGATGGCGGTGCGCTACGACGAGCAACACGGCGTTCTCGCCGGCGCTGTCTCACCGCGGCGGGAGGTTGGCTACGTGATGGGCGATTGAGGAGCACTCCCCGCAGCAGGGGAGGGCGCGCGGCCGGCGTGAGCCAGCCGGTCGAGGCGCGTGGCTAAAGCGCGCGGCCGGCGTCCGCCGGCCGGTGGACTGTGGCAAGGAGCGCGCGGCCGGCGTCCGCCGGCCGGTCGAGGCGCCGAGAGATACACCGGCCCGCTCACGCCGGCCTCTCGCCCCGCGTCGTGGTCAGCCCCGGCATGTTGTGGAGAGCGTTCTGGT
>DATLYH010000091.1:0-12038 GCA_035575035.1 Gemmataceae bacterium
CCCGGTAAGGCGAGCGAGGGGCGTGAGCCCCCCGGTAAGGCGAGCGGGGGGTGTGAGCCCCCCGGTAAGGCGAGCGAGGGGCGTCAGCCCCCCGGTAAGGCGAGCGGGGGGCGTCAGCCCCCCGGTAATCAATCTCCGACGCGCCAGGACCTGACCGAGAATGACGTCCGCCGGATGCTGGCCCACAAGGATGACGCGCTGAGCAAGAAGGTCGAGTCGGTCTGGGGCAAACTGCGCGAGCAGACGCCGCAGAAGGTGGAGCAGATGCTGGCCAAGTTCCGCCGCCAGCTGGCCGAGCTGCCCGCCGACCGCCGGGCCGGCCAGGCAGTCTTCGAGAAGCACTGCATGGTTTGCCATAAGTTGAACGGCAAGGGGCACGACGTTGGCCCTGACCTGACCGGCGCCAACCGCCGCGACCCGGAGTACCTGCTCACCAACATCCTCGACCCCAACCGGGTGGTCGGCCGGGACTATTACAGTGCTGTGGTCGCAGACAAGTCGGGACGGGTGCATACCGGCCTGCTGGCCGAGGATACCCCCGAGCGCGTCGTCCTGAAGGGAGAGAACGCCAAGCTGACGGTCCTGCCGCGAACCGAGATCGAGGAGCTGAGGGTCGAGGAGAAGTCGCTAATGCCGGAGGGCCTGCCGGACACGATGACCGAGCAGCAGTTCCGTGACCTGATTGCCTACCTGTTGGAGGAGCCGTTCCTGACGCGTGGCCTGATCGCCGGCCCGTTCAAGATGGCGCTGGACACCAAAGGGCCGATTGAGCAGTCGGCCGACCCGCTGAAGGCCGAGGGGGTGTGCTGGAAGCCATTCCGGCTGGGGCCAACCGGTGTGATTGACATGGACAAGCTCGGCGTTCTGGCCCCGCCGACGGATAGCACGGCTTATGTGTACCTGGAGGTGGAGTCGCCGCGGGCGCTGAGCACGTCGCTGGAGTTAGCCGCGGACGAGGACGTGAAGGTGTGGCTCAACGGCAAGGAGGTCCACCGCCGCACCCGCGCCCTGGAGCCGCGCCGCGTCCCGGTCGAGTTGCGGCCGGGGACAAACCGGCTGCTGATCAAGGTGCACAACATCTACGGGCCGTCATATGTGTGGGTACGGCTGAGCGACCCGGAGCGCGTGCTGGAAGTGAAGGAACCGACCGCTCCATGAGATATTCGTTCCGTCCAGCCGCTTGCCCCTCGTCGCTTCCCACCGAGGGGATGAGCATGAGGATTAAAAAAACATCCGGAAGCGGGAACGTCCCAGGGGGGCTCGAGACATTACACCGCTTCCGGAAGGTTCGGTGCTCAAACGATCCGGTGAAGGATCGGTAAGAGCCAACGGCAGATGCCCCTTTCCTCAAGAATCGAAAGGGGTAGAGTCAGAAATAGAGTGGATCGCCAACCCTCTCGTCCCATCAAGAGACGACGATGGGAAATCCCCTATTCATGTGAAATCCGCGGCAATCCCGGCGTTTTTCTGGAAGTCCGAGAGAACCGCTCTCCCACCTTGGTCAATCATTCCCGCACATTCCGGAAGATTGGCCATAAAGAAAGGGCTGGCCGGAAGGAATCCTCCGACCACGCGGTTATGATATGAATCCCGGCTAGAGCGTGTCAAGCGTGAAAAGTGCGAAATCATCGAAAAGCAGCAAGCACACCGAGCGTGCCGGCTACTTTCCCGGGCCGGTGTAGCTGGCGAAGCAGGTATCGGTTTCCCAGAGCTGGACCTCCACGACCGGGAACCCCTGGGCAGCGGCGAAGTCATAGATGAGCCGGGCGATGTTCTCGGCGGTAGGGTTGACCTCCATCACGTAGACCGGTTCGCCGAGCTGCCGCAGCAGGGGCAGGGCCGGGTCGTCTTTGTGCAGCAGCATCTTGTGGTCGAGCGTCTCGTCGATCCAGCGGCTGACCACCTGCTTGATGCGCGTGAAGTCCATGACCATGCCCAGTTCGTCCAACCGGGCCGACGCCAGGGTCAGGACGGCCCGCCCGTTGTGCCCGTGCAGATGGCGGCACTTCCCCTCGTAGTTGAGCAGGCGGTGGCCGTAGCAGAAGCTGATCTCGCGCGTCACCCGATACATGAAGCCTCCTGGTCGTAAGCGGTCGCGTCGTCCAGGCCGGCCTCGGCGAAGGCCCGGCGGCGCTCGGCGCACTTGTTGCACCGGCCGCAGTGCCGTCCGCCGACGGGGCGGAGGCATGAGAAGGTCAACTCCAAGGGCAAGCCGCGGCCGCGCCGCACCACCTCGGCCTTACTCAAGCTGACGTAAGGCCGGCGCAGCTCCACCCGGCCGCCGACCGCCTGGTTGACCGCCTGTCCGAAGGCGGCCATGAACTCCGGCGTGGCATCAGGGAACGGATTGGCCGCCAGGTGTCCCAGCTCCAGCACCGGCACACCATGCAGGTGGCACCAGAGCATCGCCTTGCTCAACAGCAAGACGTTGCGCCCCGGCAGGAAGACCGCCTCGTCGGGCGTCCCCGCGTCGGGCACATTCTGGCCGCTGAGACTCCAGTGCCCATCGTACAGGTCAGCGACCGGCACATGGAGCAGGTGCAGCGGGCGCAGCGCCGGCCCGCGCAGCGCCTCGAGGAACCGCCGCAGGTGGGCCAACTCCGTCTCTTCCCAGAAAAGCCCACTGCGGACGTAGAGAGGATAGACGACGGCAGGCTCGCGGAGCGCCTCGCCGAGCAGGACGGCGCTGTCCAGCCCGCCGCTAACGAGCACGGCCCGAGCGTCCGGCCGCCGCGAAGCGCCGGGATGGTCTGGTGTTTGCATCGGGAATATTGTAGCCCCGCCGCGGCGGTGTGGCGAGCGCGCCGGAGGGGCAGCCGCGCTAAACAAACCGACGGCAATTCGCTACCATGTAGGCATGACCCGACGTTCCCGAGCCCGTGAGGTCGCCCTGCAGCTTCTGTTTCAGCGCGACCACAACCCGAACGTCAATCGGGCCGACATCCAGCGCTTTGTCCACGACCGGCTACGCCACCCGGAGTTGGAGGAGTTTTGTCTCCGCCTGTACGACGGCGTGGTGGAGCACCTCGCCGACATTGACCGACGGCTGGCAGCGGCGGCCGAGAACTGGCGCCTGCCGCGCATGGCCGCCATCGACCGCAACGTCCTCCGCCTGGGCGCCCAGGAGCTGCTGTACATGCCGGACACGCCGGTTGGCGTCGCCCTGGACGAGGCGATCGAGCTGGCCCGCCGCTACGGCTCCGCCGACTCGCCGCGCTTTGTCAACGGTGTCCTCGACCGGCTCCGTCAAGACAGGGAGAAGGAAGAAGAAGCGAAAGCGCCGCCCCGGCAACACACGGGGCCGCATTGGCTTGCTGCCCATCAAGACAGGGAAAAGGAAGAAGAAGCGAAAGCGCCCCGATCCGCGCCAGGGGCGTCAGCGCCCGAATCTGAGCCGGAAGCGTCAGCGCCCGGAGCCGCGCCGGAGGGCCGCGATCCATCCACCCCCTTGTAGGGTTCAAACCGGCCCGGGTAGCTTCACCTTCTCTCTGATCGCCCGCTTTCCTCACCCCTGTATCACCGGATTGCGGAGTACGCCCAGCCGTTCGATCTCCACCTCAACCACGTCGCCGGGTTTGAGGAAGACCGGCGGCTTGCGCGCGAAACCGACGCCGGGGGGAGTGCCGGTGAAGATCAGGTCGCCCGGTTGCAAGGTGAAGACCTGCGACAGGTAGGCCAGCACCTCGCCGACGCTGAAGATCATCTGCCGGGTGTTACTATCCTGCATGATCTGGCCGTTGAGCCGCAGGCGGATCGCCAGGTTATGCGGATCGGGCACCTCGTCGACCGTCACCACGACCGGCCCGGTCGGAGCGAAAGTGTCGAAGGTCTTACCGACCATCCACTGCTTCTGGTCTTTCTTCAGCTGCCAGTCGCGGGCGGAGACATCATGGCCGATGGTGTAGCCGGCGACGTGTTCCATCGCCCGGTCGGCGCGGAGGTTTCGCCCTCCCTTGCCGACCACGACGACCAGCTCGGCCTCATAGTCAACTTCCTGGCTGACCGGCGGCAGCACGATCGGATCATCGTGCCCGATCAGAGCCGTGGCGTACTTGCTGAACAGGACCGGCTCCTTGGGGATGGGGGCACCGCTTTCGGCAGCGTGGTCGCGGTAGTTCAGACCGAGGCAAACGATCTTGGGCGGGTCGGGGATGGGAGGCAGCAGCTTGACCGACGCCGCCGGGTAGACGTGGGCCTTTTCGGAACGGGCGGCCTGTTCGGCGGCGTTCAGGGCGGCGGGCCCTTCGGCTAGCAGCTCGCGCAGGCTGGCCGGCAGGGCCGAGTCGGTGGCGTGCAGGTCCACATAGAAGTCGTCCCGGAGCAGCGCTGCTCGCGGGCCCTGAGGAGTCTGGATGGTGGCAAGTCGCATGGTGTTCCCGGATAGGTAAAGTATGGGCGAAGTCAGAGGGTCGTGTGGTGTAGGTGATAGCACACGGCCCCAGGCGGGGCAATGATCAAGTGATAGGCATGCTCCGCATGCCTGCTACTTCCTCGGCAGCAGCGGCATCACGGTGATGTCCAGCCCGTCGGGGGTCAGGTGGCGGTCGAGCAGGTCAATCTGGCCGTTCTTCTTCAACTGGGCAAACAGTTTGCCCATCTCGTCCCACCAAATGCCGCTCAGGTAATCGGGGTTCTCCTGGCGTAGCTGCCGGTACATCGCCAGCCGCTTCTCAAAGGCCAGGGCATCGGCCGCGGCCAGCCGACGCTGTTCCGAGGCGTAGGCGGCGGCCTGCTGCTCAATGCGGAACTTCTCCGCCTCGGCCAAGCGTTCCTGTCGGGCGGCGTCCTCGCGGGCCTTGGTGATGCTGCTGCCGATCTCGATCTGCGCTCGGGTCACCGCGTCGAAGGCATCTTTGACCTGATCGGGGGGCGTCAGCACCACGCTGGCATTGTGCAACCGAATGCCCAGCCGGTACGGCCGCAGCCGCTCCTGGGTCTGCTCCACCAACACGCGCGGCAGGACCGCCTTGCCGTTGAGCAGCGCCTCATCAACGGTCCGACTGCCGAGCCACTCGGCCAGCACCGTCTCGGCCGCCCGCGCCACCAACGGCTCGACCTGGTCTTGCTGGATGACGTAATCCTCGACTTCTTCCTCGACGACCGTGTAGTTGAGCACCACCTGGACGTTGACCAGGTTATTGTCGCCGGTCAGCAGCTGGCCGGGCGGCATAATGGTGCCGCCGGCGTCATCGCCCGGCTGGTAGCCCAGGACCACGTTGCGGACCCGGTCCACCTCGACGCGGTCCACCCGGTCGATGCCCCAGGGAAGGCCAACCCACAGTCCCGGTGCCGGCTTGTACGCCAGCACTCGGCCAAAGCGGCGCACCACCGCCCGCTCCCCCGGACGAACCTGCACCACGCCGGTCAGCAGGTAGGCGACCAGAAGGACAACCACCGCGCCGTAGAGCACCTTCCGCATGTCAATTCCCTCCGGTCTTGGACGGCTCACGGCCGGGGCTCGGCTCCGGCGCGGACGGCTTGGCCGGGCCGCTTTCGGGGCGCGGCGGCTGGAAGAGCAGATCGAACAGCTCGCGGTGGCTCGACAGCAGCAGCATGCTCCGGTTATCGCCCAGGATGCGCTGGTACTCCTCGAGTTTCTTGAGGAAGGCGTAGAACTGTACGTCCTTGCTGTGCGCCTGATTGCGGATGCGGTCGGCCTCGGCGTCGGCCTCGCCGCGCAGCCGGCGGTCAAGGGCGTTGGCCTCGGCCAGGATCTCCTTGACCCGGCGGTCGGCGGCACTGCGGATGTCGGCGGCCAGCTTCTCCCCTTCGCTCTGGTAGTCGGCCACCTTCTTGCCGCGCTCGCTGATGATGCGGTCGAAGATGGCCTGGCGGACCTGCGGCGGATGGCTGGTCCGGCGGATGCGAATGTCCACGATCGCGATGCCGTAGTCCTTGCCGAGGCGGGAGTCAGCCAGCAGCTGCTGCCGCAGCCGTTCGCGCTGCCGATCGACGCGCCCCTCCTCGGTGCTGATCAGGTCGTCCAACTCCATCCGGCCGATAGCCGCCCCCAGTTCGCTGCTGATCCGCTGGCCGAGGACGGCCCGGGCCCGATCCGGAGTGCCGACCGTGCGGATGAATCGATCGACGCCATCCTTGTCAGCGATCCGCCAGCAGACATAGCCGTCGATAGTCAGGGTTTTGTCGATGGTCTTGCCGCGCGGGTCGTGGGTGAGCAACTCGGCCGCGGGCAGGTCAAAGTACTGGAGCCGGCGATCGAGGCGCTGCACCGACTGCACCGGCCAGGGCCATTTGAGATGGAGCCCGGCTTCGGCGTCGTTGGCGCCATCAAACGTGGCAAGATGCCGGCCGAACGTCGTCAGGTAAACGAATTCGGTCCGATCGACCGTGAAGAACGATTGGGGCAGAGCGAAGACCAGCAGCACCAGAACGATGATGACAGCGAGCACACGCATGGCGGGGTACCTTTGCTACGGCGTTTCCCCCCTCGCCCCTGCTTCGGGGGAGAGGGAAGAAGTCAATGACTCTCCTCCGGCGCCGGGGGGCGGGGGCGGCGCGGTGCCAGGCTGCTGCGCTCCGGCATCCCCGGGACCACCGGCACCGGGACGCGGAACTGCTCGGGATCGACCAGCAGCAGGTGGCGGCGGCCCGGCACCTTGTCGGCGTCGATCACCACCTTTTCCCGTCCGGCCAGCGCCCGCCCTAGTGCATCCCAGAAGAGGCGGAAGTCGGTCACCAGCGCCTGCACGGCCAGGCAATCGCGGCGGCGGCGCTCATATTCGCTGTATGCCTCGCACGGTTCCATACCGTCGGCGGCCGCGGCCAGCGCCTCGCTCAACAGGTCCCACTCCTGCTGCGGGCTAAGCTGGGTCCGCGCCTGGTGACGGGCCAGGAAGACGGCCCGCGCTGCCTCAGCCGACTTGATCTTCTCGGAAGCGGCTGCCTCGGCCTCGCGAATGATCTTCTGCGCCTCGGCCTGGGCCCGGCGCTCCTTCTCCAGCGCCTCGCCCTGGGCCAGGTTGACCAGCCGGTCGCGATTCTCCATCGCCTTGGTCACCTCGTGGTACGCCTCCACCACCTCCTGCGGCGGATGGATGTCGTGCAGCGAAAAGCCGTCCAGTCGGATGCCGAGCCCGTTCAGGCTATACCCCCCGCAGCGCTGCCGAAGACGGGCGAGCACGTCCTCCTGGAAGCGGGCCCGGTCCACGGTCAGCAGTTCGATGAAGGGCCGACTGCCGACCGCCTCGCGCAGCACCGACTCGGCCGCCGAGCGGATGATCGCCTCGGGATCACCGACCTCGAACAGGTAGACATGCGGCTGGGCGATGGTATAGCGCACCGTCGCTTGCAGCTCTACCAGGTTGCCGTCGCCGGTGATCATCACCGATTCATCGGAGATACGGCGCAGGCCGTCGCCGTGCGGACTGGACCAGGTCAGCCCGGCCGGCGCCGCCCCCGGTACCGAGCGGAAGCCGACCTCCACCGTGTGGACCCGGTCCGGCTTGATCTTGACCACCTCGCCGATCGGCCAGGGCCAGCACCAGTGGAGGCCCGGGCCAAGGTCGGGCTCGGTCACCCGGCCAAAGCGGCGCACTACGGCCACCTCGTCCGGCCCCACCTGCACCAGCCCCAGCAGGCCGTACACCAGCAGCAGCAAACCGGCCGCGACCAGCGCCGCCGGGCGCCAGTGGTGGCTCAACCAGTGGAGTCCCTCGTCCACGTTGAGGTAATAGTCCATCCATCGGTCGATGCGGCGCAGCCGCTCGTTCACCCGTACCCAGACGGGCTGCCACCAGCCCCGCTCGAACCAGAGCAGCCGCATGGCATTGAGCAACACCGCCAGCGAGCCAAGCTGATGGTAGATGACCGCAGCCACCGGCGATTGTTCATACCACGCCGCCGGCGCCAGCAGCGGCCAGAGCCAGGCGGTCAAGAGGATGCCGACACCGTTGACGCCGAAGGCAAAGATCAGGATGTTCTGGCGGATGATGCGGACCGTCTCGCGCGACAGCCGGACCAGCAGGGGCAGCGGCCGGAGCGGGTCGCCCATGAAGACTACATCGCCGGCCTCGGCGGCCACGTCGGTGCCGGTGCCGCCGATCGCCAGGCCGACGTCGGCGCGGGCCAGGGCGGGGGCATCATTGATGCCGTCGCCGACCATTGCCACCTTGCGACGAATCGGCAGGTTGACGGCGTGGCGGGGCGACGCCGTGATGTGATGCGCCAGCGGGTCGGCGGCATCGGTCCGCACCCCGGGCGGCTCGGTGTCGGCGTCGGAAGAACTGTGCCGCCAGCGCTCGATGAACTCGGCCTTCTGCTCGGGCAAGAGCTCGGCATGAACTTCGGTAATGCCCAGCGCCGAAGCGACGGCCTGGGCCGCTGCCTTGCGGTCGCCGGTGAGCAGGGCAATGTCGGTGATCCCCAGGCCGCGCAGTTCGTTCAGCACGACGGCCGCTTCGGGGCGCAGCCGGTCGCGGGCGCCGAGGGCCCCGAGGATCACACCGTCGCGCGCCACCAGCAGGGCGGTTTGGCCGGTGGCATCAAGCGGTTCGAGCAGGGCCAGCACTTCCGGCGTCAAGGCGACCCCTTGTTCCTGCAGCAGCCGGGGACTGCCGACCAGCAACGTCGTCCCCCCCGACCGGGCGGTGACACCGGCGCCGGGATGGGCCAGGAAATCGTCCACCGGCCCCGGCGGCAGGTTGCGGCGGGCGGCTTCCTGGGTGATGAGGCGGGCCAGCGGGTGCTCGCTCCGCTGCTCCGCGGTCGCGGCGGCTTGCAGCAACTCGTCGGCGGAGACGCCGTTTAACCCGATGACATCGCCCAGCTCCAGCCGGCCCTCGGTCAGCGTGCCGGTCTTGTCAAAGGCGAAGGCGGTGACCTCGGCCAGCCGTTCCAGCGCCGAGCCACCCTTGATCAGCACCCCCGTCCCCGCCAATCGCCCCAGGGCGGCGATGACGGCCGCCGGTGTTGCCAGGATCAGGGCGCAGGGGCAGGCCACCACCAGCACCGCCAGCGCCGGATAAATGCTCAGCCGGGCCGCTTCTCCCAGGTTCAGCCGGGCCGCGTCCGCCGGGCGAAAGACCGGCAGCCAGTAGTAGAGCAGGCCGGCGAGGAAGGTCACCGTCGCCAGGGCCAGCACGACGGGGAGGAAGTACCGGGCCAGGCGGTCGGCGGTGCGCTCGATGGGGGCCTTGTCCTTGAGGGCGCGGGCGGTCAGCTCGATCACCCGGCCGGCGACGGTGTGCTCGGCCACCCGGCGGGCCTCGATGGTCAGGGCACCGAACTGGTTGAGCGAGCCGGCCAACACCTCATCGCCGGGCCCCTTGTCCACCGGCATGGTTTCGCCGGTCAGGGCGGAGGTGTCCACCGCGGAGCGCCCCTCAAGGACCACGCCGTCAACCGGCACGCGGGCCCCCGGCTTGACGACAACGCGGTCGCCGACTTGCAGTTCGCTGGTGCGGACGCGGACCTCCTGGCCGTCGCGCAGCACCCAGCAACGCCGCGGGAAGATCTCGACCAGTTTGCGGATGGCTCGCTGGGTGCGCTCGAAGGTGAAGCTCTCCAGGCACTCGCCGACCATGCCGATGAAGACGATCTCGGCGGCGACCAGCGGTTCGCCGACGAGGAGGGCGGCGAAGATAGCGATGGTCAGGGCCAGGTCAGCCCCGACGCGCCCGTCGAACAGAGCATTGACCGAGCCGTACAGGGTGCGGACGCCCCCGAGCATCGCGGCGATCAGGGCGATGCGGAAGCCGAAGACCTCGCGCGGCCAGCTGGGCAAGCCCCAGCCGCGGACCGGCTCCCAGTTGGCGAACGCCGGCCAGAGGTCCAGCGCGATCAGCAAGCCAAGCAGTCCCGTCAGCAGGTAGAGCGATAACCGGCTCTCCTGTTGGAAGGCCTGGTCAGCGTGGGAGATCTCGCGGTGCATGGGGGGCTTCAGTGGAGGTCGGGCGTATGGTCGGCTCAACGTTCCCTCTCAACCTAGCGCCGCCGGACCGTTGCGTCAAGGCGCAGCGCCCGCCGTCAGCGCTGTGGAGCCGCCGGCCGCCGGGCTGCCGGCCCTACAGCGGCCGCTGCTCCAGGATTTTCCTCGCCGCCCAGGCCGGCAAGAGGTTATACTGATAGGTGATTCTTCCCCTCGTTTCTTGATCGGGAGATTGTGCCATGCATTGCCTCCCGTCTTCAACCTCGAACCGCAAGCGAACGATCACCAGGCGGCCGGCGGAAGTGGACTCGACCGTGATGACCCTCTGTGGCCTGGTATTGATCCTGGTCGTCCTTCTCGCCGGTGTCAGTGGGTTAGCCGTCTGGAAATGGCGTGAAGCGGAGGCGCTTCGCCGTCAGGTCAGTTTGCAAGGAGGTCCTCTTCCGACAGGAGGGGCAGACGTGACAGTGGACGGTCCAGGAGGGACGGGCGCGGCCTTGGACGAGTTCCTTCTGGACGAGAATGAGCGATTCGCCCAGCAGGCTGCCCGGATGGTCGGGGTCTGCGCGGAGAACCCGTGGCCGCTCGTTGCTCTGCTCTACCCCGAGCCGGAGGAAATACCGCCACCCGCTGAAGCTGACGATGCGGGAGAAGCCCGACCGGCCGACTTGTTGGTCCCCTGATCATCCGGCGTTTAACGAAGCGGCGAGCGGCTGATGAACCGGCCGGTTGACACCGGCCGGTTGACACCGGCCGCTCGCCGGATCGGTCACACCAATTCCACCCCCGGTTCTCCCTCGCGCACCTCGCCGATGACGTAGGTGGGCACTCGGTCCTCGCAAAGCTGCCGCTGGATGCTCTCCGCGTAATAGGGACTGACGATCATCACGAAGCCGATGCCCATGTTGAAGACGCGGTACATCTCGGCCTCGGCGACATTGCCCAGCCGCTGGAGCCAGCCGAAAACCGGCGGCACCGGCCAGCTTCCCTTCCGCAGGAAGACGCGCCGACCCGGCGGCAGCACCCGCGGAATGTTCCCCTCCAACCCCTCGCCGGTGATGTGGGCCAGGCCGCGCACCACCCGCCGCTTCACCGGGTAATGCTCCAGGATGTGCTTGATCGGCCGCACGTAGATCCGTGTCGGCTCCAGCAGTTCCTCGCCCACCGTCCGGCCCAGCTCCGGCACGAAGTCCTTGACGGTCAGGCCGGCATGCTCGAAGACGATCTTACGTGCCAGGCTGTAGCCGTTGGCGTGCAGGCCAGTGCTGGCCAACCCCAGCACCACGTCGCCCGGCCGGACGGCCCGGCCGTTGATGATGCGGTCGCGCTCAACCACGCCGACGCAGAAGCCGGCCATGTCGTAATCGCCCGGGGCGTAGAAGTCGGGCAGGATGGCCGTCTCGCCGCCGACCAGGGCGCAGTCAGCTTCCATGCAGCCGTCGCTGATCCCCTTGAGCAGCTCGCGCGTCAGGGCCGGATCGTCCTTCGGCATCGCCAAATAGTCGAGGAACAAGAGCGGCTCGCCGCCGGTGCAGAGGCAGTCGTTGACCGACATGGCCACCAGGTCGATGCCAACGGTGTCGTGCTTGCCCATCAACCCGGCGACCTTGAGCTTGCTGCCGACGCCGTCGGTGCAGGCGACCAGGACCGGGTGGCGGTAGTTGCGGGCGAACAGGCGGCTGTTGAAGTCGAGGCTGAACAGGCTGGCGAAGCCGCCGAAACCGTCGAGGACGCGCGGCGTGTGGGTGCGCTTGAGCAGCGGGGCGATGCCGGCCAGGCTCTGCTCGTACAGGTCGAGGTCCAGGCCGGCGTCACGGTACGTCAGGGAGCGTTTCGGTTCGTCAGGCATGGTCATACGTCGCCGGGCGGCGCCAGGGATTGTAGCAGCGGGCGGCGGGCGGCGTAATAGGGGATTGTCTTCTGGCGCTTGCGGTTTAGCGCCCCGGGGTGAGCTGGACGGTGTCGGACAAAAGCGGCTCGATCTGCTCGGGGTGGCGCAGCAGGTAGCGCGCCAGGGCAGAGAAGAACAACTCCATTTGTAGGACGTATTGCTCGGCCAGCCGGGGCGCCGAGGCGCCCAGCAGCCGAGTCACCAGCGAGGCGGTCCGGCTATCGGCGTGGGCGAACAGGCTCAGCTGGTGCCACATCGTCG
>DATLYH010000092.1:0-3073 GCA_035575035.1 Gemmataceae bacterium
CCGGCGATCGACCTCCGCGGCGGCCAGTGCGTCCGGTTGGTGCAAGGGGATTTCCGTCAGGAAATGGTCTTCGGCAAGGACCCCGTGGCCGTGGCCCGCCGCTGGGTCGGCCAGGGGGCGGAGTATCTGCACCTGGTGGACCTCGACGGCGCCCGCCAGGGACACCCGGTCAACGGCGCCAGCGTCCGCCGCATCGTCGAGGCTGCCGGCGTCCCCTGCCAGTTCGGCGGGGGGCTGCGCCACGAAGAGGACATCGCCCAGGCCCTGTCCTGGGGCGTCGCCCGGGTGATTGTCGGCACCCGCGCCCTGGAAGACCCAGGCTGGTTCGAGCGTGTCTGCCGCCGCTTCCCTGGTCGGGTCGTCCTGGGGATCGATGCCCGTAACGGGCAGGTCGCCATCGGCGGCTGGCTGCAAGTGTCGGACTGCTCGGCGTTGGACCTGGCCCGCCGCTGCGCCGGTTGGCCGCTGGCCGCTCTGGTCTACACCGACATCGGCCGCGACGGTATGCTGGCCGGTCCCAACCTGGAGGCCGTGGCCGAGTTGGCTGCCGCCGTGCCGCTGCCGGTCATCGCCTCGGGGGGCGTCACGACCCTGGAAGACGTTCGCCGGCTGGCCCGGTTGGGGCTGGCCGGCTGCATCATCGGCCGCGCCCTTTACGAGGGCAAGTTGGAGCTGGCCGCGGCCATCGTGGCGGCGAAAACGCCCGACGGCCCGCAGACAACATCAACCCCTTAGCGGCCGGCCCCTGCGCCGGCTAAGGACTGAGTCATGGCCAAGTACAAGGTGGAAGACATTCGCAACCTCGCGCTGGTAGGCCACGGGGCCTCGGGCAAGACCTCGTTGGCCGACGCGCTCCTCTTCCGCGCCGGGGCGGTGGACCGCCGCGGCAGCGTGGACGACGGCACCAGCGTCTCTGACTACGACGAGGAAGAAAAGAAACGCCACTTCTCCATCGACACCACCTTCCTCCACCTGGAGCACCACGGCAAGCAGGTCCACCTGCTGGACACGCCCGGCTATCCCGACTTTGTCGGCGCTGCTCTGGCCGGCCTGATGGCCGTCGAGACCGCCTTGGTGGTGATCGCCGCCCCCAACGGCATCGAGGTCAACACCCGCCGGATGTTTCAGGAGGCCGGCAAGCGCGGCCTGGCCCGCATGCTGGTCCTCAACAAGATGGACGCCGACAACATCCGCTTCGACGACCTGACCCGCGCCATCCAGGAAACCTTCGGCAAGGGATGCGTCTTCTTCAATGTCCCCGTCGGCCAGGGAGACTCCTTCAGCGGCGTCGTCGGCGTCCTCGATCCGCCTGCCGCGGCGCCGGCCGGCTGCCTCATTGACCTGGCCGACGCCCGTTCCAAACTGGTGGATGCCGTGGTCGAAAGCGACGACGCCCTGATGGAAAAATACCTGACGGAGGGCTCGGTCAGCGCCGCGGAGCTGACCGCCGCCTTGCCCAAGGCGTTGGCGGCCGGCACCGTCATCCCTGTCTTCTGTACCTCGGCCAAGAAGGACCTGGGAATTGCCGAATTGCTCGACGCCCTGGCCGATTTTGCCCTCTCGCCGGTGCAAGGGAAGCGCCGCAAGGCGGTCAAGGGGCACGGCGACAAGGCCCAGGAGGTGGAGCTGGAGCCAAGCGAATCGGCCGAGTTCGTCGGCCAGGTGTTCAAGATCCTCAGCGACCGGTTCGTCGGCACCCTGAGTTTCTTCCGCATCTTCGCGGGCAAGATCACCAGCGAGCAGCCGCTGGTCAACGTCCGCACCGGCAAATCGTCGCGGACCGGCGGCCTCTTGTTGATGCAGGGCAAGACCCAGAAGACCATCCCCGAGGCGATCGCCGGCGACATCGTGGCGGTGGCCAAGGTCGAGGACCTGCGCATCGGCGACACGGTGGCCTCGTCGCCCGCCGCCCCGCAGCTGAGCCGCCCAGTCTTCCCCACGCCGATGTTCGGCCTGGCGGTCGAGCCCAAGTCCCGCGGTGACGAGCAGAAGATCTCCGGCAGTCTGGCCAAGATCGCCGACGAAGATCCGACCTTCCGCGTCACCCGCGATACCCAAACCAAGGAGTTGGTCATCACCGGCATGAGCCAGCTTCACCTCGATGTGATCCAGAGCCGACTCAAGCGCCGCTTCGACCTCGAAATCATCACCAAGGAGCCGAAGATCCCCTACCGAGAGACGATCACCGTCCCGGCCGAGGCAAGCTATCGGCACAAGAAGCAGACCGGCGGCCGCGGCCAGTTCGGCGAGGTACACTTCCGCATCTACCCGCTGCCGCGCGAGATCACCAGCAAAGAACAGTTCTTCGAGCAATTCGCCACCAAGGAGCGCTTCGAGAAGATCCGGCTGGAGAGCAGCCACTACGACGAGGAGTACAACTTCGGCTTCATCGACCACATCGTCGGCGGCTCGATCCCCAACCAGTTCATCCCTGCGGTCGAGAAGGGGTGCAAGGAGGTGCTGGAAACGGGGGCCCTGGCCGGCTACCGCATCCAGGATGTGGCGGTCGAGGTGTACTTTGGCAAGCACCACGAGGTGGATAGCTCCGAGCAGGCGTTCAAGACGGCGGCCCGCAACGCCTTCAAGCTGGCCTTCAAGGCGGCCCGACCAGTGCTGCTGGAGCCGATCGTCAACCTCGAGGTAACCGTCCCCTCCAAGTACACGGGGGCGATCCTGGGCGACCTGAACACCAAGCGGGCGCGGATCGAGAACCAGGACAGTCTACCGGGCGATTTGGCGGTGATTACCTGCAAGGTGCCGTTGGCCGAGGTGACACGCTACGCCGCCCAGCTGGGGAGCATCACCCAGGGGCAAGGCTCGTACACCATGGAGTTCAGCCACTACGATCAGGTGCCGGGCAACATTCAACAGCAGATCGTCAGCAAGGCCAAGTTGGCCGAAGAGGAGGAGGATTGAACCGGCCTTCAGGAAAGAGGCCGTTATCCGAGAGGGAAAGAGGTGAGGGGTCAGGGGTCAGAGAAGAACTTTCTTGGCTGACCCCTGACCCCTTCTTCCGGCGTTGACGGCCGACCGGCTACAACCCTTGTCCGCCGTTGAAGCCGAACGGCTTGCC
>DATLYH010000093.1:0-6460 GCA_035575035.1 Gemmataceae bacterium
TTGGAGCGGTATCAGAAGCAAGTGCGTGGTCCCAAGAAGCCTCGCCCGCGAAGAGCGCGTTTCACCAAAGCCAAACACGTTGCAACTGCCCGGCTCCTGGCCCAGGAGAAGAGCAGAAAATGACACCTTCAAAGGGCTGGGGTGAGGAGGGCAAAGAACTGCATCCTGCTGTTCATGTGGGGCGGTCCGGCGCACCAGGAAACCTTTGACCTCAAGCCCCACGCCCCCGAGGGCGTCCGGAGCATGTTCCGGCCGATCGCCACCAATGTGCCGGGCATCCACATCTGCGAGCATCTGCCGAAGCTGGCCCGGATGGCCGACCGCTTCGCCATCGTCCGCTCGGTGACGCACACCGGCGTCAACCATGCCACCAGCGCCTACCACATGCTCACCGGCCACCTGCACCCCAACGCCGGCGGCGGGCAGAAGGCGAGCCCCAACGACATGCCGAGCATCGGCTGCGCCGCGGCCCGCTTTGGCCGGCAGCCAAAGGATGTGCCCGCCCACGTCGCCCTGCCGTCCCAGCTAGTCGAGGCGGACGGCCGCATCGTCCCCGGCCAGTTTGAGGGGATCCTCGGCAAACGCTACGCTCCCTTCTGGGTCCTCGGCGACCCGACCCGCCCCGACTTCGCCATTGACACGCTCACCCTGCCCGACGACCTGGACGGGCAGCGCTTCCACGACCGCGTTCGCTTGCATGCCGCCCTGGATCGGCGGGCCGAGGCGATCGCCCGGCTGCCGGCCGCCCAGGGGATGGGCAGTCATTACGAAAGGGCTTTCCAACTGCTTAGCTCGCCGGCCGCGCGGCGGGCCTTCCGTCTGGCCGCCGAGCCGGCCCGGGTCCGCGACCGCTACGGCTGGCACCACTTTGGCCAGTCGTGCCTGCTGGCCCGGCGGTTGGTGGAGGCGGGCGTGCCGCTGGTGACGGTCTTCTGGAATACCGGGGCGGCCGGGGCGCCGGGCAACTGGGACACACACGACAACAATGCCGAGCGGCTGAAGACGGTCCTGCTGCCGCCGTTCGAGCAGGCCTACACGGCGCTACTGGATGACCTGCACGGGCGCGGCCTGCTGGATGAGACCTTGGTGGTGTGGATGGGCGAGTTCGGCCGGACGCCGAAGATCAACAAGAATGCCGGCCGCGATCACTGGGGCTTCTGCCAGTCGGTGCTGCTGGCCGGCGGCGGCGTGCGCGGCGGGCAGGTCTACGGCTCCTCCGACGCTTCGGCCGCCTACGCTGCCGAGTTGCCGGTCAGCCCCGACGACCTGGCGGCCACGGTCTTTTACTGCCTCGGCATCCGGACGGACCAGGAGCTGCACGACGCCCAGGGCCGGCCGCTGCCGCTGTGCAAGGGCAAACCGGTGCTGGGGCTGTTCTGATACGGTATCGCCCGACTTCGGGCGCGCCCCGACGGCGGGAATGACCTGCTCGATCGCGATCCCATCGCCTGATTCCCTCTCGCAACCAAGGAGTGACAACCATGCGACAAGGATACCGCTTGGCGGCGGTCTGTGGGCTGCTTGGCCTGGGGGCGGTTCTGACGGCTTGGGGCATGGCGCCGCCGCGAGAGCCCCCCTGGGTGCCGCCGCCAAGCGACGGCAAACTGCGGATCATCTGCTTCGGCGCCCACCCCGACGACGCCGAGTTCCAGGCGGCAGGCCGATATCGTCATGGCCCACCGCCCCTGGGACTATCACCCCGACCACCGCTACACAAGCGGCGCGGCTCCGGTTCGCTGGCAGGGAGGGTGTCGAAGGCGGCCTAGGCGGTGATGCCGTGGTAGAGGCAGGCAACGCTCTTGTATTGACCGCGGTTGAGGGGGAAAATGGTGTCGGCGGCAACCACGATGCTCGGAACAATCATTGGAGGCGGTGCGGGGGGCTGCGGCTGCATCCAATACCATTTGCCCGAATCGGGTTGGTTCGCGGAGTTCTCACCCGAGGGCGGACAGCTGGCCAAACCCGGCGCGGCAACCGGCCGCACAAGTGGCGGCGGCAGAGGAGGGCTGTCTGTGACCGTGCCGACTTTACCCGAGGGACAGGAGTGATCAGCATCGATGATTGACTCCGAGCGTTTGCTGGAACTGATTGAACAAGGGGTGGTCAAGCACGGGGGCGACCTCGGCGGTTGGACCCGCCACTTCGAGGGCGCGTTGCAGCTGTTCGACGGGCGGGTGACGCTCCGCGCCGAGGTGCAGGATCCAGGCCCGTCCGCTGCCGGCAAGGCGGTCCACGCGCACGTGTTGACGACGCTGCATGAATATGATGACGAAGTGCTCGACGCCTGCCTGATGGGCCTAGGCAAGAATGCCAAGGCGGCGCTGGGCGAGGCGGCGCTGATCTGGATCACGGGCGTTGCCGGGCCGATCAAGTCGTTCCTGGATAACAAGCCGGTCTGTATGACCTGTCAGGCGGGCGTGGCCGGGGGCGACGCTGCGCAAGGCTATTCTCCAGACAACTACGGCCTGCCCGGCCTCCGCGCCTATGTCGGGCCGGCGTTCGCGCGCGGGTTCAACGACTCGCGGGTTCAGGCGGCACTGGACGGCACGAAGCCGTGGTTCCGCTTCGCCGCCGAGTCGGCGGCGCCGCGCAGGGTACACCTGGCGAAAGCTACCGTCGTCTCGAAAGGGAAAGAGGGGTGGAGCCGCGAGTTGGAGGTTGACGGGCATGACGTGTCCCACCACGACCCGGACTGGCCGGCCGGCGTGCGCGGCCCCGATTTCGGCTATCTGACGCGGTTCGCCGTGTTCGAGTTCCCTCCCAACTCTGCGGCGATCCGCCGGCGGGCGGAGCTGGAACGAACCATCCGCTATTTCGCCGAGAACTTCTCCCGGTATGATTCCGCCGACCGACTCATGGAAGAGATGGTCCGCCAGGGGTTTGACCCGGACCTGGTGCATGAAGTGGAGTCCGTCTCGACAATCGCCTTCGGTCGCATCCTCTTCGAACAACAAGGGGTGCGGTATTCCCCGACCGTCATCCGTGCCCGTCGGGACGGCCGCGTCGAAACCGACGTCCCCCTGATGTCGATCCCGGCCTACTCCCGCGCCCGTGCGCTGGCCGTTCAATTGCGCGAAACGATGAAGCCGGACGACTTCCAGATGCTTTGCCTCTACAGCGCCGAATCGAACGTGATTCTGAAGGCGATGGAGGCCGAGGGCGACGGATTCGACTTCACCGAGCTGGCGTTGTTTCCGTGTGTCGTGCCGGATCGAGGCGTCAGCAATCAAACCATGAAGGCCGCACTGGCCACGCTGGATGCCCGGGTCCGACGGAACCGCCCGCCCAAGAAGAAACCGTGGTGGAAGTTCTGGTAGCCGAGCGGACGGAATACGGCTTCGATGACGCGGGCAACCTTAGCGGCATCACCTAGAAGGTCGGCGCGACCGTGGTGCTCACCGCGACCCTGGGTTACGATCCCCTCAACCGTCTGACTTCACGAGTGAACAAGGACGACGCCAACAACACGCTATCGAGCTTCAGCTACGCGCGAGCACTCGACGGGCAGATCACCAGCCTGACGGAGACGGCCAAGCAGCCTGACGGTACGAGCATCACCACGACGGCCAACTACACCTACGACGCGCTGAACCGTCTGGTGCGGGAGCAAGTCGATGCCGCCGGGACCGTGGCTGATTACACCATTGACTACACGCTGGACCTGCTGGGCAATCGGCTGATGACCACGCCCCCACGGCTGGCATGGATTCTTTTGCGTAGCAACCGGGTCCTGCGCTCGGCAGGGGTTGCCCTTAAGGGCCGAGCTTGCAGGAACGCGCGTGGGGTCCTCATTTGCTGTCCCGGCGCCGTTAGGCATCTTTCCCATTCCTCCAGGGTGGTGGCCATGTTCGCCTCGGGGCTGTAAGGTGTATCCCGACGCCCCTTATGAGGCCCAACGATAGGATCGCCCCGGCTGCCTGGGCGCTAAGCGTCCTTCTCACCCGACGGACCCCAAGCATGTTTGACCTGCTCATCACCGGCGGCCGGATTGTGGACGGCAGCGGTCTTCCCTGGTTCCGGGCCGATGTCGGCATCAAAGGGGACCGGATCGTTGCCGTCGGATCGCTCGCCAATGGGGCGGCGCCGGCCGAGGCGCGGGTCCGCATCGACGCGGCCGACAAGGTGGTGGCCCCTGGTTTCATCGATGCCCATGTCCACGGCGACCTGATGCTCCTGGCCGACCCTTACCACGAGCCGGCCATCCGCCAAGGGGTGACAACCTACCTCCTTGGCCAGGACGGCGTGGCCATGGCGCCGGCGTCGCCGGCCACCCTCGACTACATGCGCCGCTACACCGCGGGCTTCAGCGGCAACCCCGAGCTGCCGCAGCGCTGGTCCAGCATGGCCGAGTACCTCGCCTGCTTCGACCGCACCACCGCGGTGAACGTCGCCTGCCTGGTGCCCAACGGCAACGTGCGGATGGAGGTGATGGGCCTGGCCACCCGGCCGCCGACCGCCGACGAGTTGACGCGGATGGCCCGGCTGGTGGCCGAGGCGATGGAGCAGGGGGCGGTCGGCCTGTCGAGCGGGCTCGACTACATCCCCAGCCTCTACGCCGACACCGAGGAGTTGATCGCCTTGTGCAAGGCGATCGCCCCTTACGGCGGCGTCTACGTCACCCATATGCGCCGCTACGACCCGGATGGCGTCCTCGGCTCAATGGACGAGGTCTACCGCATCGGCCGGGAGGCGGGGGTGGCGGTGCATATCTCGCACTTCAACAGCCGGGCCGACTTGGTGCTGCCGAAGATCGACGCGGGCCGGGCCGACGGCATCGACGTGACCTACGACTTGTACTGCTATCTAGCCGGCTCATCGATCCTGGGGATGGTGGCCTTGCCGCCGTGGGTGCAGGAGGGGGGAATCGACGCGACACTGGCCCGGCTGCGCGACCCGGCCATTCGCGGCCGGCTGCGTGGGTCGTTGGTCGGCCCGCGCGGTCCGCTGGAGGCGGTTCGCCTGAGTTACGTGGCGGCGCCGGCGTACCGTCACCTGGAAGGGTTGACCCTGGAGGAGGCGGCCCGCCAGACCGGGCAGGAGATCGGCGAGCTGGTCTGTGAGGTGCTGGCGGCATCGGAGATGGCGGTCGGCTGCGTGGTGCCGCACCTGAACCGGACGCTGGAGGACGTGCGTCAGCTGATGGTCCACCCGGCGCACATGGCGGGCAGCGACGGCATCTTCACCGGCAGCCGGCCGCACCCACGCGGCTGGGGCTGCTTTGCCCGCTACCTGGGCCATCATGTGCGCGACCGCACCTGGACGCTGGAACAGGCGGTGCAGCATCTGTCGGCCCATGCCGCCCGGCGCTTCGGCCTGAAGGACCGCGGCCTGCTGCGCGAGGGGATGGCGGCCGACGTGGTGGTCTTCGACCCGGACAAGGTAGCCGATCACGCCACCTATGAGGACGGCCGGCGGCCGGCGTCGGGGATGGAACATGTGATCGTCAACGGCGAGTTGGTGTTGCACCACGGACAACGGACGAAGGCGCTGCCGGGGCGGGCGCTACGGCGGTGAGCGGCAGGTCCAAGATTTTTTCTTCCCTTGATCGTCGGTATACGGCGACCCGGACGCGCAAACGCTCGCCAATCCGAGGAGGAAGAAGAGGGCCACCGGCGTGAAGCGGCCGACGACAATGCTGACCAGTTTGGAGGCGACTGGCGGTCGGCTGGGATTACAGGTCATGGGCATTGGCCACGGCAGGGCGGCCGCCATCGTCAGCAAAAGGGTATGACCTCATGCGGATCGACAACAGCACCTTCCTGGTTACCGGCGGATCATCCGGCCTGGGGGCGGCCTGTGTCCGGCTGCTGGCATCGGCGGGGGCCCGTGTCGTCATCGCTGATCTGAACCGCCCGGCCGGGGAAGGTTTAGCCGGGGAGTTGGGCCCCCGGACGCGCTTCGTGGCCACCGACGTCACCGATGCATCAAGCATGCAGGCAGCGGTCAACGAGGCAGTGCAATCCTTCGGCGGGTTACAGGGACTGGTCAACTGCGCGGGGATCGCCCTTGCGGAGCGCGTGCTCGGCAAGGCCGGGCCGCACCGCCTGGACGCCTTTTGCCGGGTCATCCAAGTCAACCTGGTCGGCACGTTTAACGCCATCCGCCTGGCTGCCGCCGCCATGTCCCAGACCCCGCCCGGCCCGGATGGCGAGCGCGGCGTCATTGTCAACACGGCGTCGGTGGCGGCTTTCGAGGGGCAGATCGGGCAGGCGGCCTACGCGGCGTCCAAGGGAGGCGTCGTCAGCCTGACGTTGCCGATTGCCCGGGAACTGGCTCGGTTCGGCATCCGGGTCGTGACCATCGCCCCCGGGACATTCGACACACCGTTGTTGGCCGGGCTGCCCGAGCCGGCCCGGCAGTCGCTGGCGCAGCAGGTTCCCTTCCCGCCACGGCTGGGTCGGCCCGACGAGTTCGCCGCCCTGGTCAAGCACATCGTCGAGAACCAGATGCTCAACGGGGC
>DATLYH010000094.1:0-3961 GCA_035575035.1 Gemmataceae bacterium
CCGGGCCCCCGAGAACGGCCAGGGCGATCAGCACGGCAAGCAGACGGTGAAGTGTCATCGGGAGATCCTTGACATCATCAACTCGGATGGCGGCTATTTCCCCGTCACAGCGGCTGCTAACCGGACCTCTTTGCTACTTCAACTCGATGTCGATCGTGTTTTGTCCCCGCTTGATCGTGTAGGTCAACCCTGACGTTTCGACCTTCTCGTACTGCTTGGGGATCGGGAACCAACCTGGGACATCCGGGTAAGGCTCCTGTTTCTCCCCCCCCTGGGAGACCAGTTGAATACTCCGGGGGTTGGGGCTATTCACCGCAACACGGGCCTCTCCGACGACTACCCCGCGGACGGTGTAACTGCCGTCGGTTGCGATATTGCCCTGCCGAGCGATCCCATCCCTTCCCTGGATTAGAACCGTCCCGAACGGCACGGCCTTACCCTGGTAAGTGACCTTGCCGGACACGTCTCCTCGTCCTCCACAGCCAAGGCCCACCAGCATCAGAAGACCAATTCCCGCGACCGAGCGACAGGGGAAACGGATCCAGCTGGAGCGGGTAGAGTTCATTGGTTGTCTTCCTCCGGCAGAGAAACGGACGGCGAACCGGGAGAACGTCGCTCCCAGCCGCTTGACTAGGCCCTAAGCACCGGGACATGGTCATGATGTTTGGGAGTGTGGTGAGAAATCACCGCTTGAGAAATCACCGCTTGGGATTGCTTGGTTCCAAACATCCCAAGCGGTGAGCCCTCACCGCACTCCCAAAATACAAACCAACCCGGTTCACCTGCTTAGAAAGCCGAGCTATCGACTACTTCTCCTCCCGCCCGTGTGCCCAGCTGAGGGAGTACGACGGGGCCAGCGCGATAGGTCAGGAAGCGTACCGATCCGTCGGCGAAGCACCAGTGCCCACCCCCGGCATGCTCGCTCCAGAAGTGGTGCAGGTCACAACGGCTGCCTCTGGTGAAGTTCGGATTGGGCGGTTGGAAGTACTGTGGCCCCACCGGGCACAGGGTGCCGCTTTGGTCCGTGCTGAAAGCGAAGAGCCGGTTAGCTATTCCCAGAGAGCTGCTCAGGGTCGCAAACGACCACACGCCCCAGTTCTGATCGATAACGGGGGGCCGCTCGCCCACCATGACGGTGTTGGATGTGCCGTCGGTAATCATCATGATGCGCGTGGCCGGCCAATTAAAATCCATGTCCTGTCGAGCGGTCCCGTCCCGGTAGCGCGTCTTGCGGACGAACACCCCTTCCGTACTCCAGTTCCACGTATCCCAATGGTCCGTATTGGGGACAGTGACAGCCACATAATTCGTCACCCCATCGCCGTTGATGGTATTGCGGCGGCCGTCAGAAGGGCAGACTAAAATCTGGGCAGAAAAGGTGGTTGGTACCGCAACGTTCCGCACCCCGGGATTCGGGGGAGCCATTGCTGCCGGAGTGAAGGGCTGCTCAAGAAACGGGAAGAGGTGCGCCAGCCAAGTGGTCCGGTCGCTGTTGAACTGGGAATTGGTGGTGTACGGGAAATGCAGGAACTGATCGTGGTAGTTGTGCAGGGCGATGCCGATCTGTCTAAGGTTATTGGTGCAGGTGGTGCGGTTAGCGGCCTCGCGGACCTTTTGCACCGCCGGCAGCAACAGCGCCACCAACACCCCGATGATGGCGATTACCACTAGCAGCTCAATCAGCGTGAAGCCGTGGCGGCTTTGTGCATGTGTTGGTCCCATGACTGACCTCCGAAGAGAAAGCAACGAGAACGACCTTCATCGGCGCTTACAGTTGAGAGGAGAGGAATAGGTCCCAACCCCGCGAGCCTGAGGGATACACCCTCCTTACTGGGTCGGCGATGGCCCCATCTTACCCCCGGGGACGGCGGCTTGAACAGAGGGCTTTTCCTTATCCCCAACTGGTTGTAAATTTGTCAATCATGCCCCTTCGGAGCCCCTTTTGCCCGGGTTCCTGCCCGAAGCGAATGGAGTCCGACCATGCCCCGGTCCCGCAAACGCAGCCTACTGCCGGCGCCGGACAGCACTAGCGCCGAACTGCCCCGCCTCGCCCGGCCGCTGAGCCTGGCCGCCCAGGTCGAGCAGTTGCTCCGTCAGGCCATCGCCGAGGGGCGCTTCCCCAGCGGCCGGCTGCCGACCGAGGTCGAGTTGGCCGAGCAACTCGGCGTCAGCCGCGAGACGGTCCGCCTGGCCGCCGAGGTGCTCCAGCGCGAAGGACTGCTGGTCAAGATCCGCCGCCGCGGCACCTTCATCCGGCTGCCCCGGCTGCCCGGGCAGGCCCAGGCCGCTCCCTCCACCCTGCTCGGCTACCTGCAAGCCGACTACCCCGCGCCCCACGGGCAGGAAGAGGCCGTCACCCGCGCCATCAGCGGCCTGATGCTCCAGGGGGCCAACGAGGAGGCCGGCCGGGCCGGCTTTGAGCTGGTCGTCCGCCATGCTCCCCATCTGCGGCTGCGCGAGGCCTTCCAGCAGCTGTACCAGAATGTCCGCCTCCGCGGCGTGATCTTCGCCTCCTACGGCGAGGAGAAGCTGCTGCGGCGGGTGCTCGGCCTGGGGCTGCCCACCCTCTTGCTCGACCACGACCTGCGGCTGCCGCAGATCAACTCGGTGCGTGACGATTCCTTCGAGGGAGCCCGACAGGCGGTGCGCTACCTGGCCTCGCTGGGGCATCGGCGAATCGCCTTCGTCCACTGGCGGCAGACCGAGTTGAACCCCTGGCGGCTGAGCGGCTACCGCCAGGGGCTGCGCGATGTCGGGCTGCGCCGCCGCGATCGCTGGGAGGTTCCGGTCGAGCTGACCGAGGCGGGCGCCCGCCAGGCCGTTGAACAGGTGCTGACGCTGGCGCCGCAGCCGACCGCCCTGTACTGCTTCAACAACACGCTGGCCGGACTGGTGATCGCCGAACTCCAGCGGCGAGGGGTGCGGGTGCCGCAAGACATGAGCGTCATGGGCGGCGGCGGCGAAGAGGTCCCCGGCCTGACCTGCCATCAAGCCGACTGGCACCAACTCGGCCGAACCGCCGTGCAGGTCCTGCTCCGC
This sequence comes from Gemmataceae bacterium, assembly GCA_035575035.1. Taxonomy (GTDB): domain Bacteria; phylum Planctomycetota; class Planctomycetia; order Gemmatales; family Gemmataceae; genus DATLYH01. Next base: position 3,040 of record DATLYH010000094.1, read on the forward strand.
GCCATCGCTGATCCCGAAGGCCACACGCCCGAGCACCTCCTGTCCCCCCACGCCCTGCGCATCGGCCGGACAACTGCCCCCCGTCCCGCGGTGTGAGTAGCGGCGTCAATACTTCACTGCTGCTCTGCCGAAATCCTCGAGGGTGTGGCCGGGGCGGAGCACAGGGAGGCCCCGGCCACCCAACCGGGGATTTGACTGCGGACGGATGGTGAGCTAGGTATCCGTATCCATATCCTGCCGAGTCGCCCCGCCCCGCAGGGCGACGACGTTTGGGTTGGATTGAGCGGATAAGAGAAGAGACTCGCAGGACGATCAGGCAGCACGACGGCCGCTTTCCCCATTTCCCCGCGTCCCCTTGCCGGCTGCCTGAATGGACGCCGTTCTTCGAGACAGCCTAGGAGTCGGACCGGGATGCCCTTGCTCCCCCAAAACCCACGTGCCTTCCTGAACTCCACCCTCAGGAAACCACTGACTTCCGCAATCGGGCGCCCGCGTCGGGCGGACCACCCCTGTCCGCTTCGGGAAAAGGCCGTGGCCGGTGGCGGCCACGACTCGTAACCCCGCTCTCCCGGATAAACCTCCGGGGCAAGGTCGGTCACACGGATTGACTCGCCCGGGCCGGCCGCAGAGACAAGCCTTTTCCCTGGTCTCTTCCTCGGTAATCCCCGGGTGCCGGCCGCACTCGGCCTCCCCAAATGCGGCGGTCGAGAGGCCGCCCCGCGATGGAGTCACGGCGCACCGCCCCGGGTCGCGAGTTGCTTCGCGCCACCCACGGGGACGGAGTTTGCGCCCCCTCACCCCTTCCCCTCTCCCCCGAAGCGGGGGCGAGGGGGAAAAGAGATTTCTCCCCTCGCCCCCTTCAGGGGGAGAGGGGTTGGGGGTGAGGGGAAAAGAGATTTCTCCCCTCGCCCCCTTCAGGGGG
>DATLYH010000095.1:0-17139 GCA_035575035.1 Gemmataceae bacterium
CGGGTGGCAGTCAGGGTGCCGGCGGCCGGATCAATCGCCTCCACCCGCCAGCGCGGCAGGGACCGCACGGCCGCCTCAACGCGAGCCAGGGCTTCGGCAAGCGGCAGGGGCAGCTCCAGCGGCGCTAGGGCCGGGTCGCCCGGTTCGTCCGTGTCGGCCCAGTTGCGGGTCAGGGCATGAAGGAGCCTCATGAGAGAGGGCTGATCGCTCCGAGCAGTGGTCTTAATCGGCGTATCCTTCGTAAGCGATCTGCCGGCGCACCGCGGTCCCGGACGGGGCGTCGGCCGCCCGTCGGTCGCCCTCATAGAAGAAGATCACCGTCCGGGCGACGCGGCCATCAGGGTGGTATTCCCGGCGGAGGTCGCGCCGCTCGTGGCCGGGTGGGCCGACGTAGTAAGTGTCACTCACTTTGCGGGCGGCATGCAGACGGACCGGATCGACTTGCCCGAGGTAGACGGCCTCGCGTCGGAGCGGGTCGCCGCTGCCGGCCGCGGCGGCGCGCAGGTCAGGACCGTAAAAGTAGACTACCGTCTCGCGCACGCTGCCGTCGCTGTTGTAGCGGAAGGTGAAGTCGGCCCGCTCCTCGCCCATGCGGCCGGCTAGGAAGGTCTCACTCTGCCGGGCTGAGGCTGCCTCCAGCGGCCGCGGCTGGACTTCCGGTTCGGCCAATGCCAGCGGAATAAGCTGCGTCTGCGGCTGGATCAGGGCGGCACCGTCGCTCACGATCTGACGCGCCGCCGTCCCGTGGCCGTTGCCGATCGCCGCGCCTGCCGCCACCACGGCCGGCTCGGCCCCGTTGGCGTGAGCGCCGTTGGCCTCGGCCGGCTTCGCCGCGGGAGCATCGTCGCAGGTCGGCGCCGGCTCAGCGTCGGCCGCCTTGCCGTGCGCCTTCCGCTTGCCGTCGGCTTCGGCGGGGAGCAGGGCCTGGAGCTTCTCCGCCCCCAGACGCTGGCAGTAATCGCCAAAAGATTCGCCAAGCCGGCGCTCCCGGCGGAAGTGCTCCAGCAGCGGTACCAGGGTCGGCACGATCTCGGCACGAGGGACCAGATCCTTGAGCATGAAGTTAAGCCGATGGCCGAGCACATGGCCGCCGACGTAAAGCGTGTACTTGTCGCCCGAACGGCCGACGATGCCAATGTCGCTCTGGTAGGGACGGGCGCAGCCGTTGGGGCAGCCGGTCATGCGGACGCTCAGCCGTTCCTCCTTCAGCCCCAGCCGCTCCAGGGCCTGCTCCAACTCGTCGAGGATCCCCGGCAGCACCCGCTCCGACTCGGAGATGGCCAGTCCGCAGGTTGGGATGGCGGGGCAGGCCAGGCTGTGCCGCCGCACCACGGAGATGTCGCCGGGGAGTTTCACCCCGTGTTCTACCAGGGTACGTTCAACCTCGGCGAGAGCCTTGCCGTCCAGGTCGCACAGAAGGATGTCCTGCCCCGGTGTCAGGCGGACACCCGGTTGGAACTGCTCGACCAGCTTTCGCAGGGCGGTGCGCAGGCGCAGGCTCCCTTCATCCTTGATCCGGCCATTCTCGACGCTGATGCCATAGTACCACTTGCCGTCCCCCTGGGGGTGCCAGCCGAGGTGCAGGTCGTAGCCGGTCACCTCGATCGGCCGCGGCAGATGGAGGACGCCGCCCATGTATTCGCTGAGCACCTCGCGGAACTTTTCGACGCCCCAGTCATGGACCAGGTACTTGATCCGCGCCCGCTTGCGGTTGGCCCGGTTGCCGTGGTCGCGGAACAACTTCACGACCGCTTCCGCCGTACCAAGCACCGCCGCGGCCGGGATATAGCAGATCGGCTTGGCCAGGTGGGGGAAAGTGTTCGCGTTGCCGTGGGTCATGCCCATGCTGCCGCCGACCAGCACATTGTAGCCGACGATCTTGCCCCCCTCGACAATGGCCAGAAACCCCAGGTCCTGACCATAGACGTCGATGCAGTTGTCCTCGGGCAGGGCGAGACCGGTCTTGAACTTGCGCGGCAAGTAGACCTTGCCGTACAGCGGCTCGAGGTCGGCCGCGGCGGTCGGGTCATCAACGAGGGGCTTGCCGTTGAGCCAGATCTCGTAGTAGGCGCGGGTGCGGGGAGCAAGGTGATGGGCCAACAGCCGGGCCGTCTCCTGAAGCTGGGCATGGATGCCATCGTGATGCGGCGCGGGGCAAGCCATGACATTACGCTCCACGTCGCCGCAGGCCCCTAGGGTGGTCAGCAAGCAGGCATTGATACCGGCGATGGTATCCTTGAGGTGTTTCTTAAGTACACCGTGGAACTGGATCCCCTGGCGCGTAGTGATACGGAGAGTTTGGTTGCCGTAGGCGCCGGCCAACTCGTCGAGGGCCAGGTATTGCTTGGCGGTCAGCCGGCCGGCGGGGATGCGGCAGCGGACCATGAAGATGTAATGCTTGCCGACCCCCTCCTTGCTCCGGGTCTTGCGGGCATCCCGGTCTTCCTGTTGATAGGTACCGTGGAACTTCAGCAGCTGCTTGTCCTGTTCGGAGAAATGGTCGGTGTCCTTCAGCAACTCCTCGGCGATGCTGCCGCGCAGCTGCCGGCTGTTCTCCTTGATGACTTCCACCGCGGAGCGCTGGGGTGGGGCGGGGGCGGCCTTGGTGGTCGCCGCGTCGATTGCTTCGGGGGCGATGCGGGTTTCGGTGGTCATCGCTGGTCCTTTTCGGCGACGGCTTCGACCGTCCCGTTGCTGACACTCCGAGCCCCTCGGAGCCTGGAGCGTAAACGACGCGTCTGCTGTCCCCCTCGCTTACGCTCTGGGCTCCGATTGATCCAGATCACTTCGGATTGGCCCGGATGGCACAACCTCCATTGGTCGCACAATGTCTACTAAGTTGATTACTATAGATAACTGTATGCAGGCGAGGCCAAAAAATCCAGTCTTTCTTGGACGGCTGTTGCTTTTTATCGGCCCCTGTCTGAACCGAGGTTGAAGCCTTTTCGGTGCGGGCAAAAGAGGAAGATTGAGCCGGCCGTGGCGAGGGCGACATGGCTGCGGAGAAAGCACCCGGTTGTTCGAATGAGGCAAGCGGGTGCCTTGCCGGCAAGGTCAAGTCGTCAGCAGGGGTATCCGAGTTCTTACGACAGCCAGTCGTCGGTTTCCTGTCCGGCGAGCGTCCCTGCTCTGCAACCTGGCGAGGACCAACCCGTGGCCCCGAGCATCGCCACGCTCAACCTCGGCTTCCTGACAATCCTCCACGAGCCCAACGGTTACGTGGGGGGCTATCTGGTGACGAACGGCTGGGGTCGGCCGCTGGAGTTTCGCTTGAGCACCGCCGTCCAGCCCAACCGGGTGCAGCAGATCCTGTACGGGGGCACCCTGCAGTCGTACATCTGCGCCGACCTGATTGGCAAGACCTTGGTAGACAAGACGACCAGCGCGGCCCAGCTGATCGTCACCGATCATGAGCCGGTTCTCGACCTTCGGCTATGTCTGCAAGTTCCGGTGGTGTGGCTGGCGCGGCCGGACGATCCCTTGGCGGCGGCGATGCTTTCCGACGCCACCTGCGTCCGCTCCGCCAGCCGCGGCCGGGGACCGCTGTTGTGCCACCCGCGCTTCCGCGACGACGCCCCGGCCGTTCGTCGGCTGCTCGACCACCTTGACCCTTCCTTTGACCTGGCAGAGCCGTTCGGCCGTATCCGCGAGGCGATCGGCGAGGCCCGCAAGATGGGAGTGACCGGCCGGAATTGACGGGCCGCGCTGCTTCGTCGCGTCGGAACCCTTACAACTTATGCCGGATGGCCCACAGGTCGGCGAACAGGGGATGGAACAGCGACTTCTTCAAAAACTCAACCCCGAGCGATCCGCCCGTGCCGCGCTTGCTGCCGATGGTCCGCTCCACCAACTTGATGTGGCGGTAACGCCACTCCTGAAAACCTTCGTCAAAGTCGGTCATCAGCTCGAACAGGATCTCCAGGTCGGGCTGTGTCTTGTATAGCCGCAGGATCCCTTCTGCCACCGTTTCGTTGGGAATATTGGGCAGGGTGATGTCGCGGCCGCGCAGCTCGGGCGGGATCGTCACGCCGCGGTGCTCCAGAAACGTATAGAAGCAATCCACCACCGACGGCTCGTGCAGCCGCTTGACCAGCCGTTCGTAGTCGGGGGTGCCCGGTTTGTGGAAGCGGAGCATCTCGGCCCGCTTGTAGCCGAGGAGGAACTCGAACTCGCGGAACTGGGCCGACTGGAACCCCGAGGCGTTCTCCAGCCGGTCGCGGAAACTGCTGAACGACATCGGCGTCAGCGTCTCCAGGATGTCGATCTGTTCGACCATCACCTTCATGATGGTCCGTACCCGCTTGAAGGTGGAGATAGCGCCGTAGAGATGATTGTTGCAGAAATCGGTGCGAATCTTCTCCAACTCGTGCAGCTGCAGCTTGAACCACAACTCGTAGACCTGGTGGGTGATGATGAAGAGCATCTCGTCATGCTCGGGCGGCTGGGAGCGCGGCTGCTGTAGCTCCAGGAGCTTGTCGAGGTGCAGGTAAGTGGCATAGGTCAGGTCCATGGCCGGTCTCCTCTCTGTCGGCGTTCACTTTCGGCTCACCGCCAAGCACCCTCTCCGAACAGCAACCACAGCATGCCCAGGACGAGCAGCGCCAGCAGCCCGCTCAGGATTGCGCCGACAATGCGGTCCTGCCGTCGGGCCCGCCGCCAGGCGTCGGCATAGGGGATGCGGGTGAACTGGATCATCGTGTACAGCGGCAGATACCAGCGCGGGAAGAGCTTGTGCAGGGAGTTCTCGAACCGCTTCCGCAAGAGGAAGAGGCGCGAGCCGACCCGATCACGCATCTCGATGAAGTTCAACAGGCACAGCTCCGCCAGCGCGTCGGTGTGGATCTTCCGCCGGGCCTCGAAGTCGCGGAAGGCAGCCTCCCGGTCGGGGCCGTGGCGGGCCAGGCATTCGGCCAGTATGGTGCAGTCCTCGAAGGCAGCGTTCATCCCCTGTCCCAAAAACGGCACCACGGCATGGGCGGCGTCGCCGATCAGCACGATCCGATCGCGCACATGCCAGGGGCTACAGCGCACCGTCAGCAGCGGGCCGACCGGATTCTTGCGGTACTCCTCGGCCAAGGCCGGCATCAGCGGCAGGGCATCGGGGAACTGCTCCTGAAAAAAGCGGCGCAACTCGGCTTCGTTCTGGAGAGCGGCGAAGCTGTTCGGTCCCTCGTAGGGCCAGAACAGGGTGCAGGTGAAGGAGCCGTCCCGGTTGGGCAGGGCGATCATCATGAACGACCGCCGCGGCCAGATGTGCAGGGCGTGCTTCTCCAGGCGGAAGCCGCCCCCCTCACCCCCTACCCCTCTCCCCCCTTGGGAGGCGAGGGGAGCAAGCAACTCTCCTCTTTCGCCCGCTTCAGGGGCGAGGGGGGCAAGCAGTTCTCCCCTCGCCCCCGCCTCGGGGGAGAGGGGTTGGGGTGAGGGGGCCGGCGGGATGGTCAATTCCTTGTAGCCGTAGTCCAGATACTCCTGCTGGTAGTTGAAGCGCTCTTGCAACTGCATCCTGGCGCGGACGGCAGAGTACACGCCGTCGGCCCCGATCACCGCGGTGCAGGGGACCCGGGAGGTTTGCATCGTCTGGTCGTCGATCAGGTCGATGGTGGCAGTTTCCAGGTCGATGCCGATGCAGCGCCGCCGGAAGAAGAGCCGCACCGTGGGATAACTCGCGGCGGCGTTGACCAGCAAGAGGTTCAGCCCGGCCCGCGAGATAGAGTTGATCGACTCGGAGTCGTCCTTGCCGTAGGGCTGGAAGGCAAGGCGGCCGTCGCGGTCGTGGATCATTCGGCCGCGCAGGGGGATGGCGGCCGCCAGCGCCGCGTCGGCCAGGCCGACCTCGCGCAGGGCATGGATGCCGCGGAGCGACAGGGCCAGGTTGATGGACCGGCCCGGCGGCGGCTCGTGGATGCGGGGATCGGGCCGCTTCTCGTAAACGTCCACGCGATAGCCGGCCTTGCCGAGGTAGCAGGCCATCAACGTACCGGCCAGCCCCGCCCCGACGATGGTGAACTGTGGCGGTTCGTCGGGCATGAACAATCCTCCCGGGACATCCGCCCAGAGCAAGCGACAAGAAGACCGAGGAGCAACGTGGAATCCAGGAGATGGCTGCGTTCAACGCCCCGTTTCGTTCCTCTGTGCCCTCTTTTTATTGTCATTGTTTAGCGGGTAGCCAACAAGATAGGCCGTGGGAGTAGGGGGTCGCTGCAGGAGCGGAGGGGGTAGCTGACGAAAGCCCGCGCGGACCACACCTGCCGCGGGCACCTCGCCAGCCCTCAACTCAAGATGCCCTGCGCCACCGCACCTGCCGCCGTCCGGTTCCCGCCCCACCTTGCGATGCACCACCGCCGGCGGCCGAGATGCGGGCAACCAACTAGTCGATGGCCAGTCCGTACAGATAGCGCGTTGTCAAAGAGCCATCCCCGACGAAGTCGGCCCAGAGTTGTCGCCGTCGTAGCCCGTCCAGCGCTGGCTCGGCCCCTGCGCCCCGGCGCCGGTGTAGTTGAGCGCCTCCTTGAGCCCGCACAAGTGTGCAGGCAAAAAGTTTTTGATACCGACCTGCTCTGTTGAATCCTTTGGGCGGTTGAGGTTGTCTCATCATGCAGGAAGACCAACCAACCACCCGACCGATGACCCAGTCGCCCCGCCAGCTCGCCCGCGAGGCCTTGGAGGTGGCCCGGCAGGCGCTGCCGGCCTACGCCTGCTCGACCAGCCGCCACAACTTCACCCAGGCGCAGCGGTGCGCCATCCAGGTCTTGAAGGCCTTCCTCACGACCGACTCCCGCGGCGGCGCTTCACCCTTTGGGGCCGTCGCCTGCCACACCACCAGCCACCTCATCGCCGCCGCGGTGGCGGTCGGCCTGACCCACGCGTCGCCGTTCTTCGACGACCGGGTGGGCGCGGCCGGCCAGCACGCACTGGGGGACCGGCTGCTGGCGGACGCCGCCTACGACGCTGCGGCACCGGCCGCCCGTGGCTCCAGACGCGCTACCGCCGGCCGATGGTCCGCTGCTTCCGCCCGAGGCCGAAGGGCAGCCGGCACCGGCGGGTTGACGGGCAGCGCGGGCAGGCCGAGAGCGTGTTCCGCCGCAACAAGCGGCTACTCGGCGCGGCGGTCTCGCTCGGAGGAGTCCCGCGAGCGCGAGTGCCTGCTCCGTGTCCTTACTCATAACCGGATGCTCCTGGCGGCCGCAGAAAACTAATGGTTTCAACAGAGCAAGCTAAAGTCAGTGCCATTCAACCGACGTAACCGTTCACCCGAAAAATAGCCTGATTTCCAAGGAAAATCGACATATGGAGGCCAAGACAAGGCATCTCGTTATAGTCAACACGTCCATTAGCCTCTATGATAGTTATGATAGTCCGGTATTATGCGTAGTTTTCCAGTTTATCTTGTGAGATCGCAATTATCATATAGATATGGATGTACAGGTTTTCGGGTGAACGTTTACTGCAAAACTTCAGCTCCATGTATGTGTCGAGCAATGAGGGCACAACCACTTGCGTTCCCCCTCTACCCGGGGATGTCCCTCCTTCCCCATTGGAAAGACAATGCCTTGATACTTTGGATATCCGCACCTTGTACACCATTGGCTTTTCGTGCCGGTTAGATTCACAATCCGGAGAAGTAATCTTTGCAATAGGTTCATTACCTTGACCCAAGAAACACACAGTCAGGAGGTCGGCTTAGCCTTTAAAGGTAATATAGTCAGGACAATCCGCTGTGTCCTTCGGCACGTGAAGAATTGATCCACCGTTGCACATATATACACAAAACCACCTCCGTTGATACTGAAACACACATGTCCCCTGCAACTCGGCGTCAGCACCGCCACGGCCCCGAAGGGATTGTAGACGTAGCGCTCCACCACGTTGCCGGCGGCATCCACCAGGGCTGTCACGTTCCAGTTGGCGTCCTGCTGGACGTACAGCCGCTCCTCCAGGCCGTTCGCGGCGTTGCCGTCGGCGTCGCGGTCGCGCAGCACCAAGGCGTCCACATAGACCGGGCTCCACACGTACTGGATTTTGGTTGTCCCGCTGACCCGCTCCTCCAGCACCTGCCACTGGTCCGAATAGTACAGGTCGGTCACGGTGCCGGAGCGGTCTTCGGTGACGCGACGGTTCAGGGCATTGTGCGTGTAGGCCACCAGGGTGGCGCTGCCGTCCTTGACCTTTACCAGCCGGTTCCAGGCGTCGTAGACCAGGGTTTTGCCCATCTGGTCGGTGGTCAGGTTGCCGTTGTTATCGTAGGCTGGCGTCGTCTGACCGGAGATGGCGGTGATCTGGTTCTGGCGGTTGTGGCTGCGCGACTCCGGGGTGCCATCCGTCGTCAGCGTGCTCCAGTTGCCGAGGGCGTCGAACTGCCACTCCTGACTGCGGCTGGCCGTGGTCACCGTGTCGGGGATGCCGTCGCTGTTGCTGTCGCTCAGCACGCCCCGGCGGAAGGCGGTCAGCTGGTTGAGCAGGTCGTAGCCCTCGCTGGCGCCGTTGGCGTGGTACAGCTCGCTGAAGGCGGCGTCCACCAGGTTCTGGCGGTACAGCCGATTGCTGTTGCGGTCATAGCCGTAGGCGAAGCGGTCGGTGTGGCTGCCGTCACCCTTGCGCCAGCGCTGATCGACCACCCGGCCGAACCGGTCCAGCCCCGTGTACGGGTCCCCAGCGTCGCCGTTTGCCTCCCCCGCCTGCTTGATGTAAGTGAGGTCTACGCTGGGTTGGGGATGGGCGCGGCGCACCACGGTGGCCAGGCCGAGGTAGTCGTAACTCTCCAGCGTGGCTGAGTTGTCAAAGAGCGAAGACAGCCGACTGATGTGGTCATCGAGGCCGGCTGAGTAATTGTAATTGAGCACCCGCCCGTTGGGGTAGGTCAGGCTGGTCAGCCGGCTGTGGTTGGCCCCGCTGCTCATCGCGATGTAGCTGCACAGTACCGCTTATTTGCCACCCAATTAATCTCTTGAAATCGACTCCCGACCCCTTTTCTCTCTCTAGCAGATGGCATTGGCGCAACCGCGGTCGGGGGTGCGGGGTCTGCCGCCCCCGAAGGGATGACTGTTCACGTGCTCGGGGATAAACAGCTCCATCACTTCCCCGAGTTCCTCGGGGATGCACCAGTCCTCGGGGACCTCGGTCGACTGCCTGATGGGACCTCCTGCGTTAGAGTGAAGCTGCTGCAGGAGTTGTAGCTCCCCAGGGATTATTCGGATAGGCTGTTACTTGCCGGGCCCAAGGTTACCATGTGAAATCCCTAAGACAACGGCTTTCCATTTGTTATTATCATCCAATTCAAAGTTACCCTCCAATGTGAGAATTGCCCCACCAATGAAAATACCTGGACTATTGAACCTGCGATTGGCAAGATCGCAAACCCACCCATCTATTATACATAACCCATTTTTGAGTCTAACAGGTTCTTTCCTGACCTTTTCACGACTTTCTTTCAGATTGAGGCCTCGCAGAAAAAGCGCTCCATCCGGGGAGCGCTTCACCTTTTTCTCGAAATTCGGACTCTCAAGGAGCTCAACGAGAGCAGTCCTGGCTTCCTCAGGCGCAGGCTGGCTTTCCGGCTTCTGCCCCTGAAGAACAGGCATGGTACTGTTAGGGTACTGACATCCCACGATTATTACTGTACATTGAATCACAGTAGCCAATTGAGTACATCGACAGCGACTGAAGAGCATTCCAACTATCCTTTCAGACAAGCGTAGGTAATGCCTCGGAGGAACCGAGAGGCTTGCACACCCGTTCTGCGTGTAACACTTGGTATCATGTTATATTTAACTTGCGACTCTGTCCTAGAACATGTGGACATATCCAACGTGTGTCATGATAAAAGTCGATACCAGACCGTTTGGTCCTAGCAACAGCATTTATCCCAATTTAATAGTTTCCAGTTCTTCTTATTCCCAAAATCGTAATGTCCGGGCCGATCATCTCTACCCAAACCTTTCACAAAGTCGCGTAGTTTCTCTTGGTCAATCACATACTTACCACCTACTATCTTGATGATGCCTTTTTCCATGTACCAATCTATCCACTTGGTTGCCTCCTTCCCGAGTTGAAGGAAAAATAGCAATTCCTTCATGCGGGCATCAAATTCGTCCCCTCCCTTGTCCTCAACATAGCCTCGCGCGTGCTCGATTTGGTGAACAAGGGTAGCAGCGGCGGTGCAATTATCGGTATTTATATCACTTGCTATCGAGACATCAACTACGCCTGGCTTATACTTTCCGGGCGGCGAGGTCAGCCCATGTAACGGATACCACCCGCCTTTCTTGTCATCATACACCCACCTGATGTAGTCGGTCTTCCATACGCGGATCTTATCTCTGTTTTTGCATATATACTCGAGCGTCTTTCGACCCATCTCGGTCTTCTTTAAGCAAGCTACGACCCCATCCAGGTCCCAGTCTAACCCCGTTGGATCTGTGAGGAGAGTTGGCCGATTACCGATGTAGCGGTAGAGGTTGGTGTCGCCTGCAAGATATCGGATGGGATCAAAACTGATCCAGCGGCCCAGGGTGGGCGAGTAATCGCGCATGCGGAAGTGGTACAGGGCGCTGACAGTCTCGTAGCGGCCGCCCTGGTGCAGATAGACCCAGGCGTAGAGAGTGCTGGCCCGGCTCCCCCAACTCGGCGTCAGCACCGTCACCGCCCCGTAGGGGTCGTACACATACCGCTCGACCACGTTGCCAGCGGCGTCCTCCAGCGCTGTCACGTTCCAGTTGGCATCCTGCTGTACGTACAGGCGCTCTTCCAGCCCGTCGCCGGCCTGGCCGTTGGCGTCCCGGTCCCGCAGCACCAGGGCATCCACGTACACCGGGCTCCAGACGTACTGGATTTTGGTTGTCCCGCTGACCCGCTCCTCCAGCACCTGCCACTGGTCCGAGTAGTACAGGTCGGTCACCGTGCCGGAGCGGTCTTCGGTCACGCGCCGGTTCAGGGCATCGTGGGTGTAGGTGACCAGGGTGGCGCTGCCGTCCTTGACCTTTACCAGCCGGTTCCAGGCGTCGTAGACCAGCGTCTTGCCGGTCGGGTCGGTGGTCAGGTTGCCGTTGTTGTCATAGGCGGGCGTCGTCTGGCCCGAGATGGCGGTGATCTGGTTCTGCCGGTTGTGGCTGCGCGACTCTGGGGTGCCATCCGTCGTCAGCGTGCTCCAGTTGCCCAACGCGTCGAAGTCCCACTCCTGGCTGCGGCTGGCCGTCGTCACCGTGTCCGGAATATTGTCGCTGTTGCTGTCGCTGAGCACGCCCCGGCGGAAGGCGGTCAGCTGGTCGAGCAGGTCGTAGCCCTCGCTGGCGCCGTTGGCGTGGTACAGTTCGCTGAAAGCGGCATCGATCAGGTTCTGCCGATACAGCCGGTTGTTGTTGCGGTCGTAGCCGTAGGCGAAGCGGTCGGTGTGACTGCCGTCACCCTTCCGCCAGCGCTGATCGACCACCCGGCCGAAGCGGTCCAGCCCCGTGTACGGGTCGCCGGCGTCGCCGTCGGCTTCGCCCGCCTGCTTGATGTAAGTGAGGTCCACGCTGGGTTGGGGGTGGGCGCGGCGCACCACGGTGGCCAGGCCGAGGTAGTCGTAGCTCTCCAGGGTAGCTGAGTTGTCAAAGAGCGAAGACAACCGACTGATGCGGTCATCGAGCCCGGCTGAGTAATTGTAATTGAGCACCCGGCCGTTGGGGTAGGTCAGGCTGGTCAGCCGGCTGTGGTTGGCGCCGCCGGCCATCTCGGTGTAGCCGTACTGCACCTTGGGATGGTGCTGGGGTTGACTGCCCCGGCGTGGGCTTGCGCGGAGGAACCCGTCGCTCACGCTCCGGGCGCTGACAATACCTCACGCTCCGGGCGCTGACAATACCCGGCGCGGACTCTCCGGGCGCTGACCGCGCGGTCGATCATCCAGGGAAGCTTCCCCGGTCCGGCCTGGACATTGTATACCGTAAGGTGGCGGTCCGGCGTTGCAGTCGCCTGGGAGGTTGTTTGTACCGGAATCGTGCATGCCCCTGGCCTTGTACACCAAGCGGGTCCGAGATGCCCTGAAGCAGCCGGTGGCATTCGGCCCGGACCTGTTTTTGCTGGCCCTGGTAGGGGCGGTCACCGGGATCGTGGTGGTGAGCGCCGGCCAGCTGACCGCGCCGTACCAGGAGGTCACCGCAATCGACCTGTCCCTGGCGTCGCTGCCCCGGTACACCCTGCTCAGCCTGAGCCGGGGTTTCGCCGCCTATGCCTTGTCGCTGGTGTTCACGCTTGTCTATGGCACCATCGCCGCCCACAGCCGGCGGGCCGAACGGCTGATGATCCCGGCCCTGGATGTGCTCCAGGCCATCCCCGTCCTCGGCTTCTTGCCGGGACTGGTGCTGGCGATGATCGCCCTCTTCCCCGACCGGGAGGCGGGCCTCGAAGTCGCCTGCATCCTGATGATCTTCACCGGCCAGGTCTGGAACATGACCTTCAGCTTCCACGCCAGCCTGCGGAGCATTCCGCAATCCTTCCGGGAAGTTGCCGCCGTCCAGCGACTCAGCCGGTGGCAATTTTTCCGGCTGGTGGAGCTGCCGTCCGCAATGATCGGGCTGGTCTGGAACTCCATGCTGTCGATGGCGGGGGGCTGGTTTTTCCTGACGGTGAACGAGGCCTTCACACTCGGCAACCGGGACTTCCGGCTGCCCGGCGTCGGTGCGTACATGCACGAGGCGATCGAGCACGGCGACACGGCTGCCATGATCGCAGCGGTGGCGGCGATGATCGCGATGATCATCTTCGTCGATCAGGTCGTCTGGCGTCCGCTGACGGTCTGGAGTCAGCGGTTCAAGTTGGAGGAGACCGCCGGGGAGGAGCCGCCGCAGTCGTGGGTAGCGGACCTCTTGCGGCGCTCCCGGATCTACCGGGGGTTTGTCCAACGGCTCGGCCCGGGGCCCCGACCGGTGCTTCACCGCACCGGCGCGAGCCGTCTGATGGACCGCTTTCGGGAGGGGCAGAGGTACGGGCCGATCGTGCGGAGCGGGCTGCGGTTCATGCTGTTCGGCGTCGGCATCCTGGTCATGGGATGGGGGGTATGGTCGCTCCTTCGCCTGCTTCTGAGTCTGCCGCTGTCCGACCCCGTGAACCACGAAGACTGGGCGGCGGTGGCTCTGGCCTTACTTGCCTCGTTCCTGCGGACCAGTGCGGCGGTCGCGCTTGGGGCGGCGTGGGCGGTGCCGGCAGGTGTCCTCATCGGGCTGTCGCCGAAGTGGTCCCGGCGGCTGCAACCGGTGATCCAGGTTGTCGCCAGCTTTCCCGCCCCGATGCTGTTCCCCCTGGTGACGATGCTGCTCGCCTTCCTCCATGTCCCCTTCACGGTGGGCTGTGTGGTGCTGCTGTTGCTGGGGGCCCAGTGGTATATTCTGTTCAATGTCATTGCCGGCGCCCGGGCCATCCCCGACGAGTTCAAGGAAGTGGCCGCGGTCTACCGGATGGGTGGCCCGCAGCGGTGGGTCCGGCTGTACTTGCCGTGCGTCTTTCCGTACCTGGTCACCGGTCTGGTCACGGCGGCGGGAGGTGCCTGGAATGCCACCATCGTTGCGGAGTACCTGGAGCTGCGCGGCGAGACCTTCGCGGCCTTCGGCCTCGGCGCGACCATCAACCATGCCACCGCTGTCGGGAATTATCCGCTGCTCGCCGCGGGGGTGGTGACGATGGCCCTGTCCGTGGTGCTGATTAACCGGCTCCTGTGGAAACGACTCTACCGGCTGGCGGAGGAGCGTTACGGCCTGGGCACGTGAGCGGCGAAAGACAGGTGGCACATGCCCTCCACAAACAACGCCCCGATTTGCGAGGTCGAGGAGGTTTCCGTGGTCTTCGGGCCGGCCGGCTCGCCGCCCGCTTTGGAAGGCGTCTCGCTCGCCGTCCATCCCGGGGAAGTGGTGGCCCTGCTCGGCCCCAGCGGCTGTGGCAAGAGCACGCTGCTGCGTGTCCTGGTGGGTCTGCTGAAGCCGACCCGCGGCCAGGTCCGGGCTTACGGCAAACCTCTGGCGGGCATCCATCCCGGCGCCGCCGTCGTCTTTCAGAACTTCGCCCTGTTCCCCTGGCTGACGGTCAAGCAGAACGTCGAAGTGGCCTTGAACGGCCTGGATCTCGACGTGGCGGCCGCTGCCGACCGTGTCGCCCGTTGCATCGACATGGTCGGCCTGGAGGGCCACGAGGAGGCGTATCCCCGGGAGCTATCGGGCGGGATGAAACAGCGTGTCGGCATCGCTCGCGCCCTGGCCCGGGAGCCGGAGTTGCTGTGCATGGACGAACCGTTCAGCGCCCTGGACGTTTTCACGGCCGAAAGTCTGCGGAATGAGGTCTACACGCTGTGGACGGCGGCACGGGCTGAGGGAGGGACCGGCCCGCGTCCGACTAACCTGAAGAGCATCGTGCTGATTACCCACCTGATCGAGGAGGCGCTTTTCCTGGCCGACCGCATTGTGGTCATGGGCGCCCGGCCGGGCCGCATCCGTCAGGTTGTGCCGAACACTGTCCCGCACCCCCGGGAATATCAGTCCCCTGAGTTCCTTCGTGCCGTCCAGCACCTGCACCAGGTGATCGTGTCGGAGCACCTGCCGGACGAGCCGGCCGGTGTGGCCCCGCCGGGTGCAAGGGCCCTCGTTCTGGAACCGATCCCCTTCGTTTCCGTGAGCGAGATCTTCGGCCTGATGGAAGTCGTCCACGACCACGGGGGACGGATGAACGTCTTCGAGCTTGATCAGCTGACGGCCGACGACTTTGGCCACACTCTGGCAGTCGTCATGGGCGGCGAAATGCTCGGCTTTCTGGACACGCCCCGGGAATACGTAGTGCTGACCGACCTGGGAAAGCGCTTGCTCCACCTGGACATCAACGGGCGCAAGGCGCTCTTCGGGGAACAGCTGCGTCGGCTCGGCGTTTTTCACCGGTTGTTGGAAATGCTCCACCGGGCCGAGGACAACCAACTGCCCAAGGACGTGGTTGAAGAGGAGCTGGTGTTGCACCTGCCCACCCGGGCGAAAGACGTGGAACGGCTGTTCGAGACGGTGGTCGCCTGGGGCCGGTTCGGGGAGTTGTTCGGCTACTCGCCGCAAACGGACATGCTTCACCTGTTCCAGCCGGCGGGTGAGCGCGGACGCTAACGCCGCTCCGAAGCGGCGCCATAGAATGGGTGCGAGGGCCGACGGGTCACGCCCGAGCAACGGGAGGGAGCATCATGAGTTTCTTCCGCCGCGAGGAGTGCTTGCAGCGTCTGCATGAGCAGATCGCCCGGGGTCGGCCGATTATTGGCGGCGGGGCCGGTACCGGCATCAGCGCCAAGTGCGCCGAAGCCGGCGGCATTGACCTGATCATCATCTACAACTCCGGCCGCTATCGCATGGCCGGCCGCGGCAGCCTCGCCGGCCTGATGCCCTACGGCGATGCCAACCAGGTCGTCGTCGAGATGGCCCGCGAGGTGCTCCCCATCGTCCGCCATACACCGGTGCTGGCCGGCGTCTGCGGCACCGATCCGTTCCGCATCATGAAGCGATTCCTGCGCGAGCTGCAAGAGATGGGGTTCAGCGGCGTGCAGAACTTCCCCACCGTCGGCCTGATCGACGGCACCTTTCGCCAGGGGTTGGAAGAAACCGGCATGGGCTTCGATCTGGAGGTTGAGATGATCCGCCAGGCCCGCGAGCTGGGCTTGCTCACCTGTCCCTACGTGTTCACCGAGGACGAGGCGCGGGCGATGGCCCGGGCCGGGGCCGACGTTCTGATCCCGCACATGGGGCTGACAACCAAGGGGAGCATCGGCGCCCGCACCGCCCTGACGCTGGAGCAGGCGGCCCAGCGCGTCCAGGCTCTGTGCGACGCCGCCAAGGCGGTCAACCCCGATGTGCTGGTCCTTTGCCACGGCGGCCCGATCGCCGAGCCGGAAGATGCCCAGTACATCCTGGAGCACACCCGCGGCGTGGTCGGCTTCTTCGGAGCGTCGAGCATCGAGCGGCTGCCGACCGAGATCGCCATCACCGGCTGCGTGCGCCGGTTCAAGTCATTGGCCATCAGTCCGTAGTGAGAAAAACCCCCTGACGCTCAGCCTTGCTACGGACTAATATCGGAAGATCAGATCAGCGGTCAGGCGGAAGTCGAGCAGGTCCTTGCGGTTGACAATGGGCCATTCGGTGGCGATACCGGCTTGCAACCACTCCGTGAACTTGTAGCGCAGACCAGTCGCCAGTGTCAGGTTGTCGTTGCCGGATACCTGACGCGCGCCGAAGTTGATCAGGTCGCGTCCCTCGAAGCGGAGGTTGCGGGCGCCGCCGGCCTGGGTATAGTGCGTCCAGTTCAGCTCGATCAGCGGATAGATCTTATGCAGGTTGGCAATGTCGTAGTCCAGGTGGAAACTGAGGAAGTAGTATTCCGACCGGCGGTCGTCCACGGCGAAGGCGTAGCCGGTCGTGCCCAGGGCGTTGAAGCTACCGTAGGACGAGCGGAGGAAGTTCTGCCCCAGGCTGACATAGGGCACCAACGACAGGTCGCCGGTGTTCTGGAACACCTTCTGCGGGCCGGTCGGAATCTGGAAGGTCAAGCCGAGGGCGCCGAGCGTCTCCGTGGTTTCATTCCGCAGGAAGGTGAACTTCGGCCCCAGCCACAGCTCGGAGAAGCCGGTATGAGCGGCGAACTCGCCGGTGGGGTTGTTAGGCTCGATCCAGATGAAGCCGAGCTTGTTCACGACGAACGATAACCGTTCCGAGAGGGCCACCCGAAACTGGGTCCCGAAGAACTCGATATCGCCGCCGCGGAAGATCGGGTTCCCTGCCGGGGCGGACTGGTAGATGAAGATCGGCCGGGCCTCGGTCAAGGCACGTGGATCCTCAAAGAGGAACGGATTGCTCACCGGGGAAATGAACTGGTCGAAGCAGTGGTCGCTGCGGAACCAGCCCCTTTCCAGGCAAGGCCCGAAGCCAAACGGACTGGCGGCCGGGCCGCTGACCACGCCACAGTTGTAAGGCTCGGCTCCCGGCGGCGGTACAATCGCCCCGGGAGGCGGCGGCACGGGGGGAGGCCCCGACACCGGGTCGGCGCTCTGGGCCCGTACCACGCTGGGCGGGGCGGCCAGCGCCGCGGTGGTGTGCGCCACCGGCGTGACGGCCGGGTCACGCACCGGCGTTGCCGCCTGCCCGCGCGGCACCGGAC
>DATLYH010000096.1:0-32779 GCA_035575035.1 Gemmataceae bacterium
CGGGCGGGACGGCCGGGGGCTGGGGTTGATCGGACCGGCCAGGCGGCGCCGAGCCGGACGGCACCAGGCCGACTAGCCATAACAGGACACAAGCGCCGACGCCGACCGCCGCGCCGACCGCGCCGCCGCCCAACCAGGCGCCGATAGGACGGCCGGCAACTTTCTCCTTGCGAGAGGCGGCCTCGGGGGCCGCTTCCTCGAATTCGGTCGGCTCCTCGGCCCCTTCTTCGGCAATTTCTTCCCGAGCAGCCCTTCCCTCGATGGTTGGCCCGCTGATGCTGCCGGCTTCCGTCAGCCCGCTTCCCTCATCCTGCCCTCTCCCCTCTCGGGGGGTCTCCGGCGCCGGACGTGCTTCCACGGAGCGACGCGTCTCAGCGTTTTCATCCATCTCAAGTAACTCGGCCGCCACTGCCCCAGATGACGGCTCACCGCCCGAAGTGCCGGCCCTGAACGGTCCGCCCAGGTCAACCGCGGACGAATCGACCGACGCCCCGGCACCGGACGGCGAAACATCCACGTCCAGCTGGTCCAGGTCCACGCCCGACTCGACCGCCTCGGCGATCCGGTCGCGCCCGGAGGGACGCTCGCCCAGGTTGACGGCCGAACCGGAAATATCCGGCAGCTGCGTTGCGCCCGTGCCGACCGCCTCCGGCTCAGGCAGCGGCGTCTTCGGACCCAGGTCGGCGCCGGTGGCGCTGCGGCCAGAGTCGAGGTTAATGTCCGACGTGCCGGCGGCGAAGACCTCGTCGGTCAGGTCGATCACCGGCGGCTCGATCGAGGCTTCCGCCCCCAGATCGGCTCTGGCGGCTTCCTCGAGCTGCCGCGGCGGCCGCAACGACACGTCCGACGGCGGCCCCAGCCCCACGCCCGACAACTCCTCCTCGGGGGCCGGCGGCGGCGCATATCGCAGCAGGTCGGCATCGGAAGGCGAATCAATGCGGATCTCAGCCTCGGTCCCCAAGGGCTCGCGGGGCTGGTCCTGCACCAGAGAGTCCCAGCGGACCATCGACGCTCCGCTCGGTGGCCCCGACGAGTCGGCAAGAATGTTGCCGCTGTCAGAGGTATCCCCTCGCTTCAGGGCGCCGGAGGAACCGATCAGGTCGTCGGCTTCGAAGACAACCGCCTCCTCTCCCTCGGTGCCGGGGGGCGGCGGCTTCGGGACGGACGGCCCGCGGAGGTCCTGCGCGGATGGGGAGTCAAACTCAAGCTGGCCCGGCCCCTCGTCGTCCGGCGGCTTCTGCTCGACCAGCGACGCCCACGCAGTGCTGGAAGCGCCGCTGATCGGCTCGGCTTGCCGGGGGGCGGCGGACGGCTCGCCCAGATCGATTTCTGAGTCGGACCCGGTCATCCCCTGCCTGGAGATGGAGGCCCCGGCCCCCTCCAGTCGGACGACAGGCGCCTCGCCGCTCCCGCCCTCCTCAGGGGGGAGCCCGAGATCAACCGCCGACGAGCAGTGCGGGCACACCGCCAGGTCGTCGGGGTAAGACTTGTTACAGACGTTGCAGATCTTGGCCATGATGTGCCACTCCGAAGTTGGGACCCCGTTAGCCGGGGATGGGTGTTCCGGTCCCTCCGGTCGTCAAACCTGCTCGGCGATTTCGTTGAACTCGATGTAATGCAGGTGGCGGTACAGCGCGTTCTGGGCCAGCAGTTCGCGGTGGTCGCCCTCTGCCTCGATCCGCCCCTTGTGCAGCAGGAAGAGCTGGTCGCAAGAGCGGATCGTCGAGATTCGGTGCGGCAGGAAGATGCACGTTCGGCCGGGCAGGATCCGGGCAAAGGTATCGTCCAGGAGCGACTTGGTGTTCTCGTCCAAGGGCGTCTCCGGCTCCTCGATGATCAAGATGGCCGGGTCACGCAGGATGGCCCGGGCCAGAGCGATGCGGAACTTCTCGCCGACCGACAGCGAATGCCCCATCTCGCCGATGGTGGTTTCATATCCTTCGGGCAACTTCTGGATGAAATGATGAGCATGAGCGGTCTTGGCCGCCTCGATGATTTGCGGCAGGGTGAAGCCCGGGTCGCCGCAGCCGATGTTGTTGGCTACGGTGTCGTGAAAGACCAGATCCTGCTGCATCACCATGGCGATCTGGGCCCGCAACGAGTCGAGTGTCACCCAGCGCAGGTTGTGCTCGTCGATGCGGATTTCACCGGTGGTCGGGTCGAGGAAGCGCGGGATCAGATAGACCAGAGCGTGCTTCTCCAGGTCGTCGGGACCAATGATGCCGACGCGCTGGCCGGCCTGGATCGTCAGGGTAACATTCTGAAGGAGCATGCGGTTGGAGCCGGGCTCGCGCAGACTGACATTGTCGAACTCCAGCCGTCGGGTCATCGGCGGCAGGAACTCGGCGCCGACCACCTGGCCGACGTCGCCGGGCCGGTCGAGGAAGGCGAACAGCTGCACCGCCGCCTCACGGCCGCGGCGGAGGAAGCGGCGGTGTTCCAGGAAGTTCTCAGCCGGCCAGTAGAGGCTGACCAGGGCGGCCGCCAGGGTGATGGCGCTAGCGACGCCAAGTTGACCGTGCAATACGATCAGCCCGCCGACGTACAAGAGCACCAACGCCGCCAAGGTGGCCAGGCACAACAGCAGCGGCCGGTAGATCGCTTCGCCGCGGTAGCGCAGTCGCTGCGCCTGCGCGTACCGAGCCAGCTGCCGCTCCACCCGCCGCTGGTTGAATAGCTCCATCAGGTAGACCTTGACCAGGCGCATCATCATCAGACTCTCGCGGATCAGCGCCAGCCGCTCTGCCGCCTGGCTGGCCGCGATTCGCCCCCGTCGCCGGAAATAGGCCGCCGCCTGCCCGCCGATCAGCCAGACCAACGCCGCGAACAACAGGAAGGCCAGCGCCAGCCAGAAGTTCACCACCAGGGCGAAGGCCAGGACCAGGACGAACTTGACCGGTTCGCGGAAGGCAACGGTCAGCCAGTAATACAGCGCATCGTGGACTGCCTCGACATGGCGGGTGAAGATGCTGACCGCCTCGCTGGGGCCCAGGGCCTTGAAGGCCAGCGTCCCCAGGCGGAAGGTGTGGTGATAGACGGCCCGACGCAGCCGGGTAGACGCCTCGATGACCGCCCGGGCCGCCATCTCATGGTTAAGATAGCTGGCCACAGCCCGGAGCAGTCCAAGGACAACGCCGATGATCAGCAGGCCGGTCAGGTAGGTGATGTTGCCGTGCTTCCACATCCAGGGATTCCAGCGGGCCAGGGTGGCGGCCACTGGACCCGATATCGGGCTGCGCAGGTGGGTCCGGACGACCAAGGGCAGGACGCCGGTGTTGTCCAGGACGGGTTTCGAAGCAGCGGTCCCCTCGGCGTAGGCCTGCAACCGCTGGAACATCTCATCACGGAGGTCGGTGTCGGTCCGGCTGCCCTCCTGCTGGGCACGGGCGTTGAAGAGCATGTAGAGGTGGGCGTACCAGACAGCCTCCAGGTCGGCTTCCTTGAGGACGGCAGGGTCGGCCTGGAGTAGCGCGGCGGTCCGGTCGGGGGGAATGCCGGCGCCGGTTTCCTGGTCCTGCAACAGACCGAGCCGCGGGTCGGTCCCGGCGACCTCCCCGTGCTTGCGCCACGCGCGCAAGACCCGCTCCTGCTCGGCAGGCGGCAACTCCGCGAAAGCAGGGATTGCCACAGCCCCCGCTTCGCCGCCGACATGCGTCGCCAGGAGTTTGTACAGATAAGTCCGCCAGAGGAATTCCTTCTGCCGCGGCGGCAAGGCCCGGATTTGCTCCGGCGTCAGCTTCTCGTAAGACGACGACTCGAGGCCGAGGTCTTTGAGGCCCTGCGGCCCCTGCTCGGCCCACTTCGAGGCAAAAGCGGCCTGCTCCCCGGGAAGCAGACCGTTGTAGGGGGGGATCTGCCCGTGAGAGACCACCAGATCGGCGAACAGCCAGAGCACGGCCAAGAGGACGACGTAGAGCACCCCCGTAACGACGGCGGCCGCCAGGGCCGACCACTTGGCGACGGCGTTGTAGTTCAGATACCCCCACGCCCGGGCAAAGGCTTTGCGCTCAGCTTCTTGTTCCACGGAGTCTCCTCCGTCTACGGCCAATGATCCGGTCCCCGAACGATCTACCCTGGATTCTTCAACGGTAGCCTGATCTTAACAGAATTTGCGGGATTTGCACGGGGGAACCCGCAGACGGGCGGCGGCGACCCGGCCGCTCTGCCGGCATTTTAGGCCAGATCGCGATCTTCGAACAGGATCAACCCTAGCAGCAGGCCGATCGCCGTGTACATCGCCGCCAAAATCCCCGCTTGGGCGACATGGAAGAAGAACCGGTCCAACGGGGGCGGCGCGTCGGAGAGCAGGGCCGAATCGACCCGGAACAGGTCGAGAGACGGGATAAGGGTATCGAACAGCTGAGCCATGAACGTCAACAGCTGGGAGACGGCCGAGGCGCTCGGGTCGATCTCCTGCCGGCGGCGGGCGATGTGCACCAGGACAGGGGTCAGGTGGCCCAGGAAGTAGACCAGCAGGCAGCTGACCAGGTTGACCACCAGCGGCAACCGGGTGGCCAAGGCAGTGGCCACGGCCAGGAGCACCATCACTTGGCAAAAGCCGAGCACCACCCCAGGGAGCACGTCGCCAGTCTCAATGGCCCACTGGAAGGCACCGCGGAGAAAGTCGGCCGCCTCGGTGCTTGGGGCGTAATTTTGCAGAAAGGCAGTCCACGAGGCCGGCTGCGGAATGGGGGGCAGCTGGTCGATCGGGTCGCGGCGCTTATAGAGCAGCACCCAGTTGAACCACCAGGCCAGCAGCGTGGTCATGACCAGGCCGGCCAGCAGAATACCGGCGAACTTGCCGAGCAGGAACTGCCGCCGTGAGACCGGCTTGCTCATCAAGGTGACAGCGGTTCGGCCCTCGATTTCCTCGGTGATCGACATGCCGGCGGCCAGCACGCCAAAGATCAACGCCGCCAGCATGATAAAGTCATAGCCCAGCTGCTTCACCATGACGTAGTCCTCGCCGAAGGTGAAGTAGGGGATGATTGGGGAAATGGTCATCAGGGTAAAGGCGAACCCGGTGAGCAGCCAGAACATCGGTTGGCGGACCCCCTCGCGGAAGGCGGCCAGGGCCACGGCACCCCCCTTGGGCCAAACCCACAGAATCGCCACCAGCGGGATCGCCACTGCATCCAGACTCAGCTGCAAGTGCAGGATCGACCCGTAAATCCGTCCCCACCATTCGAGCGTTTCCCGATCGTGAATTGTCACCATCAACACGACCGGCACCAGCGCAATCCCCACGATGACCCCCAGGATCGTCAGGACCTTGCCGACCGGTCCTCCTTGGCCGGGCTGACGGAACCAGGACGAGATCAGATCCCAGCCGACGGCGCCGGCCCAGGGGACTGCCGCCACCACCTGAATGAGACTCAAGACAAGGCCCGTTCCGAGCAGTTGGAGCCAGCTCATAGTGATCTGTGATGCTGAGGCCCGTGATCCGTTCAGTAACGAATGCGAAACCCTTGATGGCCGCCGGGTTCGATTTCCTCGACACGCGTATGGTCGATGTAGGGGCCCATGCGGTCGGCCACCGCGGTCAAGAAGGCATCCACTTCGCCCGGCTCCCCTTCGGCGACCAATTCCACCCGGCCGTCGCGCAGGTTCCGGACATAACCGGAGACGGCAAAATTTTTCGCCAGGGCCTGCGCTGTGTAGCGAAAGCCGACGCCCTGGACGTGGCCCGAATAGTATACACGCTTGCAGACGAGCATGGGAGCGAGTCCGGTGCTCCTGACTCCTTACGCTCCGGACCCCCGCGACGGTTCGGTCCGGTAGGCCGGCTGGGTTCCCCAGCGCAGCTTGTCGCGCAGGGTCTGGTAGTAACTGCGGCCCCGGACCTTGACCAGTCCGAACCTCACGGGCGCCTTCCGCACCGTGATGCGGTGCTGAACGGTCAACGGGATGTTCTCCTGACCGTCCACCACCAGAGTGGTGCCGAGCGAGGCGCGCCGAACCTCGATGGTGTACACCTTGTCGGCTGAATCGACAACGGGACGGCTGGTCAGCGTGTGCGGGCAGATGGGGGTGAGGGCGAAGGCATCGAGCTCCTGGCCGATGATGGGACCGCCGGCCGACAGGTTATGGGCCGTGGAACCGACGGGCGTACTGACGATGAGGCCGTCGCCGCTGACGTGGGCGACCGTGTCGCCGTCCACCAAGAGGTCAAGCTCAATCATGTGGAAGGGGGGGCCGGCGAAGATGGCGACATCGTTCAGGCCGAGGTAGGTCCGGCTCGCGTCAGGGGTCTGGACGACACACTCGAACATCAGATGGCGGGTGACCCGGTAATCGCCCTGAACGACCTGGGGGAAGACGGCCCGCAGCTCGTCGGGGCTGAGGTCGGCCAGGAAGCCGAGCTTGCCGAGGTTGACGCCGAGCACAGGAGTCTGACGGTAGCCCATCTGCCGGGCCGCCCGCAGGATGGCGCCGTCGCCGCCGAGCACCAGGGTGAGGTCGGCGGTGTGCTCGCTGAGGTCCTTGACCTGGAGGAGATCGAAAACGACGATCTCGCAGTACTGGGCGAGGAAGGGGATCAGCCGGTCGGCCTCTTCCTGCACACCCGGCCGGTTCGCGTTGCCAAGGAGGAAGATGCGCATGGTAGGTGAAGGGTCGTTTGGCAGTGGAGAGCCACGGACCAAGTGCCTGTGCCAGGCACGAACGCAGCGTTAGGCCGCCTTTTTCCAGATATAGTGCCGCGTCTCCGCCGCCAAGAGGTGGCGGAACAGAATGAGGGTCGCCAGCAGTTGGCACAAACCGGTGACGCCCACCAGCGCGTCGCCCAGTTCGGCGGCGGCTTTTCCCTCCACCAGGAGGCGGAGCAGATGAACGGCAGCTGCGAAGACGCCGAAGAGCGGAAGCGCTGCAAGCCCGGTGAGCGCCACGAAACCCCAGCGGCTGCGGTCGAGCAACGACATCCCGCAGTACCAGAAGAGGCCCAGCAGGAGGAAGCCGAAGAGCAGCGCCTTGCCGTAGGTGAGCTGGCCCGCGTAGGCCGACGCACACGCACGGAGTAATGTGAAAAGCCCTACGAGCGTGGCAAACCCGCTGGCGGCTTTCACATGCCGTGGGGCGGCGCGAAGCTGGGCCCGACGTGCTTCGACATCCTCCGGGGGCATGGTACTTCCTCGGCCCAACTAACGACTAACCAGTATTCACGGCGTCACCCCCGGGCTCCACTCCGCTCCCCGGCCCTGCCGTACCGCCTGGCAGATGCCGTTGATGTCAAGCCCCAACTCGGCCAGCAGCTCGCCGCGCTCGCCGTGCTCGATGAAACGGTCCGGGATGCCCAGGCGGACGATGTGCTGCGTGGCCAGGCCGGCGGTGTTGGCCGCTTCCAACAGGGCACTGCCGAAGCCCCCCTCCAGCGTCCCTTCCTCGACAGTCACCACCAGCGGCAGCTCTTCCACCGCCCGCAAGAGCGTCTGCCGGTCGAGCGGCTTGGCGAAGCGGGCATTGATCACCCCGATGTGCAACCCGTCCTCCTCGCGCAGGCGTTCGGCCGCCTGGACGCAGGTGGGGAACAGGCTGCCGTAGGCGATCAGGACGCCGTCGTCGCCCCAATCATAAACCTCCGCCTGGCCCAGCTCGATAGGGGCAGCCGTTCGCTCCACCCTTTCCAGGTTGGCCTTTGGATAGCGCAGGGCCGCTGGTCCGGGATGGGACAAGGCGAAACGCAGCATCGGGGCAACGTCCAGCTCATCGCCGGGGGCCATCACCACGAAGTTAGGGAGCATCCGCAGGTAGACGGTGTCAAAGACGCCGTGATGCGTCGGGCCGTCGGGCCCGGTCAGGCCGGCCCGGTCGAGACAGAAGGTGACCGGCAGGTCCTGCAAGGCCACCTCCTGGAAAAGCTGGTCGAAGGCCCGTTGCAAGAAGGTAGAGTAGATGGCGGCGATGGGCCGGATGCCCGCCTTGGCCAGGCCGGCCGCGAAGGCAACCGCGTGCGACTCGCAGATGCCGGTGTCGAAGAAACGGCCGGGAAAGTCGGCCCGCACCTTCTCCAACTTGTTTCCCTGGCACATGGCCGCCGTGATGGCGACGACCCGCGTGTCTTCTTTCATCGCCTGGTAGATAGCGGCGCTGACGGCATCGGTGTAGGCTTTGGAGCCGCCGCGCTTCAACGAAACGATGGTCCGGGCCGGCCCGACCTTCTCGAAGACCGGCGGCGTGTGATAGGTGACCGGGTCCTCGCTGGCCTGCGGCACGCCGTGCCCCTTCTCGGTCAAGACATGCAACAGCACCGGGCCGCGCTGGTCCTTGACATCGCGCAGCCAGCGGCGGAGGCCCGGCAGGTCGTGGCCGTCGATCGGGCCGATGTACTTGAAGCCGAGTTCCTCGAAGAGCATGCCGCCGGTGAACAGGGCCTTGAGGCCGTCGCGAAGCTGGTGCAGCGCCTGGTTGGCCATGCCGCCGACCAACGGGAGCCGCGCCAGCAGGTCGTGCAGTTGCCGCTTGGAGTCCTGGTAGAACGTCGTCAGCCGGGCCTGGTCGAGGCAGCGGGCCAAGGCGCCGGTTCGTGGGCAGATTGACATCTTGTTGTCATTGAGGATGACGAGCAGGTTCTTGCCCAGGCCGCCGGCGTTGTTCAGCGCCTCGAAGACGATGCCCGACGGCAAGGCGCCGTCGCCGATGACCGCGACGCTGTGGTTCTCGCCGCGGCCCAGCAACTCGTCGCCGACCTTCAGGCCGAGGCAGCACGAGACGCTACAACCGGCGTGGCCGGTCATGAACAGGTCGAAGGGGCTTTCGTGCGGGTTGGGGTAGCCCATCAGGCCGCCGCGCGTGCGGATGGTCTCGAACTGAGGATAGCGGCCGGTGATCAATTTGTGCGGGTAAATCTGGTGGCCGGTGTCCCAGATGAGGCGGTCGCGGGTGAAGTCGAAGGTCAGGTGCAGGGCCAGGCAGAGTTCCACGACGCCGAGGTTGCTGGCGAAGTGGGCCGGACGGATGCTCAGCACCCGCACCAGTTCGTCACGCATTTCCTGGGCCAGCTGAGTCAGCTCCTCATCACTCAACCGCTGCAGATCAGCGGGGCAAGTGATACGCGGCAAGAGTCTGCTCATTTATTCTCTCCCTCGTCCGTAGTCTGTGGTCCGCAGTCCGTAGGTGTCTTTGCTACGGACTACTGACTACTCTACGTCATCGCTTCCGCTCCAGGATGGACTGCGCCAGCGCCGCCAGCCATTTCCCCTTCGGCCCGAGCGGCGCCAGGTGCTCCTGGGCCTCGCGGCAGAGGCGTTCGGCGCGGCGGCGGCTCTCGGCCACCCCCAGCAGGCCGGGGTAGGTCAGTTTGCCGCGGTCGGCGTCCTTCTGCACGCGCTTCCCGGTCTGCTCGGTGCTCCCTTCGACGTCAAGCAGGTCGTCGGTGATTTGAAAGGCCAGGCCGAAGCAGCGGCCGTAGTCCTCCATGATTTGCAACAGCCACGGTTCGGGCCCTCCGGGCCTTTCCCCCTGGGCGCTGAGGACGCCGAGTTTCAAACAGGCGCGAAACAGCGCCCCTGTTTTGCGGGCGTGCAGACTCTCCAGCGCGTGCGGATCGCGGCGGGCGGCTGGCGGGTTGGCCTCCCCTGCGATCCGCAACCGGCCTTCCCAGGCGAGGTCATCGAGTTGTCCACCGACCATGCCGGCGGCGCCGGCGCCCCGGGCCAGTTCCCGACAGCAGGCGGCGGCGGTGGCCGGCGGATAACCCTCGGCCAATACCTGGAAAGCGAGCGTCAGCAAGGCGTCGCCGGCCAAGATGGCGGTGGCCTCGTCGAATTGCTTGTGGCACGTCGGCAGTCCACGGCGGAGGTCATCGTCATCCATGGCCGGCAGATCGTCGTGAATCAGCGAATAGGCATGGACCATCTCAACGGCGCCGGCGGCCGGCAGCGCCGCTTCCTCGGTGCCGCCGCAAGCCTCTGCGGCCAGCAGAACCAGCAGGGGCCGCAGCCGTTTGCCGGGGGCCAGCAGGCTGTAGCGCATCGCCTCCCTCAGGGTAGCCGGGCAAGGCTCGGCGGCGGTCAGGGCGGCTCGCAGGTGGGCTTCCACCCGCTGCCGCTTCTTCTCCAGGTAATCCCTTAGCTCGTCGATGGCTCAATCCTTGTTCTGGGGCAGACGTCGTATGGGGGGATCGCCAGGCCCCCGGGCGGGGGGGCGGACCGGGTTCTCGGCGGTGGCCGAGTGCTCGAACGGCTTCAGCGTCGGCTGGCCGGACTCGTCGGTGCCGGTCAATAACAGGATACGTTGCTCGGCCTGACGAAGCTGCGCATAACAGTGTTTGATCAGCCCAATTCCTTGCTCGTAGCGGTCCAAGGCTTCCTCCAGGCCGGTCTGGCTGTCTTCCAACTCGTGGACAATCCGTTCCAGCTCGGTCAGGGCCTGTTCGAAAGTCAGATTATCCGGCAAAGGATTGGTCATTGACTCGTCCGCCCAGAGAAAAGGTCATCCGTGAGGACTACTGAGCCGCGAGCCTCCAGCCAGTGCGGCTCCCCCTCACCCCCAACCCCTCTCCCCCGTGGGGGGAGAGGGGAACATCGTTGTCTCTCCCCCCGGGGGAGAAGGGAGCATCGTTGTCTCTTCTCCCGGGGGAGAAGGGAGCATCTTTCTCCCTCTCCCCCATCGCAGGGAAGAGGGGAGCATCTTTTCCCCTCTCCCCCGCAGCGGGGGAGAGGGGTAGGGGTGAGGGGGGCTCGCGGTTCAACGAAGCCGTCCGGGTCGTTTCGCCATCTCTTACTTCTTCCACCCGGCTGACCACGGAGCCGCTGTGCAGGAGGGTCAGCAGGCGGTCGCCGGGCCTCACCTGGGCGGCGCTGCGCACCACGCTCCGGTCCGATTCCATGCGAGTTAAACTATACCCCCGGCCGAGCACGTTCAAGGGGCTCAAGCTCTCCAGCCGGGCAGCAGTCGCTTCCAGTTTCTGCCGGGCCCGCTCCAGGCGCAGCCGTCCTGCCCGCCATAGCCGCTCGGCCCACTCATCGAGGCGCTGCTCGCCCTCACGGACCCGCTCCAGTGGTCGCCGGAACGACCGCCGCCGGGCCAGATCGTTCAAGCGGGTGCGGGCCACCTCCAGACGCCGGATGATCGCCGCGCGCAGCCGGGCCTCCCGGTCGGCCAGGTCCTGGGCTATCTCCTGCCGGTCCGGCGCCACTAGGCTGGCAGCCTGGGTCGGCGTCAGGGCCCGGCAGTCGGCCACCAAATCGGCAATGGTCACATCAGTCTCGTGTCCGATGCCGGTGACCACCGGGATGCGCGACTGGAAGATGGCCTGGGCGACGCACTCCTCGTTGAATTCCCACAGGTCTTCCAGACTGCCGCCGCCCCGCCCGATGATCATCACATCCAGGCCGCGCATCCGGTTGAGCCGATGGATGGCCTCGGCGATCTGCTCGGCCGCCCCGTCTCCCTGTACCGGGACCGGGCAGACCCAGACCTCGGCTAACGGCCAGCGCCGGCCAAGCACCTCCAGCATGTCGCGGACGGCAGCCCCGGTCGGGCTGGTGACCAGGACGACGCGGCGCGGGAAGCGCGGCAGCCGTTTCTTGCGCTTCGGATCAAAGTAACCGAGCCGGAACAACTTCTCCTTCCGCTGCCGCAGGGCCAGTTCCAGCGGCCCGATCCCCTCGGGCTGGACCTTTTCTACTTGCAACTGGTAGACGCCTTGCGGCGCGTAAATCATGAGCCGCCCGAAGGCGATCACCTTCATGCCATTACGCAGGTCGAACCGCAGCCGCAGGTTGACGCCGCGGTAGATGACCGCGCCGAGCTGCGACTCAGCGTCCTTGAGCGTCAGATACCAATGGCCCGAGGTGTGCTTCTTCAGGTTGGACACCTCACCGGCGACCCAGACGGCCGGGAACGCCTCCTCGAGCACCCCCTTGACCTCGCTCGTCAGCTCGCTGACGCTCAGGACCTTCACACCTTCGGGCACAAAGGAGGTGGTCATGGGTGCCCTCCCCACACGCGCACCAGTACCATCGGGTCGCCCTGTTCGTCCTGCAGGTGGGCAATCACCTCAATCGGCCGCCCCCTCACCCCCAACCCCTCTCCCCCCACGGGGGGAGAGGGGTGAAACTCTGACTCCCCTCGCCCCCGCTTCAAGGGAGAGGGGTGAAACTCTGGCTCCCCTCGCCCCTGCTCCAAGGAAGAGGGGTGAAATTCTGGTTCCCCTCGCCCCTGCTTCAAGGGAGAGGGGTAGGACTCTGGCTCCCCTCGCCCCCGCTTCGGGGGAGAGGGGTAGGGGTGAGGGGGTGCGTTCCACTGCCGCCACTCCTGCTCGGTCAGGATACCGTACAGCGGTTCAGGTTGCGAGGGCAATTCGTCGGGGCCGTTGACCCGCCGCACCGGCCGGCCGTAATAAAACATGATCCCCTCGTCCTTGACCTTGAACAGATAAAGGGTTGCGCCGGGCGGGACTAGGGCGGCCAGCTGCTGGGCCTTGGCCTGCGGCTGGCGGCCGTGGCTGCGGACCGGCACGATGAGGTGGACGTGGACCACCTTGACCACCAGCCAGACCGCGAGGAAACCGATCAGGTGAAAGGATGAAGGACGAAGGATAAAAGATGACAACGACCGGCGGCCTGGGCTTGCTTCATCCTTCCAGCGAATCCAGACCATCGCCGCGAGGCCGGAGATGGCCGGGAACAGCGGCGCGCTGTGCCGGATCGCGTGCTCGGGAATCACGGTCCAGAAGAGAAGGTTGGGCCAGGCCCAGCAGTGCAGCGCTTGCAACAGCCGCCGGCCGCGCTCATCCCATAGCCCAGCGAACCTCGGCCGCAGTGCCGGCAGGGCGAAGATCGACCACGGCAGGTTGGTCGCCAGGATCAGCCACGGTTGGGCCAGTGTTTCGCCCCAAGGATACGGCCGATGGTGATGGCTGGGCGACAGGCGCATCAGCGCTTCACGACTCACCGTGTTGTAAAAGATCTCCCAGTTGGTCATCGCCACGGCTGCGGCCACCCAGGCCAGACATAAACCCACGGCCACGACCAGCCCGGTCAGATGGGGCCATCCCCAAAGTAACCGCAGCCGCCCGCGCCACCATAACAGCGGGACGGCGGTGCCGTAGAAGAACGCCGGCGCCGTCCATTTGGTCAGGAAGCCGCCGGCCACGCAGAGCATCGCGGCCAGCCACCAGAAGAAAAGACCAGGAGACCGCTCTTCCTCTGCTTCCAACGCCCGCAGGAAGAACAGGATGGCGGCGCTGACCCAGGCGACCTGGAGCATGTCGATCTCGGCGCTGGGGGCCTTGTCGAGCCACATCAGCGACAGCGGCAGGATGACGGCCGCGATCAAGCCGGCCCGTCGGCCAAGCTGCCGGGTGAAGTACCAGTACCAGAGGAAGACGGTGGCAGTCGCCGCCACAGCCGAAGGGATGCGGGCCGACCAGTCAGTGACAACGCCGAACGGCCAGCTGCACAGGGCGATGGCGGCGTACATGCCGGGCGGTTTGGTGAAGAGCGGCTCGCCGTAAAGCGTCGGCACGATCCAGTTGCCGGAGCGGAGGAACTCGGCCGCGATGATGGCACGCAGGCCCTCGGTGCGGTACAGCTCGCCGGCGTTCAGGCCGTAAAAGAAGAGAAAGGCGCACAGGACCGACAGGAGCAAGACGGCCGACCAGCGGCGCTCGGCGGGCTGGAGCGGCAGACGGAGCCAAGCGCTGAGAGAGGAGGATTGCCGCGGTGCGGCTTCCGGTAAGGTGGCGAGTGATGACATGGGCAGCCTCCGTGCTGCGGTTTCGCTTCGATAGTCCTTTTATGATCCGCTCCCTTACGGTCGCGGCTCCGACGACCGCCTTCCTCCGCTCCCTTACGGTCGCGGCTCCCCGACGACCGCCTTCTTCCGCTCCCTTACGGTCGCGGCTCCGACGACCGCGTGGGTCAAGGTTGATGACCCTGCCCCTTCACCTCTCCTGAGATCTCCCGTCTCATCCTACACCACTCACCGCCTCGCACGGCAGCTGAAATGTCTCCGCCACCGCCCGGTTGGTCACCTTCCCCCGGCAAATGTTCACTCCCTGGGCCAACCCTGGATCCTCGGCCACCGCCCGAGCGAACCCCTTCTTGGCCAGTTGCAGCACGTAGGGGAGCGTCACATTCGTCAGGGCGTAGGTGCTGGTCCGACCGACGGCGCCGGGCATGTTGGTCACGCAGTAATGCACCACCTCATCGACGATATACGTCGGCTTGCTGTGGGTCGTCGGCCGGGAGGTCTCAACGCAGCCGCCCTGGTCGATGGCCACGTCGATGATCACCGCCCGCCGCGGCATGAGCTTGAGATCCTCACGCCGCACCAGATAAGGCGCCCGCGCTCCCGGGATCAGCACCGCCCCGATGAGCAGGTCCGCCCGCTGGAGGCTGTCGAGGATGTTGTGCCGGTCGCTGAACAGGGTCGTCACGTTCCGCGGCATCACATCGTCGAGGTAGCGGAGCCGGTCGAGGTTGATGTCCAGGATGGTCACGTTGGCCCCCAGTCCGGCGGCCACCTTGGCGGCATTGGCCCCTACCACACCGCCCCCCAGGATCACCACATTGGCCGGCAGCACTCCCGGTACTCCGCCCAGCAGGATTCCCCGCCCCTCAAACGGCCGCTCCAGGAACTTCGCCCCCTCCTGGATGCTCATCCGCCCGGCCACCTCGCTCATCGGCGTCAACAGCGGCAGGTTGCCCCGGGCGTCACGGATGGTCTCGTAGGCGATGGCGATGATGTCGGACTCGATCACCGCCCGCGTCAGCTGCTCGTCGGCGGCGAAGTGGAAGTAGGTGAAGACCATCTGCCCCGGCTGCAAGAGGGGCCACTCTTCGGGCAAAGGCTCCTTGACCTTGACCACCAGGTCGGCCCGGCGCCAGATCTCGGCGGCATCGTCCACGATCTCGGCGCCGTGCATGGCGTACTGCTCGTCGCTGATACCGCTCCCCATACCGGCGCCGGCCTGGATCAGCACCCGGTGGCCGGCCCGGGTCAATTCCTCGACCCCGACCGGGATCATCGCCACCCGGTATTCGTCCGTTTTGATCTCTTTAGGCACGCCGACCAGCATGCTTGCTCCTCGCACGGGAATGCCGCCATTCTGGAGCGGGGCGGCCCACGGAATCAAGGCCAAACGTCCGGCGGCGCTAACGCGCAGCTGCTTGACCGTTGACCGCCGGCCGTGATATGGGAGAATGGAGACGCGACCACTCGCAGCTTCCCGTGGCGGACCACGGGCGAGCGACTACCGGCTACGGACCCCGAACTGCGCATGCCTCCCCGACCCGTTACCCTTGCCATTGTCGTCTTCTGGCTGGCGTCCACGGGCTGGCTGTTTGTGCGCGACCTGTGGCCGGTGCTGCGGCCGGGCCAGCGGCCTCCCTTCACCATCGACCTCACCCGTGAGGCGGAGGGACGCAAATCGGGCACCCACTGGGTGATGTACCGCAACGGCGAACGGGTCGGCATTGCCAACGCCACCACCCAGTACGACCGGCGCGACGGGAATTACACCCTAGTCACCCAGATCAACTTCGAAAAGTTCAAGCACGCGGTCACTCTCCCCCTGCTGGGCCAGCGCGTCGAGTTTGACTTCCGCCGTCTCAAAAGCACCTACCACGTCACCGCAGAAGGCGAGCTGATCGGCATGAAGGCGGACCTGGACATGGCGTTCCGCATCGATAACCTGGAGGAAGCGCTGCTCACCGTCCAGGTGGTCGGGGAGGTGGCGGACGGCTTCCTTACCCCTCACTGGAGCATCCAGACCCCCCAAGGGCTGGAGCCGGATTTCCTGCTCGACCAGTTGGCCCGGGGCTGGGACAGCGAGCCGATCGACGTTCGCGGCCACGGCAACATGCTCAACCCGATGCATCCCTGGAACCGGCTGCTCAACGTCCGCGAGGGCCAGACCTGGCACATGACCCTGTTCGATCCGCTGCAAACTTCCCTGGGGGGCTTTCTCGGCAAGGGGGGCGTGCGCCGCCTGGAGGCCGGCGTCCTGGAGGGGACCCAGGAACTGTACTGGGATGGCAAGAACGTCCCCTGCCTGGTCATCAAGTACAAAGGCGATAAGCTGGAGGCCCAGACCTGGGTCCGCCAAAGCGACGGCCTGGTCCTGCGCCAGGAGGCGGAGCGCCCGGGCGAGCGCCTGGCCCTGGAGCGCGAGACCAGATGATTGAGCTCTGCAATGTCACCAAGGTCTACGGCACCAAGGTCGCCGTCGAAGGCTTGAGCTTGCGGGTCGAGCCAGGCGAGTTGTTCGCCTTCCTCGGCCCCAACGGCGCCGGCAAGACCACGACCATCAAGCTGATCTGCGGCCTGCTCTTCCCGACCCGCGGCACCGTCCGGGTCTGCGGCCACGACATGCAAACCGAGGGAGACCTGGCCCGCCGTCAGCTCAGCTACGTCCCCGACCAGCCGTACCTGTACGAGAAGCTCACCGGCCGGGAGTTCCTCCAGTTCATTGCCGACATGTACGGCATGCCGCCGGAACGGGCCCGACGGCGGATGGGGGAGATGATCGAGTTGTTCGGCCTGGGCGACTTCGTGGACGACCTGACCGAGCGCTACTCGCACGGCATGCGGCAGCGCACCGTCTTCGCCGCGGCCCTCTTGCACGAGCCGCGCGTCCTCATCGTGGATGAGCCGACCGTCGGCCTTGACCCGCGCTCGGTCCGCCAGCTCAAGGACCTGCTCCGCCGCGAGGCCGACCGCGGCGTGACTGTCTTCCTCTCGACCCACTCCCTCGACGTGGTCGAGCAGCTGGCCGACCGCATCGGCATTGTGGACCGCGGCCATCTGATCAGCTGCGGCACCTTGGAATCGCTGCGGCACCAGGCAGAGATCGACGGCTCGCTCGAAGATGTGTTTTTGAAGCTGACCGAGGAGGAGCGGCAGGAACAAGCCCAGGCGAAGCCGGTAGGTCCGGGCGTCAACGACCGGGTTCCCTTGGCGGGGGACGGGGAAGCCCGCTTCCATCAGAGGGAGACGCCTTGAGACCATTCCTTGGTTGATCGAAATCCCGGGACCGTGCCAACTGCTCGTCGCCGAATGCGCCCGAATTCGGCCACGGGGTGGAGGGAGACACCTTTGCGACTGCTCTTCTTCAGCGACCGCCCGTCTGCCGGCCCGTCCGACCGGGTGGGGCAGGCACTGCTGTTCCAGCGGCTGCGCTGGCAGCTGCTGCGCAACACCTTCCAGACCCTGCTGCGTGGCTCGGTGATCCGGCCGCTGACCATCACGCTGTGCAGCCTGCTGGTCTGGGTCGTGGTCTATCTGGGGACCGGCTGGGGCTTCACCTTCCTGCAAGAGCAGAATCCCACCCCGTCAACCGGGTTCGTGGACGACATCATCGCCACCCTGTTCGGCCTGCTTTTCTTCGCCTTGATGGTGATGCTGATCTTTTCCAGCGGCATCATCCTGTATAGCAGCCTGTTCGGCTCGGCCGAGACCGCCTTCCTGCTGAGCACGCCGGCCCGGGCCGACCAGGTGTTCGCTCACAAGTTCCAGGGGGCGATCGCCTTCAGCAGCTGGGCCTTTGTCCTGCTCGGCAGCCCTATTCTGATCGCTTACGGCGTGGTCTTCGAGGTGCCGTGGTACTTCTACGCCCTGCTGCCGTTGTACTTCCTCGGCTTCGTCCTGATCCCCGGCTCGCTGGGAGCCTTGATCTGCCTGCTGGTGGTCAACTATGTCCCCAAGAAGCGCAAGCAGGTGCTGCTGGCCGCCATCGTCCTTACCCTGCTGGCGCTGGTCGTGTGGATGGCGCATGTGGTCCGCACCACCCGGACGCAGCACTGGACCATCGACGCCACCCGCCATCTGCTGAGTCAGTTCGCCTTTGCCCAGGGGGCGTTGATGCCCAGTTACTGGATCGCCCAGGGACTGCAAGAGGCCCGCCGCGACCTGGTCAAGACCACCTACTACTTGAGCCTGGTCTGGAGCAATGGCCTGTTCCTGTACGTGCTGACGGCCTGGGCCTCGACCCGGTTGTACCGCCGCGGCTACAACCGGATCACCACCGGCGGCGAGCTAAAGCGGCGCTACCGCGGGGCGTGGATGGACCGGCTGCTCAGTGCGTCCCTGAGGCTGCTCGACCCGCAAACCCGGTTGCTGATCGTCAAGGATTTCCGCGCCTTCCGCCGCGACCCGGCCCAGTGGGCGCAGGTGCTGATCTTCACCGGTCTGCTGACGCTCTACTTTTTGAACACCCGCCGTTTCTACGATGACGCGGTGGCCTGGAACTACCGCAATGCCATCAGTCTGCTGAACCTCTGCGCCACGGCGCTTTTGCTGTGTACCTACACCGGCCGGTTCATCTTTCCGATGCTCAGCCTGGAAGGGCGGAAGTTCTGGATCCTCGGCCTGCTGCCGCTACGGCGGGAACGGCTGCTGTGGGGGAAGTTCGCTTTTTCCGCCTGCGGCGCCCTGGTGATCGCGGAGTTTTTGGTATTGCTGAGCGACTTGATGCTGGGGATGCCCTGGGTGATCGTCGGATTGCATGTCTTGACGGTGGCGGTGCTGGCAGTGGGGCTGAGCGGGCTGAGTGTCGGCCTGGGGGCGTGCATGCCGAACTTCCGCGAGAGCGACCCGTCGAAGATCGCGGTCGGCTTCGGCGGGACGCTGAACCTGGTGGCCTGCGTCCTCTTTTTGCTGGTGGTGATCGGACTAATGGCGGCGCCGTGGCATCTGCGGGCCGTGGCCGGCGACCGGGCCGAACCGGGACCGCCGGGGCTGAGCTGGCCGATGTTGGTGGGCGTGCTCGCCGGGGTGGGGGTCGGACTACTCGTGGCCATCCTGCCGCTGCGGGTCGGCGCTCAGGCGCTGCGACAGATGGAGTTCTAGTGCTAGCTCCCAGGCCCGGTGGTGCCACCCGATCAACCGCGACACGAAACGAAAGCGGGGACCCGAAGGTCCCCGCTCGATTCATTCAGGGCCGTCCCTCGCCCCCCGGACCAGCGCCGCCGGTGCCAAGTTTCATCTGGACCTCTTTCAGCCGGGTCGTCTTGATCTCCTCGATCCGCTTCTTGTAGTGCTCGACCCGCTGGAGGCGTTCGGGGTCCCGCTTGTCGGTCTCGCTGTCGCGAGCCATCAGCTTGCCTTCAGGCGAGAGGTAGATTAGCTCCGTCGGCCCCTTGTCCGAAATGGTGCTTGCCGTCCGCTTTTCGTCCGCTTCGCCAGCGGTCCTGGTGTAGCTGGTCGGCCCGCCCTGGAAATCGACCACGATGTACTCGCCGTTACCCGGCTCGAAGGGGACCGGGACCTTTTGCTTGTCCCGTGCGTAGGGATCGTGGTTGGTCGCCAGGGTGAAGTTCTCCTGGGTGTACATCCAGATGGGCACCTCGACCTTGGGTGCAGTTTTCTCGTCCCGGAGGCGCAGGTACTCGCCGCGGTAGACCGGAACCTGGTCGGCGACCACCCAGTCGGCCACTGCGAAGGGGACACTGCCGCTGGGAAGGTAATCAAGCCAGCGGTGGAACTGGATGCGCGTCTGGTGCTTGTGAAGACCGGTGTCGTTAGGACGGTCCACTGCATAGAAGTAGGAGTCGGACGGAACCTTGATCCGCAAGGGCCGGTCCTGGTCGTCCGTGATCAGGGTCCAGGGGGAAACCAATTCCTTGTCCTTGGCCAGGTCAGGATAGATCACGTCCTTCTGTTGGTAGTTGGGGTTGGCCATCCGGACTTGGATCTGATACTCGTAGGTCTCGCCCGGCTTGACGCCGACATCCATGAAGCGGAGGACGCAGTATTCCGGCGGGGCCCAGTCGGAGATGAACTCACCGCCTTCACCCACACGGGGTCGCTGGGCAAGCTCGGCCTGCCGGCGCTGGGTCTCCGGGTCTGGGGGCGGGGGCGTTGTCTCGGCGAACGGGTCGAAGGGGTTGAAGCCTTCGTCGATGCGGAAGCGGCTCTTGGGCTGGGGCAGCAGATTCAGGCCCCGCTGAGCCTGCTCCTCCAACTTCTTGAGGGTCGCTTCGACCTTCGTCAGCTGCCGCTCGATCTTGGGATACTGGTCAGCGCGGGCTTGGTAGGGGCGGGGCATCACCAGGCCGAGGGGCATTAGTTCGGCCAGGTCGGGCTCCTCATCCTCCCAGCGGCTGCCGCACAGGACGGCCAGCGGCGCGAACATTTTCTTCAAATCCACATCGACCCACTCCCCCTCTTTGCCGTCCGGGCCGATTACCCGGCGCCGGACGTTCAGGCCGGTGAACTGGAACTGCGGCACCGGGATCCGCTGCCCTTTGGGGTCCGTCGCCGAGCGCTCCGGTGCCATGAACACTTCTTCCAGACTGCGGAGGCGGAGGGCCTGTTGGAACCGCTCGACCTGCTTCTTCAGGGGGAAACTGCCGACGACGATGACCATGTGCAGGGGGAAGATGTCCTCGGCCAGGTGCATGGACTGCAAGGCCGCCTCGTTCTTCTCAATCTTCTCAATGGCGACCCACTGCGGCTTGCCGGCCGGCTGGCCGGTGGTCGAGAAGGGGTTGCCAGATTCGCCGGTAGGCCGGCCGCCCTCCAGGCCCATGCCAACCTCCAGGCCGCGGGGCGGCAGCTGCCGGCCGAGCCCGGCCATTCCTTCCTGGCGGAACTGATCATAGGCGCCGGAGCGGCGCAGTCCCGAGAGTCCCCGGCTGATGTCCTGGAGGCTGTATTCCCCCTCCCGGCCCATCATTTGCCGGCCGGCCGCTGTGGCGGTGGGGTCCCGGGCCGGCGTGGTGCCCGAAGGCCCGCCGGGCAGCACCAGGATCTGTTTTTTGTCCTTGTCGAACATGTAGCTACGCATCTGGACCGTGGTGGCGGTGACCCGGTACTCCTCGGGCGTCAGGATCGTCGGGTTCCGCCGCTTGGTGTCCTCGGCCGACATCCCTACGAGCAGCGGCCGGTCGGGCCGGAACAGGGCCGGGTCCACCTTGACATGATCGCCAGATTTGAGCAGCTCATCCTTGATCAAAGTCAGCTGCGCCAACTCCTGCTCGGTTGGCGCGCTATCCCGGATCCGCCGGCGGGCTTCCTCGGTCTGATCCGTCAGTTTTTTGGCGTTCTCTTTGGCGCTAACGATGAAGAAGCCCTGGCCCGGCCAGAACAGGCTGCGAACCAGCATCAGCACCATGACGGCCACGCAGACGCCCAAGGCGACCCGCTCGCCTTTTTCGAGCAGAAACTTTTTCCACTCCAGGTTCTTCAGCCGCATGTCGGTTTACCTCTTCGGTAAGAAGAAGACAAGGAGACAAGGCGAGCGGCTGGCGTCAGCCGGCCGGTCGAGCCCGTCTCCGCGTCCTTGTGTTTCCTTGATCTCCTGGTCTCTTCACGGGGTGGTCCCCGAGGCGGACTGACCACCGGGGTTAGCGCTGTCGCCGGCCGGTGCCGGTTTGGGCGGATAGCGCTCGTAAAGCGAGGCGATACCGTAGAGACAGAGTTGCACCAGGTTGGGGTCGTCAGTCAGCAACGGCTGTCCGTCAGGCCCCGTCATTGTCTCTCCGGTCGGTCCTCGGTAACTCCCGATGCCGCCCGTGAACAACGGCCGCCCAAACCCCGGCCGCCCCCCTTCCGGATCCCCGCCTTCGCCGCGGGAAGCCGCTATCCCGGGGCGGAATCCGCTGAGCGGG
The DNA here is from genome assembly GCA_035575035.1 of Gemmataceae bacterium. GTDB lineage: Bacteria > Planctomycetota > Planctomycetia > Gemmatales > Gemmataceae > DATLYH01. The sequence goes on from DATLYH010000096.1 coordinate 21,555, forward strand.
GCGCCGGGACCAAATCCCGCCCTCGGGAACAATGACCGGCCGCCGGGGCCAGGGGTGATCCCCGCTGTCCCTCTCCTCTCTTCATCATAGCCGGGCGTGACTTGGCCGACCTGACTCGGGTCAGCGACTCCCCCTTCCAGGTCAGCCGGGGTGGGGGGCGGCACATCGCGGATGTGGTGCCAGTGGACCTGCGTGGTCTGGATGCGCAGCCGCGAGTTAATGAACGCGGTCAACACGTCCTGAATGTGGGCCTGATCGACGACCAACACCAACCCCAAGGGGAGGCGGCGGACCTGGTTGTTGACCTGGTAGTAGCGGTTGCGCTCCAGGCCGTTGGGCGTGCGGTTGCCGGAGAGCATGCCTGGGCCGAAACCCTCGCCAAACGAGGGTAACGGCCCCGGAGCGGGCACCTCACCCACGGGGGGAGCGGACTCACCTGCAACGCCCCCCTCCGTCCCCACGGCCCCCTCGGCTCCCATGGCACTGGGGTCGGTGGTCGGCGTGTCGATGAACGTCTTCTTCTCCAGCGGCGAGTTGGCGGTGCGGTGGGAGTGATAGCCGATCGCCATCTGGTCGATCCGCCGGATCGGCGAGGTGGACCACTCGAGCACTTGCTCAACCAGCAGCGGCCGTCGGTCGAGGTCGCGGCTGAAGTTGGGGACCGGCTGGCGGACGCCGATCGATACCGATTGCCCCCAGGGGAGCGGCATCCCCTGGACACGCAAGACAACCGGCTGCTGCTCCGGCGCACCCTGCCGGACATTGAACCGGACCCCGTTGAGGTTGAGCGTCCGCTGATTGGGATGAATGTTGCGGAGGGTGCTCTTGCTGCTGATGTACAGGGTTCGGCGTTCCTCCTCCAGGAGCAATTCCAATTCCCAGTTGGCGTTGCGGAGGCGCTGACGAGCCACGAACCCCGGGGGCACCGGGTCGGATTTGTCCTCGACAATTCGGACCTGGATCGGCTCGCGGAGGTCGAACTGGACCACCCCACCCTGACGGATCGCCCGAGCGTCCCGGTCGTCGATCTTGAGTTGTTGCAACTCCTTGTCGTCGAAATCGAGGCGGATCAGCTGGCCGAACTCGTGGTGCTTGTTCCAATCGACCGACTCCCCCTGGATGACGAACTGCTTCTCCAAGGAAACCTCCCGGAGAACCTTGCCTTCGGCGTCAAGGATCGGCCGGCGTTGGCTGAGGCGGATGACCAACCCCTCCAGCTGGCGCGGCTTCTTGTCGCGGTCCACATTGGTGAGCCGGCTCTGCGGGCTGACGACCAGGATGGGGGGCTCCTTGCGGGCGGGTTTACCCCCCTCGGCCGGTTCCACCGGCTCGGCGGCGGGCGGCTCTCCCTCGGCAGCGGCCGTGCCCTCCTTGGAGGCGGGTTTCTCCGGCTTTTCGGCAACCGGCTTCTCCAATTCCTTGCGGGGCTTCTGTTGCAGAATCAACTCCATCTCCCAGTAAGGATTGCGGGCCACCTGGACGGCGACGGCCCCCTCCGGCAGCGACACGCCCTCTTTGCCGGCGTAGTCGTGCTTGATTACCTTGAAGGTGTTGACATCATCAAAGCGAGCCACCGCGTTGAGGGTATCCTTGACGATACCGAGTAGTTCCCGCCGGACCCAAAGCTCCTCCTGGGCCAGCCAGCATTCCTCGATGGTGGGCGGCGTAGCCCAGTGGCCGGGGGAGCCTCCCGAGCTGACCGGCTGGATGATGGTCTCCCAGCCGCCCAGGTAGTAGGTCGGGGGGGGCGGGCGCTTGAACTCGTCGAGTTGCTTGGCATACAGCCCGGCCCGGCCATACTCCCGGCGCCACCGGTCAGGGATCGGGTCACCGAAGTAGCCCTTCTCCAGGGCCTTCATCGGGGCGATGTCGGAACTGGGCCAGGTCATGATCCCTTCCTGGCTCTTCCAGACTTGCTTCCAGACCTTGTCCTTATGGGCCTTGAGCTCGGCCTCCTTCTTCTCCAGCGGCTTGATGAAGCGGGGGTTCTTGGGGTTCTGGATGGTTCGGAGGCTGTGGAGGAGTTCTTCGTACTGCTTGCGCTTCTGGTCGCGGCTCTGGGCAACGCCGGTGATCAGCACCAGCCAGGCGATCAGCCACAGCAACGGGACGACCGCCAACATGAACCAGAAGCGGTGCTTGAGGAGAAACTCTTTATCGAATTTGGCTTTCATGGTGGATTCGCCTTCCAGCAAGCATGCATCAAGTCACAAGTAATCAATCTGACCGGGCCTCTGACCCCTACTTGTAACTTGATACTTGTTACTTTCCCTCCTTGGGTTCACGGCGCAGGAGCCGCCTCAGTCGATGCCCCCGGTTGGAGTTTGTCCGAAGGAATAGGCTCCTTCCAGACAAACAGGATAATGAACTCGGTCCGCGGCACTTGCTTGGCGACCTGGGTGCCAGGCGGTACTCCCTCTCGGGGAGTCCCCGGTGTCGTCCTTTCGGTCAACGGAGGGGCGGTCCCAGGGCCTAACCGGACGGCGCCCGGCCCCCCCAGGGCAGCCGGACCTGGTGCAGCTGGTCCTAGGGCAGCCGGCCCCCCGCCGAAGGGACCCATAAGACCGCGGCCTTCTCCGAATGGTCCTCCGCCAAATGTCCCCCCCAGCCCGGCGCTGCCGAAGGGGAGCGGCTGCCAGGCAGCGCGGCCGCCTCCGGCCAACCCGCCGCCGACCCCTTCCGGACCCGGTGCTCCGCCTTCGGGGCTGGCTGGAGGAGCGGCGGCATCGCGGCCCCCCTCACCGCCCAGGCCAAGGCCGAGCCCCTGCCCGCCCGTCAGCGCCGGCAGCACACTCCCGCTGATCATCTCAAAGTTGTAGGGGTCATACTGCTTGCTGACCCGGGCCTTGAACATCATGACATGGCTGACTCGCCCCTTAATGGGGTGAACGCGCTTCCCTCCTTCGGGAGGAGCGCCCTCGGTCGGCGCGGCCGCGCCGGTTGCTGGCGGAGCGGCCGGCGCGATGGCGGAAGCGGTCGGCGCGGCCGTCGCTGGCGGAGTCGGGCCGGCCCCTGGTGGGACCGCAGCAGGCGAGGTCGCGGGGGCGGTAGTCGCGGCCGCCCCGGTCGCGTCGGCTGGCGGGGGTCCAACCTGGGCTTCGCTCAGCCGGGCGAGATTCTCAACCAGGCTGTCGATCACGAAGCTATCGGCATTCTTATGGTAGGTGAAACCGCGCAACTCCACCACCCAGCCAGGCCCCGTGGGCGGGCTGTTATGAGACCCGCGCGGTCGCAGGCTGCTGATCTCGGCTCCCATCCGCTTGTCGGTCACCAGCGTCCAGTAGCTGGACAGGTCGTCGGTATAGCGGCAATCGACGGCCTCGATGCTCAGCTGGACCAGGTCCCCGATCCCCTCGACCAGGTCGTAGCCGGTGCCCAGGCCGCTGCCCCCCTGGGCCAGCCGCTGGCGGTACTTCTCGTAGGCCCGCTTGGCCGCCGCCGTCCAGTAGAGTTCCTTGGCCTTGGGGTAAAGCAGATTGATGTCCTCTCCCTTGTCGTCGGGCCGGGGAAGGGCGTCGTTGACGAACTTCATCAACTCGACCCAGTTGAGGCGCTCATCCTGGCCGGCGATGACGCTCTTGACCGCCTCTTCCTCCTCGATGACCTTGCGCTGCTGGGCTTCGAACTGGCTCTTGTAGCCGTCGGCCTCCTTCTTGATCTTGTCACCCTCGGCGATGGCTTGCCGAACCGACTCCACATCGACGGCCCGGATCTCCAGGTTATAGCTGAGGGCCAGCCCGGCGATGCCAAAGAGGAGGGCGGCAGCGGAGGCGACAGCCCACGGCTTCTTGGCCCGGACCAGGCGCTCAACCCGGATCTCCGGCGGCAGCAGGTTGGTTTGCAGCCGCGTCTGTTGCAGCCCTTGCAAGGCCAGGCCGTAGGCCACCGCGAAGCTGAGGACGTTCTCGGTGAACTGCGGCGCCGTGATGACCTCGTCGCCGGCCAGCCGCTCCAGTTTCTGGAGTTTGCGGACCTCCAGCTGGAGCTTCTCGCTGAGGAAGCGCTGCAGTCCGGGCAGCCGGAAGGCGCCGCCCAGCCCCATCAGATACTCGATCTGGGCATCGCGGTGGGTATTGGTGAAGTAGCCGAGCGAGCGCTGCACCTCGCCAACGAAGTCATTAAGCACCGGCTTGAGCGAGGCGAGAATCTTCTTCAGGTCGGGGGACTTGGTAGCGTTGCGCTTGAGGTGTTCGGCCTTGGCGAAGGTCAGCTTGAGGTCCTTGGTGAGGACGCGGGTGAAGTTGTTGCCCCCCAGCGGGATGGGCCGCTGCCAGATGATCCGCTCGCCGTCGGTGATGACCAGGTTGGAGCTGTCGGCGCCGATGTCAAGAGCAACGACGCAACTCTTCTTGGCGCCGGCCGGCTTCGGGCCCGGCCGCCGCTCCTCGCTCCCCTCCTCCGAACTGGCCGGCGGTGCGGCATCGCCGACCCCCTTGCCCAGGAGGTCATAGGTGACGAAGTTGCACAAGGCCAACGGCGCCATCTGCACCACGTGCACCTCGACGTTGACGTCCTGGAAGTGCTGCAGGGCGCGGTTGATCATGTCCCGCTTCATGGCGAACAGGCCGATCTCGGTCTCCATGGCGAAACCGTCGGAGACCACGCCGGAGCCGATCTTCTGGTAGTCCCAGACAACCTCGTCGAGGTTGAACGGGATCTGCTGCTTCGCCTCGAAGCGGACGATGTCAACGATTTTTTTCTCCTCGACCGGGGGGAGCTTGACGAAGCGGGCCAGGCCGCTTTGCCCGGGCACGCTGATGCAGACGGTGTCCCCCTTGAGGCTGTTGCGCGACAGGAACTTCTCCAGTGCCTCGCGCGTCAACAGGTCGGGGTCGGCGTCGGGCTGACTGAGAATCTTGGGATGCTCGACATAATCAAAGGCGGTGGCGGTGACTTGGCCGTCGATGAGGACCACGCGCAGGGCCTTGAGGGCGCACTGCCCGATGTCGATGCCCCACACGCCGGGTTGGTCTACCATGCTTTGCAATCTCCTGGAGGCCGTGAGGTGAGGGCGGCCCACCCCTGATAGAAAGCTCGAACCGCTCGGCCTTCTCGGTTCCGGTGAGAGGATTGGCGACGCAACTGCTTTCCTTACCGTAACAGGCGATAAACGAACCTGTCAAGCGCGGCCCTGGCTGCCAGCCGGGGTCACGGCGGTGAGGGCGCTGCCGGGCCGTTCCCCTCCTCACTCTCCGCGGGGCGGAACGCAGCGGTGAAGAGGCGGGCTCAAGCGCAGCCTTCCAACCGCCTACCAGCGTAACGCTTTCTGGCACCAGGTCAACTAATGAATCGGTCTGTTTCTCCTTTATTTATAACCAGCGAGCCGCCCAGGCGTTGGCCGGAACTCAGGATTTAATGCCTGGTCCAGCGTCCTCGTTGTCGCTGGCCCCGTGAAGGTGACAGGGTGACAAGGTGACCAGGTGATCGGTCGGGCTGTCACCTGGTCACCTGGTCATGACCCGGGGCGTCGTGGCGCTCCACCCCGGCCATCCCGGAGGGCACCATTGGGCCTAGGAGGTGGCGTTACGGCTTGTACGTGATCCACATTGGCGAGCCCCAGGCAAGGTTGCCGTCGGCCTGCTCAACGCGGACGTAGTAGTAGTACGTCCCCGGCTTGACCTCCGCATCGGTGTAGCGCAGCTCCACCTCTGCCTTCTTCGGCTCGGCGGTATAGACGTACTTCCCCTCGCGGATGACGTGGACCTTGGCCACCGGGGCGGTGCCGTGGACCTTGATTTGCAGCGTCGGCCGCTGCTTCGTCTCGAAGGCGTCACCCATCAGGTGATCGCCCGAGCGAACCTCCAGGAGGATGTTGTCGGTGGCGGCGTAGGTGTGCCGTTTCTTGAAGGCATCGATGATCCCCTGCCGCGAGACCTCCTCGACCAGCGGGACGGCATAACTCATGTGCGTGCTGATGTGGTCACTGGAACTCTGGAAGCCGAAGCGAATCCCCTTGTTCAGGGCGTTCCAGACGAAGCCGGCCGGCTCAAAGCCGCCGATCTGGGTGGCGGCGGTCGGCGCCCGCGGGGCGTTCGGCTCCTCGTAATTGTGGCGGTGGCCCTGGTAGATCTCCACGATCGGCTCAACCACCGGGTCGTTGTCGCGCCAGTCGGTCCCCATGTTGGTAGCGCTGGTGTGGCTGGCACAGATGCCGCCGAAGTGCTTCAAGTACGCGTACAGCAGTTTGGTGTCCGGCGTCCCCTTCTCGGGAGTGCCCGTCAGGTCGCCGCGCGGCAGCGGCCGAATACCCCGCCGCGGCAAGATCACGTTGCGGTGGCCGTTGGGGTACACCACGCTCCGCTCGTAGGTATAGGCGGCGATGAAGTGGGGCGGGTTGTGCATCAGGTCAGTGTACTTCTGGATCAGCCACCACATGTACTCGTGGCCGAAGCCGTTGTCATGGTCGCCGTCGCCCATCCAGTCGAGGGCGCCGGCGTCCAGGCCGTAGCGCCAGGCGTCCTCGAGCAGGCCGTCGCCGTCGCGGTGCGAGGTGTACTCGGTGTGGCGGTGGAACTCGCCGCGAAGCGGTCGCAGTTTCTTGCCGCCAATCTCGACCCGGTAGTTGCGCAGCCGGGCCACCTCGGCGGCCTCATTCGGATGCACCGGCGGCAGCTGGGCAGCCGGCACGGGGGAGTCGGCAATCAGTTCGGGCGCCTGGGCCGTGCCGCTGAAGCTCAGGATGGCGGCGAACAGGTCGTCCTGGTCGCGGTTTTGCGTCCGCTGTCGGCCGTCGCCGCTGTAGACCGCCAGGATTCCCTCGGCAAAGGGGACCAGCGCCGGCCGGTTGTCCATGAGGTTCTCAGAGCCGGGCAGGCGACGCGGCTCGGTCCAGCGCTTGCCGTCATAGCGCAAGGCGAAACTGTTCCACACCTCGCCGGCGCCGCTGGGCAGCGGGTGGTGCCGCACCAGCAGCCAGAGACCGCCCGACGGATCAACCGCCAGCCGCGGCACGCTCTTGTTGGCGTTCAGCCGAGTGGCCAGCGCCTTCTCCAGGTCGCCGGCCGGCTGCATCAGCTTGCCATCTGCCAGGCACTTCACCTTGACCGTCCGGTTAATGTACAGGGCGAAACCGGGGTTCTTCGCCAACGGCACCCGCTGGAATTGGGCCGTGGCGAAGTCCTTGCCCCATTGTTCATCCCCTTCCTCATAGGCGATCCAGAGCCGGCCGGCGGCATCGCAGACGAGGTGCGGCCGGGCCTCGAACCGTGCCGAGGCCGCCACGGGGATCGTCTTCGTCTCCTTGCCGGTCTGGTGGAGCATCACGTCATAGTTGCCCTTGTCGTAGGTGTCCCAGGCGACATAGACGTTGCCCTTGGCATCGGCCGCGATGGCGGGGCTCCAGTCGTTGGCCTTGCTCGTTGAGATGACCCGCGGCTCCCTCGGCTTATCGTCGAGGGCGGTCAGCAGGATTTCGAAGTTGGCGTTCCGCCATCCCTGCCAGGCCAGCCACACGACGCCGTTCGCGTCGGTTGCCGCCACCACGTGGAAGTCGGAGCCGGGCGACCGGGTCAGGCGCACGACCTCGGACCACTGGCCCTTGCCGCCGTCCTTGCCGGGGGTGTAGCGGCGATAGAAGATCTCCCAATCGTGGTCCACCTGCTGAGCCCAGGCAACTACCACCCGTCCCTGGCCGTCCACCGCCACGGTCGGCCGCCAGACATCCAGGCCGGGTTCGGTCACGTCAATGGCCGGCTGCCAGACCTTGCCGTCGAAGCGCGTCAGCCGGATCTGGTCGCCGTGGCCGGTGGGCACCAGCTCGTCGAACTCGCGCGCGTAGACGCGCTCCAGGACCATCGGCCGGCCCGGTTGGTATTCAACGTAAGCCAGCCAGGCGGCGCCGTCGCGGTCGCGGGCCAGGACAGGGAAGTCATCCTCGGTGTCGCGGCCGGTCAGGCGGATGGCACCATCTTGTCGCTCGACACGGGCCTGCTCGTCGAGGAAGGTCCGGGGCGAGCCGACCGGCAGGTCCGCCGGCTTGAAGGCAAACTTGCCCTGCTTGGTTTCAAGGGTGACGGTCGCTGCAGCCGGGGCATCCAAAGTGACGCGCAGCAAGATGGGATCGACGACTTCCTTCTTTTTCTTCTTGGCCTCCTTCCCGAGGACTGAGCGGGCGGTGAAGCGGTTGCCCTCGGCCTTGGCGTTGGGTCCGCCGCGGAGCACGTCGATCTCGATTACCTTGCCTTGCGAGAGTTGGACCTGTCCGTCCCAGGCGGTCGGCTGCTTGTCCTTGAGGCCGAGGGCAACCTCCAGGCTGATCAGGTTGGCGGGCATGGGGATCGGTTTGCCTTCCGCCCGAACCCGCCGGGGCGGCTGGGCCGCCTGCTGGTTCGACTCGCCCCGCTCCGGGGGCCCCCAGACGGCCAACACCAGGACAAACACCAGCAGGGTCGTCAACCCCGCAACACCGCTGCGGACACGCGCTCGAGACATCGGAAAGTCCCTCCACCGAGCGATGAACTGGGTCCAACCGACGAAGGTGCATGCTGCCGGCGGCTTGGCGTCAGGCTGCCGGCAGCGAAGCGGACTATCCTGTGTGATTCCCTATCACTGGCATCGAGTATGAAATTGCCCCGGGGAAGTCCAGGTAGCAAAAATCCTGGTGAGAGGATGTGCAGATAGCAGAGCCGGAAGCGCCAGCGACCGGTCTGCGAGTCAGCGGCCAGGCTCCGGTTGGGCTCCAGGTTGGTGAGCATCGCGGCGAGGGCAGCGCGCCAACCTGGAGATGAACCAACCGATGGCCTCTTCTCTGGTTACGTTTGGTTACGTTCTTCGCCGACACGTCTCTTTCGGATAATTGCCCCGTCGCCGATGCTCCGGGCTCTGCTTGGTGGTAGCGGATCATGACGGAGGCAGCGGTAGCAGGATCAGCGCCGGGGGCAGGTGGAGCGGACGTTCGCCGGGCGGGGGAACTTCCGCCGCCTGGTCGTGGGTGAGGAACACTCCCTCAAGATGTATCGAGCGTTCGTTCACGTAGCCTGCCTCCTTATAACTCTGAGGCAGTTATGAAACTGCTTCATGTATTGGTCACGATTCCTCCGCACGTTGATACAATTCCGCACGCGCATCGTTGCCAGATGACGACCAAAGGGGGAGTGGTAAAGAGCGCGGCCATTTACGTGCGCTACCAGGTCTTTCCCAAAGAACTACAGTATGCGGCATGGTTGGTCATCACGGAAAACTGGCGCGCCGCACGCAAAAGCCGCGGAGGAAGGCTCTATTGATGCTGGCTTTTCAGCTGAGAAAGCATAAAGACCAAATTGTCATTCACAAAACAGGCTACCTGATTGCCTGGCACAGCTATTTGACGAAGGGACGAAAGAACCAATTTTCGCAGCGAAGGATAGTGGTGGACAATTTCTCGCAAAGCCATAGATATTGCTGCGATGGCCGGAATTACAACGGAAACTTTGGATTGCAATAGATCCATAATCCGCTTGGCAAACCGAGTTGCATCATTGCCCATCATGGGGATCGTTCGAATAACATCAACTGCCGTAATATCGTTTTCAACATCAACCGTGCTACACAGTAGATTGGCCAAATCTATTATGCCGTCCGGATATCTTCGCTGATAACCTGAAAGTTTACTGGCCAACAGGCAATCGACGCGAACACGCACAATCAAATCGGGGTCCGTGCTCCGGGTAAGTAGGGTATAAAGGGTTTCCTCGCCTAGCGACTGATACGGCCAAAGGGCCAACACGGCGGTGCGACGGATTTGGCTCTCTCGATCTCGCGACAGCTCGACGAGGCGAGGAATTACCCGATCGGCTGGTTCGCCAATTGCCTGCAAAGCCAACGCTGCCTGGAATCGAACCTGGGGATCAGCATCGTGGCATAGCATGTCGATTGCTTCAATTGCTTTCTCAGGACAGATTTGCTTCATGGCGTCCATGGCTGCTCGGGTGGCCTGACCACACATCCAGGGCTTGTTCCTACTGAGGTTCAATTGTATTTCATCCACCGTGGGTGTTATAGGGTTCCTTGCAATAAGCAGTACCAACGGCTTGATGGCTGGCTCAGCTGCCCGGCCTATCATCCCCAGATAGCGAACAGCTTCTTCCAACAGATGTTCGTCGTTTACATTAGCTAGGATCTGGATCAAAGGAGGAACCAGTTCGTCGAGGCCGATTGTTTCTGAAGATGTTAAGAGATATCCTTGCCGCTCCAGAAAATCCTGGCATTTGCTCCTGAGGTCCGTTGTCATGACAATGCCTTCGGGTCGTTAAGGTCACTAACGGTACGGCGAATTTAATGGCCTAACAGTCTAATCACCTGTGTCCAGAACCTCATCTCGGCAGTGTCGCCAAGTCGGGCAGCGGCGGTCAAGTACGTCGGAGGTGTAGCGCTCCTCGTGCAGGACGGTGCCGGCGGCGTCCTTGACCACCACCCGCACCAACCGGTTACGATAGTCCCAGGTGTATTCCGTCCGCTGGCCATCGCTGAACCGTGTCTTGGTCAGAAGATTCCCTTCGTTGTCGCATGCATAAATCAGGCACTGCTCAACTTGGAAAACCCCAATGTAGATTTGCTTACTACAAGTTGGTGCCTGACCAACACCGGCTCTATAAGCTTCCATAACCCCGAAAATGTAAGCACAGAGGTTTTAATATCGATTCCCCGATACGGATGGGTACCCACGAAGCATACTATATCCCACTGCCTTATGTTTCTTTCAAACCAGGCGAACGGATCACTAAAAAGAAGCCAACGGCGTATTCGCTTTGGAATACCGATCTCTGCAACTGATCGTGAGTCTATGATGAAAACCATCATGTCAATCCAATTGACCGCCAACAGCAAATCGGCGGCGGATCGCGGAGAAGTTAGTGTAAACCGAAGGCAATTGCCAATCTCCACCCATTCATGTCTTTCGCTCAAAAGGCCAACAACCTTATGCTGAAAAGGTGGTGGGGTAAAGTCAAACCCATAGATTTTGCGTTTGTCATCCGCAAGGGCGAAAAGGAGATCACCTTCTAAGGCGTATGAGCGCTCCAGATGAGCTTCTTTTGGCAAACGGAGGCCGATTTCTACAAGCATCGCACATTATTGGAAGGATACATTAGAAGCGGTTTCATAACTGCCTCAGAGTTATAACGAGGCAGGTCACCTGGAAGAACGCTCGATACATCTTGAGGCTGCGCTCCTAGCGCACCACCAGGCGGCGGAAGTTCCCCAGCCCGGCGAACGTCCGCTCCACCGTCCACCGCCGCCGGTACCACCGC
>DATLYH010000097.1:0-21127 GCA_035575035.1 Gemmataceae bacterium
GAGCGGCCGGCGTCAGCCGGCCGGTGGGCGAGCGGTACCATTGATACCCTGATCGGCCGCTACGAACGGTTTCCTTAGCGCTAACCGCAAGCGGCTTCTTATCCGGTCAACCTCCGACCCCAGTCTCTACTGTCGGATGACGATCTCCATCGCTGACTCGTTGGCGGGCACCTGCTCGACCATTGCCGGACGCCCTTCCACCTGCCAGCTGAACTGACGGTCTAGCTCCAACGTCACGTTCCGGCCGTTCGGCAACAGCAGGCGCTGGCCGCCGGCCAGCAACACCAGGTCGCGGCCGGACAGGTTCCAGAAGCCGACCGAGGCGCGGCCGAACGCCGCCCGGGCCGGGTCGCGCACGCCGGCGGCGTAGGCATCATAGAAGCGCCGCTCGCCGACCCCCGAGGCCATGCCGGGGCCCGGGGCCGGGGCGGGGCTGGTCGGCGCCGCGGATGGCGCCGGTGATGGGGGCGCCGGTTGAGGCGTTGCCAGCGGAGGCGCGGGAGTCGAGGGGACAACCGGAGTGGCCGGCACTGCCACGGCCGGTGCGACCGGGATGGGACACGGAGTGTAACTGACAACCACCGGCGCGGGCGCCGCGTAATAGACCCGCACCGGGGCTAGGGCCGGGACGACAACGGGGTAGTAGTAGGCCGTCACGGTCCGCGGCCCGAACAGAGAGCGGAACAGGTGGGCCTCCGCAACGGCAGGAAAGAGCAGCACCACCGCCGTCACGCCGAGCAGGGAGCGGAACATGCGAATCCTCCTCCGGTGAGTCGCGCTCGCAGCACCAGGTCTGTTTCTCGTTATATGCCGGACCCCCTGCCAACCGCAAGCGTCCCGGAGAATCTCCTTGCAGCGCCGGTTTCCCGGTGTACCATGCGGCTAACTGACCTCAGGAGAATGTATGAGCTACCCCGTGCTTTCGACCGACGAGCTGCGCCGCTGTGTGGCTCGGCTGCCGCGTGTGGACCTGGCTCATCTGCCGACGCCGCTGGAGGAGGCGCCGCGCTTCGCTGAACGGCTCGGCGGTCCTCGTATTTTCCTCAAGCGCGACGATTGCACGGGACTCCTCTTCGGCGGCAACAAGACCCGGCACAACGAGTTCCTCCTGGCCGACGCCCTCCGCCAGGGGGCCGACGTGATTGTCTGGGGGGCCGGGGTACAGTCGAACAACTGTCGCCAGACCGCCGCCGCCTGCAACAAACTCGGCTTGGAGTGCCGCTTGATCCTGAGTCGGGCCGCTCATGACGCCGACATCCAGGGAAACCTGCTGCTCGACCACCTCATGGGGGCCACGATCGAGATCGTCGATGCGCCGCTCGGGCCGGAGCTGGACGCCCTGATCGCAGCGCGGGCCGAGGAACTGCGGCGGGCCGGCCGACGCCCTTACGCCTGGGACCGGGTCCGCGGCCGGCCGCTTGCCGCCGTCAGCTACACCCTGTGCATGGCCGAGATCCTTGACGACATGCGCAGGCGAGGCTTGACGCCGACGGCCATTTACGCCGCCGCGGCCGGGGCTACCGGCGCGGGGTTGGCGCTGGGACGGGCCGTCCTGGGGATGTCGGCCCAGGTCCGCCTGGTCTGTCCGATCCGCTGGCCGTGGAATGTCCGTGAGGACCTGGCCGAGGTCGCCAACCAGACGGCTGCCCTGCTTGGCCTGCCGCATCGCCTCAGGGCCGCCGACATCGACGCCACGGAAGATTACATCGGCGCCGGCTACGGTCAGGTAACGCCCGGCGGCCGCGAGGCGATCGACCTGCTGGCCCGGACCGAAGGCGTCCTGCTCGATCCGGTTTACACGGCCAAGGCGATGGCCGCCCTGATCGACCACACGCGCCACGGCCGGCTCAAACGGGGCGAGATCGTTGTGTTTGTCCATACTGGCGGCACGCCGGCCGTCTTTGCTTACCGTGATGAACTCCTTGGGTAGAATCATGGCACCTCGCATCCTGATCCTGTCGGCGTCGGTGGGGGCGGGGCACCTGCGGGCCGCGCAGGCAGTCGAAGTGGCCCTGCGCCGGATGGTGCCCGAAGCCACGGTCAAGAACCTCGACGTGATGGAGCTGACCAACGCCGCCTTCCGCCGCATCTACGCCCGGTCGTACCTCGATCTGGTCAACAAGGCGCCGCACGTCCTCGGCTACTTCTACGACCTGCTCGACCAGCCGAGCCGCTCCGGCAAGAACCGGGCCGACCGGCTGCGGCTGGCGGTCGAGAAGCTCAACCTCGGGAAGTTCATCCGCCTCCTCGAGTCCGAGCCGCAGGATTTGATCATCAACACTCATTTCCTCCCGGCCGAGATCATCGCCTCGCTGCGCCGGCAGGAACGGCTGAACGTCCCCCAGGTAACCGTGACCACCGACTTCGAGACGCACCGCCTCTGGGTCAATCAGCCGTGCGACCATTACTTCACGGCCACGGAGGAGGGGGCGGAGTACCTCTGCCACTGGGGCGTGCCGCGCGACCACATCACGGCAACCGGCATTCCCATCCACCCGGTCTTCAGCGAACCGAAGGACCGGGCAGCGTGTCTGGCGAAGCACGGTCTGGCAGGCGACCGGCCCGTGATCCTGCAAATGGCCGGCGGCTTCGGCGTCGGGCCGATCGAGCGCCTCTACCGCGCTCTGCTCGATGTGGAGCTGCCGCTGGAGGTGGTCGTGGTCGCGGGGCGCAACGCCGAGGCGAAGGCACAGCTGGAAGCAATCGTCCCTCCGCCGCGCCACCGGACCAAGATTTACGGCTTCACCGATGAGATCGACGAGCTGATGGCGGCGGCCGATATCGTCTTGTCGAAGCCGGGCGGACTGACCACGTCGGAGACGCTGGCCCGAGGCGCGGTGATGGCGATCGTCAACCCGACCCCGGGCCAGGAGTTCCGCAACAGCGACTTCCTGTTGGAGAATGGGGCGGCCATCAAGATCAACACCATCGGCACCCTGGCCTACAAGTTGACCCGGCTGTTGAAGGACCCGGTCCGGCTGGAGCAGCTGAAGGCCAACGTCCAGCGGCTGGCCCGGCCGCGAGCGGCATTCGCCGTGGTTGAGCGGTCGCTGGCCCTGCTTCGCCAGCCGGCCGCCGCCCCGCCGGGGTAGGTCTAGGGGGCGCCCCCGGCTTGATCACCAATCGACCACCGACCCGTCATCCTGGTCATAGGTCTCGGGGTTCCTCCAGTCGTGGCCGATCTTGTCGGCCAGGGCGTTTTCGTCTAGCTCGATGCCGAGGCCCGGCCCTGTCGGCAGGTCCAGGTAGCCGTTGCGCACCACGAACGGCTGCTTGAGGTAGCCTTCGCCCAGGCTGACCTGTTCCTGGCAGAGGAAATTGGGGATCGAGGCCGCCAGCTGCACCCCCGCCGCCAGTGAGATGGGGCCGAGCGGGTTATGCGGGGCGATGGCTGCGTAATACGCCTCCGCCATGCCCGCGATCAGCCGGCACTCGGTGATGCCGCCCGCATGGCACAGGTCGGGCTGGAGGATCGTCGCCGCCTTCTTCTCCAGCACCTCGCGGAAGCCCCACTTGGTGAAGACCCGCTCCCCCGTGGCGATCGGCAAGTGCGTGCTGCGGGCGATCTCGGCCATGATGTCGTGGTTCTGGCAGTTGATCGGCTCCTCGATGAACATCGGCTGGTACGGCTCCAGGGCCTTGATCAAGAGTTTGGCCAGGGCTGGGCTGATGGCGCCGTGGAAGTCGATGCCGATGTCGGCGTCGTCGCCGGCCGCCTTGCGCAGCTCGGCGAACTTCTCGGCAGCGTACTGGACCTCGGCCGGCGTCTCGATGTAACGCGACGGCCGGCGCTTGGCCGGGCCGGTCTTGAAGGCAGTGAAGCCGCGGGCCTTGGCCTGCTTGATCGCCTCCGGGGTGCGGGCATGGGCGTAGACGCGCACCCGGTCGCGCGTCGGGCCGCCGAGCAGCTCATAAACCGGCACTCCCAGTGCCTTGCCCTTGATGTCCCACAGCGCCATGTCGATGCCGCTCAGGGCACTGGTCAGGATAGGGCCGCCGCGGTAGAAGGCGTGGCGGTAGATCGCCTGCCAATGATGCGCCACCCGCCGCGGGTCTTTACCGACGAGATACGGCTCGACCTCCTTGACGGCCTGGGCCACGGTCAGCGCCCGCCCCTCAACGACTGGCTCGCCCAGACCGACGATGCCGGCGTTGGTATGCACCTTCAAAAACAGCCAGCGCGGCTTGACCAGGAACGTCTCCAACTTGGTGATCTTGAGCGGGTCCTTGGGCCGGATGGGAGCATCCTTCGGATCGCGCCCGGGCGCCTGGGCCTCGTCCTGGGACAGAACGGTCCAGCCCAGGCCGGCGCAGGCCCCGGCGAGGACGGCCCGGCGGCTGACGGTTCGCTTGGTCGGGTTCGGAGCGGACATGGCAGAAACCTCCTGGTTGGTGTCCTGAGCGGGCCCCTTGAGATCGGGACCGGCCGTGAGTAATCTAAACCATCGAGAGATTACGCGAGCGCCGCCGGGGATACAATCGTCCGACGGCGCGGCCAATCCTGCCAAGACCCGCGCCCAGACCCGCCTGTGGGGGCTGAAACCGATGCCGAAGGACCGCCGAACCTGGCTGCGCCGGTTGCTGGCCGGCCTGGCCCTGACCTGCCTGCCGGCAGCTGCTCCGTCCGCCGAGCCAGCCGCGCCGACCTTGGAGTTCAACCGGGACATCCGGCCGATCCTCTCCGACAATTGCTATGCCTGTCATGGCCCCGACCAGAACCAGCGCAAGGCCGACCTCCGCCTTGACCTGCAAGAAGGGGCGCTGAACGGGCGGATCATTGTGCCCGGCAAACCGGACGAGAGCGAGCTGTACCTGCGCATCACCGCCGCGGACCCCGCCCAGCGCATGCCGCCGCGGAAATCGGAGAAGCGCCTCACCGCCGAGCAGATCGCCCAGATTCGCCGCTGGATCGAGCAAGGGGCCCGCTGGCAGGACCACTGGTCGCGCCTCGCCCCGAAACGGCCGCCTGTCCCCGCCGTCAGCGACCCCGCCTGGCCGGTCAATCCCATCGACCATTTCATCCTCGCCCGCCTCGACCGGGAAAAGCTCCGGCCATCTCCCGAAGCCGATAAGCGCACGCTGATCCGCCGGTTGTCGTTCGACCTGACCGGACTGCCGCCGACCCCTGAGGAGGTGGACGCTTTCCTGGCCGACAATTCGCCGGAGGCATATGAAAAGGTGGTTGATCGGCTGCTGGCCAGTCCGCACTACGGCGAGCGGATGGCGCTGTACTGGCTCGACCTGGTGCGCTTCGCCGACACCGGCGGCTATCACAGCGACAACCACCGCGACCTTGCCCCCTACCGCGATTACGTCATCAAGGCGTTCAACGACAACATGCGCTTCGACCGCTTCACGGTCGAGCAGCTGGCCGGCGACCTGCTGCCCAGCCCGACCGTCGAGCACAAGATCGCCTCGGGCTACAACCGCCTGTTGATGACCACCGAGGAGGGCGGGGCCCAGCCGAAGGAATACATGGCCAAGTACCTGGCCGATCGGGTCCGCAATGTCTCGACTGTCTGGTTGGCCCTGACGATGGGCTGTGCCGAGTGCCACCATCACAAGTTCGACCCGATCTCGATGAAGGACTTTTACAGCCTGGGCGCCTTCTTCGCCGACATCCAGGAGAAGGCGGTGGGCCGGCAGGAGCAGACGCTTTTGCCGAGCCCCGAGCAAGAGGCCCGGCTGAAGATGCTGGATGCGCAGATGGTCCCGCTGCACCAGGCGATGGCTGCGCCGGAAGTGGAGGCCGCTCAGGCGAAGTGGGAAGAGGCGGTCCGCAAGGGGGAGGTCAAGGGGCTGCCCAAGCCGATTGCCGACATCGTCGCCCTGGCCCCGGCCAAGCGCAACGAGAAGCAGAGGCAGGCCTTGGCCGCCCACTACCGCAGCATTGCCCCGGAGCTGGAGCCGGTCCGCCGGCAGCTGGCCGAGTTGCAGCGCCGCAAGGACGAGATCCTTCGGGACGTCCCCTCGACACTGATCACAAGGGCGGGGCCGCCGCGAGTGGTCCGCATCCTGCCGCGCGGCAACTGGCTCGATGAGTCGGGCGAGTTGGTCCAGCCCGACACGCCCGCCGCGCTGCCGCCTTTGGGCGTCAAGGACCGCCGGGCCACCCGGCTCGACCTAGCCCGCTGGCTGGTCTCGGACGACAACCCGCTGACTGCCCGCGTCTTCGTCAACCGACTCTGGATGCTGTTGTTCGGCCAGGGCCTGGTCAAGACGCTCGACGACTTCGGCTCCCAGGGGAGCCCGCCGAGCCATCCCGAATTGCTCGACTGGCTGGCGGTCGAGTTCCGCGAGAGCGGCTGGGATGTCAAGCACCTGGTCAAGCGGATGGTCATGTCGCGGACCTATCGGCAGTCATCCCAGGCGGACGAGGCCCTGCGGAAACGCGACCCTTACAACGTGCTCCTGGCCCGGCAAGGGCGCTTCCGGCTGGACGCCGAGATGGTGCGCGACAATGCCCTGGCGGTGAGCGGCCTGCTGTCGCGCAAGATCGGCGGCCGCAGCGTCAAGCCGTACCAGCCGGACGGCTACTGGGCCTTCCTGAACTTCCCCAAGCGCGAGTATGTCAAGGACACCGGCGAGGACCTGTACCGCCGCGGTCTGTACACTTACTGGCAGCGCACCTTCCCGCACCCCAGCTTGCTGGCCTTCGACGCCCCCAGCCGCGAGGAGTGTACGGTGGAACGGCCGCGCTCGAACACGCCGCTCCAGGCACTGGTGCTGCTGAACGATCCGACCTACGTCGAGGCGGCCCGCTGCCTGGCCGAGCGCATCGTCCGCGAGGCCGGCAGCGGCACCGAGGCACGAATCCAGTTCGCCTATCGGCAGGTGCTCTGCCGCAAGGCTGAGCCTGCCGAGGTGAACCTTCTCGCGGCGCTGGCCGAGCAGCACCTGCAGAAGTACCGCGTGGAGCGCGAGTCGGCCCAGGCGCTGCTGAAAGTCGGCGACCGCCCGGCGCCGAAGGAGATCGACCCGGCCGAGTTGGCGGCGTGGACATCGGTAGCGCGGGTGCTGTTGAACCTGCATGAGACGATTACCAGGAACTAACAGGCATAGGGCAGAGGGTCATGGGACAGCCCCAACGGAAGGACGAGGATGTTGTGAAGGGGGTGGGCGCCCCGAGCGGCAGGCCGACGCATAGCGAGGATGGCGTCGATCTGACGCTGATCCGCTGGATGCTGTCTTTGACGCCGCTTGAGCGGCTTCAAGTGCTCCAGCGCAACATCCGAGCGCTCAGGAAACTGCAAGATGCCGCCTCCCACCTCCGATGACATTCTGGCCATCCTGCAGACCCTTACGGGTCACGGCGTTGACTTCATCGTAATTGGTGGGGTCTGTGCGGTCCTCCATGGCGCGCCCGTGACTACCTTCGATCTAGACGTGGTACATTCGCGCGCCTCCGAGAACTTGACTCGCCTGCTGACGGCTTTGCAGGAGCTGGACGCGTATTACCGGGAGCACCCCGACCGGCGCCTGAGGCCCGGCCTATCCCACCTGGCCTCAGCGGGACACCAGTTGCTGATGACCCGGGCCGGCCCGCTCGACCTGCTCGGCACGGTGAGCAGGGACCGTGGGTACGAGGAGTTGCTGCCGCACACCGTTGAAGTGCAGGTCGGCGAGGACCTCAAGGTCCGCCTCCTCGACCTCCGCACTCTGATCGCCCTCAAGGAAGAGACGGCCCGGGACAAGGACCAGGCGGTGCTCGCCGTGTTGCGACGCACCCTGGAGGAGAAGACCAGGGACCAAGACCATGAGGCGATTTGAAGCTTGGAAACTAAACCTCACCCGCCGCACCTTCCTCGGCCGAACCGGCGCCGGCGTGGGGCTCGCCGCCCTGGCGTCGCTGCTCCAGCGCGATCTGGCCGCTGCCGAGAAGACGCGCAACAAGGTTGATGTGGACCGCTGGCCCGGCGTGGTCAATCCGCCGCACGTGCCGCCGCGGGCCAAGCGCGTCATCTACCTTTACATGGCCGGCGGGCCGTCGCACCTCGAAACCTTCGACTACAAGCCCAAGCTCGCCGAGATGCACGGTCAACCCATGCCTGAGTCGCTCACCAAGGGCCAGCCAATCGCCCAGCTCCAGAACGCCAAGCAGCTGACCTGCTTCGCGCCGCAGCATCCGTTCCGGAAGTTCGGCCAGTCCGGCCAGGAGATCTGCACGATCTTCCCGCACATCGGCTCCATCGCCGACGAGATCTGCATCATCCGTTCCCTCCAAACCGAGGCAATCAACCATGACCCGGCCCACACCTTCATGAACACCGGCACCACCATCTCGGGCCGGCCGGCGATGGGCGCGTGGGTCTGGTACGGCCTCGGCAGCGATGCCGACAACCTGCCCGGCTTCGTCGTGCTCACCTCGACCGGCAAGTCGGGCCAGTCGCAGCCGATCGCCGCCCGGCAGTGGCACAGCGGCTTCCTCCCCAGCCGCTTTCAGGGGGTCCACCTCCGCTCCAAGGGCGACCCGGTGCTATACATCAACAATCCTGCCGGTGTGGATGCCGCGGGCCAGCGCGATATCGTTGACGCCGTTCAGGAGTTGAATCGGCTGCACGGCCAGATCGTGGACGATCCCGAAATTGCCACGCGGATCGCGCAATACGAGATGGCCTTCCGCATGCAGACCTCGGTGCCCGAGCTGATGGACATCTCCAAGGAGCCAAAGCAAGTTCTCGACTTGTACGGCTGCCAGCCGGGCGACGGTTCGTTCGCTTCCAACTGCCTCCTGGCTCGACGGCTGGCCGAACGCGGCGTCCGCTTCATCCAGCTTTACCACCGCGACTGGGACCATCACAGCCGCATCAAGGACGATATCAAGGTCGTGGCCGGTGAGGTGGACCAGGCGTCGGCTGCGCTGATCCAGGACCTGAAGCGGCGCGGCCTGCTCGACGACACCCTGGTCATCTGGGGCGGGGAGTTCGGCCGGACGCCGATGGCCCAGGGCAACGGCCGCGATCATCACATCAAGGGGTTCTCGATCTGGCTGGCGGGCGGCGGTATCAAAGGGGGTATCACCTACGGGGCCACCGACGAACTCGGCTACAACGCAGTCGAGAACGTCGTCTCTGTGCACGACCTGCACGCCACCATCTTGCACTTGCTGGGCGTCGATCACAAGAAGCTGACGTACAAATTCCAGGGGCGGGACTTCCGCCTGACCGACGTCCACGGCCAAGTGGTGCACGCCATCCTCGCTTGAAGGAAGATTTGCGACCGGGTAAGGAGTTCTCCCTCTCGTGGAATGGAGGTTGCCATGCGTACGGTGTTGGCCTGCTGTGTGTTCCTGACTGTAGTCCTGGCCGCTGCCTGGTGGTTGAGCAGAGACGGACGGGCCGAGCAGGGATCGGCCGCCGAGCCGATGGTGGTGCACAACGTTTACTTCTCCCTCAAGGACAACTCCCCGCAGGCCAAGGAAAAACTGGTTGCCGCCTGCAAGAAGTACCTGTCGAAGCACCCCGGCGAGGTCTTCTTCGCCGCCGGCACGCTCGCCGAGGAGTTCAACCGGCCGGTCAACGACCGGGACTTCGACGTCGCCCTGCACCTGGTCTTCAAGAACAAGGAGGCGCACGACAAGTACCAGGATGCCCCGCGGCACAAGCAGTTCATCGACGAGAACAAGGACAACTGGAAGAAGGTCCGGGTCTTCGACTCGCTGGTGCGGCCGTAGCCAGCACCCCTTCCCCCCGCCCCTCTCCCTGCGCGTCGCCTTCGCGAGCCTTCCCGGCTTCCATCATCGGGGCACCGCAAGAGCAAAACCTACCTGGCTGGGAGGGTGCCATAGTCTTGCAAGTCCAGCCCTCCTTCTCACGAGGAGCCGGGACCATCCAATTCCCCAAGCCGATCGGCTTTCGGTTTCGCATCTCCCGGCGACGGTTCTGCCGTCTGCCGCAGCCAGGCCGGGTAGGCCATCAGCCAGGCAGTGGGGGCCATCACCAGGACGATCCCCAACAACGTCAGCGCGTCGAGGCGGTGGCCCAGGAAAAGCACGTCCAGGATGAGGGCCAGGACGATCTGACTCAATCCGACCACCGACACCTTGGCAGGGTGGCCGGCCGCGAACGCCTTGGTCAGGAACAGCTGGCCGACCGTGGCCAGCAAACCAATCCCGAGCAACGCCGGCAGCGCTCCTCCATCCAGCCCCTCGGTCGGGGCGCCCATCGGCTCGAACAGTACAAAGCACGCCAGACAAAGGAGCAGGGCAACCGCGGAAAAATGCACGACGATAGCACGGGCATCGACCCCCCGAAGGCGGTGCAGGCCGATCATGGCCAGGGCGGTGAAGAAAGAGGCGGCCAAGGCGACCAGAACGGCGAAATTCCCCTCCGCCAGATGGGGACGCTGGATGAGCACGACGCCCGCCACGCCGCTGGCCACCGACAGCCAGACGTGACCCGGCGGCAGCTCGCCCAGCAACGGCCAGGAGAGGGCCGCCACCCAGACGGGGAACATGTTGGTGAGCGTGAACACGTCGGAGACCGGCAGCCGAGTCAGGGCGAAGAAGGTGCCGAGCATGCTAATGCTGCCGGCCAGACTCCGCACCCAAAGAGTGCGGGGCCTCCAGAAAACCAGCCGGACGCCGGAGACCAGGGCCAAGGCAACAACAAGGACCAGGGGGAGCAGGCAACGGGCCAGAGCCATCCAGCGCCAGTCGCAGCGGCCGCCGAGGGCATGGGTCAGGGTGCCCATCACGGCGAAGGCCGTGCTGCCGCTCAGCATCCACAGGTAAGGAAGGACCGGCTCTCTGTCCACGGGCAATGCGATCCTACGGGAGCATTTCTGTGCTGTATCAAGGCTTGGCGGGCTGACCAAGGCAGTCGAACACGCGCAGACGGAAATGACGGAAGTGGAGCATGCCGTAGGCCCGCCAGAGGATAATGTGTAGTCCCTGGTTGAACCCCTCCGTCCGGCCATTGCGCGACCGCCACACGCAATCGTTCGCTATCTTCCCCCCAACTGCCGTGCGGTGGTTCCGAGAGAGTTCGTCGATCCCCCGACGCTTGAGCGGCTTGCGGCCAGGTCGCTCCTTTCCCTCTCCTGGGTATGTTATCCACCCTCTCCCTTCCTGGCCTTATTCAGGCGAACTTAGCGGAGAACCGCATCTATTCTAGCGGAACTGCATCGAGTGGAAAGCCGATGGGAGCGGCCGGCCCAGCGAGCGGCCCGCGTGAGCGGGCCGGTCCTAGCGAGCATCTGGCCGGCAGCGAGCGGTCCGCGTCAGCTAGCCGGTGGGCGAGCGGCCCGCGTGAGCGGGCCGGTCCTAGCGAGCATCTGGCCGATGGGACATGGACCAACTCGCCTCGGCGTTGCGCTACGGACTACCGACTACGGACTGCTCACTGCCCCGGCCCCTCCGGAAGTGGATGAGACTGGGCCCGGGCGAGGCTTCTGCGAAATCTTCTCCATTCCACCCTGCCCCTAATCTTTCTCCAATTGCCCTGCGACAATTTCTTGATGGAAACGTCCGACCTGACCTTGTTAAAATGGTTGCCGGGGATATCTAAAGGATATCCCCGAATCCAATTAGCAGGTTGGCTAGTCTATCCACCTGGAGTTCATGCTTGCGCAAGCGTGTTACTCCGGGCCCTGTTCGTCGGCAAGGGGGAAGGCGGCCGGGGCATCCCCGACTGGGGACGCTAGCAGCCAAGGGCGGAAGCAATGAGGAGCAGCTTCTCTGATCGCACCGACCTAGCGGAAGCCGAGCCGGCCCTGGCCTTGATGATCGACCTCTTGCGGTCCTCCACGCAGCATTCCCTGATCGGGATGGACCTACAGGGGCGGATTGTCCTGTGGAACGAAGGAGCGCGGCGGCAGTACGGCTACGAGCCGGGGGAGGTTGTCGATAAGGCCGGTGCCAATCTCATCCACGCCCCGGAAGATGTGGTCTCCGGCAGGGCCCGCGAGATCCGGGAAGCGGCCTTGCGCGAGGGGAAATGGGAAGGGTGCCTGGAGCATGTCCACAAGAACGGACGGCGCTTCACCGCTCGCTCGGTCTTTCTCCCCTATCGTGACCGGGAGGGCCGACCGACCGGCCTGTTGCTGATCGGGGAGGTTCCGCCGGGCGAGCCGGCCGCTGGGCAGGAGGGTGAAGGGAAGGGGCGGGAGGCGGCCGAGCCAATGGCTGGTCCGCACGCCTGGTTGTTTGAACAGGTTCGTAAGGGGCGGGAGCGCTTGCAGGTCCTATCGCGGCAGTTGCTGGCCGCCCAGGAGGCCGAACGCCGCCGCCTGGCCCGCGAGTTACACGACCAGATCGGCCAGGCCCTGACCGCGGTGAAGATCAATCTCCAGGCCCTGCGTCGCTCTTTCCCGGAGTCGGCCGACCGGCTCGATGAGAGTATCACCCTGGTCGAACGCACCCTCCAGGATGTGCGCGACCTGTCGCTGGACCTGCGGCCATCTCTTCTCGACGACCTCGGCCTGGTGCCGGCCCTGGAGTGGTACCTTGACCGGCAGGCGCAGCGGGCGGGGCTAGATGTCCGGCTGGACGCCGAGCCGCTGGCCGGACCTGTGCCGCCGGAGGTCGAAACCGCCTGCTTCCGCATCGTGCAAGAGGCGGTGACCAACGTGCTGCGACATGCCCGCGCCCGCCACGTTTGGGTTGAGCTGCGCCCGAGCGGGGAAGAGCTGCGGCTGGCTGTCCGCGACGACGGCATTGGCTTCGACGTGGCTGCCGCCGAGGAGCGTGCCGCCCGCGGGGCCAGTTTGGGACTCCTCGGGATGCAGGAGCGCGCCCTGCTCGTGGGAGGCCAGCTCCAGATCCGGTCAACCCCCTCGGGCGGGACCGAGATCCTGGCACGGCTGCCCCTCGCCTCGGTCCCCCTGGAACGGAGAGGCGGGCGGAGGAACTTGCCATGAAGCCCGTTCGCGTCGTGCTGGCGGATGACCACCGCCTGGTCCGGGCCGGCGTCCGTGCCTTGCTCCAAGAGGTATCAGGAATCGAGGTCATGGCCGAGGCGGCCGACGGCCGCGAGGCCCTGGCCTTGATCGGCCGGCACCGGCCCGACGTGCTGCTGACCGACATCAGTATGCCCGGGCTGAGCGGTCTGGAGCTAGCCCGCCGGGTGACCAAGGAGCACCCGGGGACCGCGGTGATCATCGTCTCGGTCCACGCGGCCCGGGAGTATGTCTGGCAAGCGCTGCGGGCTGGTGCGGCCGGCTACCTCCTCAAGGACGCCGACACCGCCGAACTGGAGCTAGCCATTCGAGCCGTCGCCCGCGGCGAGACCTATCTCACCCCCGCCGTGTCGAAGCACGTCGTGGCCGACTACATCGAACACCAGGGAGGCGAGAACAACTCGCTTGAGCTGCTGACGCCGCGCCAGCGCGAGGTGCTGCGGTTGATCGCAGAGGGTCACACCACTAAGGGGATCGCTAACATCCTCAGCCTCAGTGTCAAGACGGTCGAAACCCACCGAGCCCAGCTGATGGAGCGGCTCGGCATCCACGACGTGGCCGGCCTGGTGCGTTACGCCATCCGGGCCGGGCTGATCGAAGCGGACGGATGAGGTCTCCCGGATGCCCCCCTGCTGAGCCCCGCCCCGGGACAGTTTTTCCACTTGGACCGCCCGGGTCTCTCACTCTAAAATTCTGTAAGAGGAACGTCTCACACAGGAGGAAACGTCACCCACAGTGGCTCTTGACACTCCTCGCAGCGAACTCACCGTCCGCCTCGAACGCGCCTTCCTGGTCAGCGTAGCGCTGCCGGAGCGGCCCTGGGTCACTCCTGATCCACTGGAGGAGCTGCGCGGCCTGGCCACCACTGCCGGCGCTGTCGTCGTCGGTGGTCTGACGCAGCGGCGCGAGCGGATCAATCCCGCCACTTACATCGGCACCGGCAAGCTGGCCGAGCTACAGGAGCAGACCAAGGCCCTCGACGCCGACGTCATCATCTTTGACAACGATCTGTCTCCCGCCCAGGTGCGCAATCTGGAAAAGGCCACCGGGTTGAAAGTGCTCGACCGCTCCGAGCTGATCCTCGACATCTTTGCCACCCGGGCCCGCACCGTCGAGGCCCGCCTGCAAGTGGAGCTGGCCCAGCTGGAGTACGCGCTGCCGCGGCTGCGCAAGATGTGGACCCACCTGTCGCCCATGAAAGGCGGCATCGGCCTGCGCGGCCCCGGCGAGACCCAGCTGGAAGAGGACCGCCGCCTCGTCGATCAGCGCATCCGCGACCTGAAGGCCAAACTGGTTGAGGTCCAGGCGCGCAAAGAGCGCGAGGTGCGCAGCCGACAGGAAGAGCATACCGTCTCGCTGGTCGGCTACACCAACGCCGGCAAAAGCACCCTGATGAACGCCCTGACCGGGGCCGGCGTCCACGTCGAGGACAAGCTCTTCTCCACCCTCGAAACACGCACCCGGCAGTGGCACATCAAGGACTGGGGCCGGATCCTGCTCAGCGACACGGTCGGCTTCATCCGGGATCTCCCCCATCACCTGGTCGCCTCCTTCAAGGCCACCCTGGAGGAGGCCCGCCAGGCCCGATTGCTGCTGCACGTGGTGGACGCCAGCAATCCCACGGCCGAGCATCAGATCGAGTCGGTCCGGCAGGTGCTGAAGGAACTGGGTTGCGGCGACAAGCCGACGCTGCTGGTGCTGAATAAGGCCGACCGGGTGACGGATCGGTCTTACCTGGATGTCTTGCTGAAGCACCACCCGCAGGCAGTCGCTATCAGCGCCGCCACGGGGCAGGGGCTGGAGATGCTGCAAGATGCCGTGGTGATGGCGCTGAGCGCCGACTTTGCCGAGGCCGAGGTCGAGACCAGCGCCGGCAACGGCAAGGTGCTGGCCTACCTCGGCGCCCACGCGGAGATTTACCGGCAGCAGTACGACGGCAGTCGCGTCCGTATCCGCTGCGCTCTGCCGCGCCGGCTGCTGCACCACATCCAGGGGCCCGATGTCCACATTCGCTTCCTCGGCAACGGGGAGTCCAAGGACAAGGAGCCGGCTACACCCGGATGAGGGCCGCGGCTGTGACAGGGTGACCAGATGACACGGTGAAGAAAAGCCGACCGGCTCCTGGTCACCGTGCCACCGTGCCACACTGTTCCATCCCGCCGTCCGCGCCGTCGTCGAGCAGGGCGTAATTCTTGTTGACAGCGCGAATCCCCGGCCATTACAGTTCGGGCTCGAGGGAAGAAGTCAGCCTGTCATATCCCTCGACGGCCCAACGGCCGAGAACAGGCGGCGGTGGTCATCCCCCTGGACTACCCCTTCTTCGCCCAGCACGCCTCCCGGATCGGCAATGTCGCCGTCTGCTTCCGGGCCTGAGCGGCTACCGACGCCCGGACCGCCCCGATGATATCCTGGCGGCCGCTCTGCGGCTCAGACAACCGAGGTGCAGCATGATGACGCGATTTCCTCTCCGCCGTCGGCCGGCTCCAAGGACTTCCGCCCCGCGCCGCGCCGGCCGACTGACCGTGGAGCAACTCGAGGATCGTACCGCCCCGGCCATCTTCATCAGCGATGCCACCGTCGTTGAGGGCCACGCCGGCACCGCCAACGCAGTCTTCACCGTGAGCCTGTCGGCGGCATCCTCACAAACGGTGACGGTGGGCTTCGCCACGGCCAACCATACCGCCACCGCCCTACGCGTCGCCCGCCTGGCCACGGACCTTAGCCGACCGGTCTTCGTCACTTCTCCCCCCGGCGACACCGAGCGGCTGTTCATCGTCGAACAGCACACCGGGCGAATCCGGATCTACAACCGCAGCACCGGCACCATCAACGCAACACCGTTCCTGACGGTGCCGGGCGTCAACACCGGCAGCGAGCAAGGCCTGCTCGGGCTAGCCTTCCATCCCAATTACGCCGACAACGGTTTCTTCTACGTTTACTTCACCAGCAATACCGCTCCGCCCGGCGTTACTCCCGGCGCGGCCGGCGTGAGCATCATCCGCCGCTACCAGGTCTCGGCCAACCCCAACGTCGCCAACCCTACCAGCGCCACCAACATCCTGGCGTTCGGTCAGCCGCAGTCCAACCACAACGCCGGCTGGATTGCCTTCGGCCCCGACGGCTTCCTCTACATCGCCTCCGGCGACGGCGGCGGGTCCGACGATAACGACGCCGGGCACACCGACGGCATCGGCAATGCCCAGGACCCCAGCGACGATAACTTCCTGGGGAAGATCCTGCGCATCGACGTCAATGGCGACGCCTTCCCGGAGGACCCCGAGCGCAACTACGCCATCCCGCCGACGAATCCGTTCGTGGGGGCCGATGGGAACGAGGATGCAATCTGGGCCTATGGACTGCGCAATCCGTGGCGGCCCAGCTTCGATCGACTGACCAACGACCTGTACATCGCCGATGTCGGGCAGAACACCCGAGAGGAGATCAACGTTCAACCCGCCGGCACGCCGGGCGGCCGGAATTACGAGTGGCGGCTGCGCGAGGGGACCATCGCGACTCCGACGGGCGGCGTCGGCGGCCCGCGCCCTCCGGGGGGCATCCAGCCCATCTATGACTACCCGCACGACAACAGCGCCCTGGGAGGATTCTCCGTCACAGGCGGCTACGTCTACCGCGGGCCGATCCCCGAGTTGCAGGGGCAATACTTCTTCTCCGACTTTGTCAGCCAGCGCCTCTGGTCGCTCCGCTGGGACGGCTCGCCGCAGAGCCAGCACAACGGCACCAACTTCACCGACCGTGTTATCTGGACCGGGCTGCTGGCGCCGGATGGCGGCACCATCAACGGCCTGTCCTCGTTCGGCGAGGACGCCCAGGGCAATCTCTATCTCGTGGAGCTGGGAAGCGGCACTAACGGGGAACTCTTCCAGATTGTCGAAGGGGCCGATTACCTGCCCACCAGCGGGCAGCTGACGTTCAGCCCCGGCCAGACAACGCGGACGGTGACGGTGGCCGTGCTCGGCGACCGCCTGGACGAGCCCAGCGAGACCTTCTTCGTTCAGCTCGCCAACCCGTTCAACGACACCATCGCCGACAGCGAGGGCGAGGGCACGATCACCGATGATGACGACGGCACTACCTTGGTCGTGTCGTCGTTCACGCCGACCCGCAACGGCTTTACCGTGGTGTTCAATCGGCCGCTCGACGCGAGTGTGCTGAACCTGTACGACGATGCGGCCGGCGGCCTCGGCCCGGCTGACGTGACGCTGGTCGGCAACACCACGGGTCTCGTCCGGGGTTCGCTGGTGGTGGACCCGAGCAACACCCGGGTCACCTTCGTCGCCACCGGCGGGGTGTTGCCGCGCGATGTCTACACAGTGACCTTGCGTAGCGCCGCCAACGGCTTCAAGGACACCGGCGGGAACTTGCTCGACGGCAATTTCGACCGCCAGGCAGGGGGCAATTACAGCGGCAGCTTCCGGATGGAGCTCCCGCCGGTGGTGGTGAGTGTGCCGGACTTTCTGCGCGGGCCGGGCCAGCCGGTGAACGTGCCGGCCGACTCCCTGGGTCTGCCGTTGCGGCTCAGCAGCAGCGACAGTATTACCTCGGTCAGCCTGATCTTGCGCTACAATCCCAGCCTGCTCCGCATCACGGAGGCTTCCGTGGCGCCCGGGCTGCCTGCCGGGAGCACCGTTGATCGAGACCTCAGCACGCCGGGGCTAGTCACCCTGAGTTTCCGCAGCCCGCCGCTGCCGGCCGGTATCAGTACGTTCGTGATCCTGACGGCGGATGTGCCCGATACGGCGGGCTACACGCTGAAGCACGTCCTGGACCTGAGCGTCATCGCGATCAACGCCAGTGGGTTTCCCGCCCCTATCACGGCGGTGGATGATGACGGCATTCACGTGGTTGCTTACCCCGGCGACACCACCGGCAATGGCCGCTATAGCTCCGCTGATGCCGTCCGCGCCCTGCGGGTGGGTATCGGCATCGACCCCGGCTTCCCTGGATACCAGCTCGCCGACCCGGTGCGAATCGCCGACGTCACCGGCAATGGTGCCGTCAGCGCCACCGACGCCACGCGCATCTTGCAGGAGGCGCTGGGCATCGACCGACCCGAGGTCCCGCCGCTGCCCGCCACCCTGCCCCCGATCACGGTCAGCGGGCCCGACCCGCTCCTGAGCCTGCCCGCTAACCTGCGAGCCCGGCCGGGTGACACCGTGACGGTGCCGATCAACCTCGACCCGTCGGACGGCTTGCAATCGCTCGATCTGGCCCTTGCCTACGACGCCGACCGGCTCGAGCTGGCCGCCGTCGAACCCGGGACGCTGACCGGCGACTTCGACCTTTTCCAGACCAACCCGCAGCCGGGCACCCTTCGAGCAGCCCTGGCCCGCCTTGCAGGACCGATCGCCGGGCGGGGCGCAGGCAGCGTGCTGGAGGTCGTCTTCCGCATCCGGTCGGACGCACCCCCCGGGCCGGCGGTCATCAACCTGTTGGAGGAGCTGGCCCCCACGCGTACCTGGCTCAACGAGGGCGGCCTGGTGCTGACGCCGGCCCCGAGCGATGCGGCGGGCGATCTGCTGGATGGGCAAATTATCGTTCTCGCTGACCCGCCGGCGCGGGTGGAGCGGGTGACGGGCAACGGCGGCCGGGGACGCCGCGCCCGGATCCGGAGCCTGACCGTCACTTTCAATACCCTGGTCGGTTTTGCCGGCAGCCCGGCCGATGCCTTTCGGCTGATCGGCCCGCGCGGCCCGGTTCCGCTGCGCGGGGCCACGGTCCGGGAAGACAACGGCCCGCGAACCGTCGTTCGACTGGTCCTGCCGGGACAGGGTGTCCGGCTCGCCGCACTGCGGGACGGCCGATACACTCTGGTCGTTGACGGCGAGCAGGTCGTGGACGGCTTCGGGCAGATGCTGGACGGCGACGCGGTGGAAGTGTTCTTCCGACTACTGGGCGAAGGCAATTGGGCCGGCCGGCTTGACCGGGGCCTACGGGCGCGCCGTTGACCGGCCCGCCTGCGCCCTGAAGAGATTGCGGCCGATCGGTCCACCCTCTACAATCTCCAATCTGCGACCAACTTGATCTGCCACTCTTCAAGGAGAATCTCTCATGCGCCGTTTACTCATCGGACTGCTCGCCGCCACGCTGGCGCTGGCCGGGCTGATGGCCTGGCTGCCCGGCATCGTCAAGGCCGCCGACGCGCCGCTGGCCGGCACCTGGAAAATCATCGTCCTCGCCGGCGGTCAAGAAATCACCGTCTGGCTGGTGCAGATCGAGGACAAGGGGGGCAAACCGCAAGCCGCCGTCCTGGCCTCGCTCCCCAACTTCAAGGGGACCACCGTGGAGGACTTCCGCATCGAGGACAAGTCAATCCGTCTCGCCCTCAAGGCCAACGACATCCCCTTCGCGATTGTCGCTTATGGGAAGGATGACAAGGCGCCTAAGAGCCTCCTCGGCTCGGTTGAGGTGCGCGGCCAGCGCGAATTCATCCGGCTGGAGCGGACCGAGGCCAAGGAACTCGATCCGCAGAAGGCAGTGGTAACCGGCCCATCGCAGGGGGAATTGCAGAAAGCTTTCCAGATCCGCGACGACAAGGAGCGGGGCACGGCCCTGAAGGCCCTGGTGCAGAAGTACCCTGACCAGCCGGTCGGGTATGTGGCGGCCCAGCAAGTAGCGGCCCTGGCCGCCCGGGCCAACGCCGAGGCCGATGCCCGCGCTTACGCCGAACAGGCCCTTCGGATCGCGGCGTTGTACGGCCCGGAGGCGAAGCGAGAGGCGGCCCTGCAGCTGGCCCGGGCGCTGGCCCCGTCGGACAAGTTGGCTGCCTTGCAACTCGACTACGCCCGCCAGGCCGCCCAGCTGCTCCGCGACGACGACTCGGCCGGCGTGCGCCTGGCGGTGCTCAAGACACTGGCCGCCGCCTTGCGCAAGACCGGCAAGGGGGACGAGGTCAAACCGCTGGAGGAGCGCATCGCCAAGCTGGACGAGCAACTCGACCAGGAGTTCCTCAAGACCGCCATCCCCTTCAAACCCGAGCCGTACGCCGGCCGTAAGAGCAAGGGCGGCCGTGTGGCGGTGCTGGAGCTGTTCACTGGCGCCCAATGCCCGCCATGCGTGGCAGCGGACGTTGCCTTCGACGCCCTGCTCCAGACGTACCCGCCGGCCGATGTGGTGCTGCTGCAATACCACCTCCACATTCCCGGCCCCGACCCGTTGACCAACCGGGACACAGAGAAGCGCTCCGAGTTCTACGGTGTCCAGGGAACGCCGACCGTCTTCCTCGACGGCAAGGAGGGACCGCCCGTGGGCGGCGGCCGGCAACACGCCAAGGATCGCTATGACACCCTGCGCAAGCAGCTGGACGAGCGGCTGGAAGCAGCGCCGCAGGCCGGACTGCGGCTGACCGCCGACCGCAAGGGAGACAAGATCGACATCCAGGCTGAGGTCGCCGACCTGAAGAAGACAGGCGACCACATCCGCCTGCGCTTTGTCCTGATCGAAGATGTAGTGCGTTACCCCGGCCGCAACGGCCAGCGCCTGCATCATCACGTGGTCCGCGCTTTCCCCGGTGGGGTCGATGGCATCCCCTTGAAGGAGCAATCGGGCAAGCATCATGTCAGCATCAGCGTCGCCGAGGTGCGCAAGGCGTTGAGTGATTACCTGGCGGACTATGCCAAGAATCAGGGCTTCCTCGACGACGAGCGGCCGCTGGAACTGAAGCACCTGAAGGTGGCCGCCCTGGTGCAGGACAACGCCAGCAAGGAGATCCTACAGGCAGCGCAGGTGGCGTTGCAGGAATAGGAGGTCGGCATGAATCTTCAGGAGACGATCGACCAGCCGACTTTCCACCGTGTCTACTTCTCCAGTTCGTTCTATCTGCACGATGCCAAGCCGTCTGGCCTGGTGCTGGAAGGGCGCATCCCCGCGGCGACGCGCAAGGAGCTGGCGGCTCGCGGCCATAAGGTGGAAGTGAGCGGCGACTGGGCCCACGGCAAGGTGATGGCGGTGCGCTACGGCGAGCAACACGGCGTTCTCGCCGGCGCTGTCTCACCGCGGCGGGAGATCGGCTACCTGATGGGCGATTGGAGGGCGCTCCCCGCAGCAGGGGAGGGCGCGCGGCCGGCGTCCCCCGGCCGGTGGACTGTGGCAAGGAGCGCGCGGCCGGCGTCCGCCGGCCGGTCGAGGCGCCGAGAGATACACCGGCCCGCTCACGCCGGCCTCTCGCCCCGCGTCGTGGTCAGCCCCGGCATGTTGTGGAGAGCGTTCTGGT
>DATLYH010000098.1:0-16977 GCA_035575035.1 Gemmataceae bacterium
CCGCACGACGGACACTTCACCAGCCGCCCCAGCAGCTCGTCGGGGACGCGCAGGCGGCGCCGGCAATCCGGACAGCTGATGATCTCGGCCATGATCCTTCGTTGCTCCTTTGGCTCAGCCGTGCATGGCCGCGTCGCGCCCCAGTTTGAGGAAGAAGAGGAACGCCCCCAGCCCGCAGACCACTCCGAGGATGGCGAAGATCGTGCCGATCATTCCCAGGACCCGGCCGATCTTGGTCATCATTTCTCCTTCCCGGTCCATGCGGCCGAGGTTCATTTCTTGAAGGTCGGCATTGCCCATGGCCCAGGCCATCGGCCCGCAGACAAACGCCAGCGGGGTTAAGGCAGCAAGCCCCAGGATCAAGATCAGCGTGCCGCGGTGCGGTTTGCCGCGGTAGCGCCGCCGCGGCCGCTCTGGGCGGTCCCTGACTTCCTTGGAGGGCGGCTCCTCGTCCTCGACCGGCTCAAAAATCGATTCGCCTGCGGACGGCATTCGGGCGGCGCTACCCTGCCCCGCCGCCCCGGGAGAGGCGCCGAGGAAGGTGCTGCCGCATAGGGGACACTTGACCTTCTTGCCGAGCAGGTCGTCCGCCACGCGCAGCGGATGACGACACTGTGGACAGGTCAGGATCGCAGGCATACTCCCTCGCGAGGACGATCGTTGCCGCAATAGCATTTCGCCCGCCGCGCCCGGGCATTTAGCGATGGGGAGTGATGTTACCCGTCGCTAACATTCCGGGCCCGTTATCCGCCTGAAGTGGACGAATGTTCCGCGCGGAACATTGGGCCCCAGGGCCAGCCCCCTCACCCTTACCCTCGCCCCCCACAGGGGGAGAGGGAAGAATAGTTCCCCTCGCCCCCGCTGCGGGGGAGAGGGGTTAGGGGTGAGGGGCCGCCGGACCTGCCGCTCCGGGCCTCGACCGAACATCGCCCCTTTGCCGGATGTCCCGCCCCGCCGTCTTCGGGGTAGAATGATGGCATCGTTTTTCCAGGGGCAGGCAGCCCTGAGTTTACTGTCCGATCACGGCGGCGGGAAGAGTTCCGGCCCGGATTCCCGGGCTGCCCGCGGCCCCGAGGGTTCCGGCGGTGGCAAAACGGCAACAACAGCCCGGCCGGGTGCTCCGCAACCTACCCCCCGGTGCATGCCGGCCGCTCAGCGAGGCCGAGGTGCGCCAGCTGCTCGGCCGGGACCGTTCCTGACCTTGCAGTCGGCGCCGCGGCCGACGATACTGACGGCCGATCGGCCGATCTTCCTTTCCCCGGCGGACGATCCCTTCCAACTCCATTCGGACCCTTGAGGGAGGACAGCCTCATGCCCCGTTTCTCATGTCCGCACTGCCAGACCGTCCTGAAGACTGATGACCGCAAGCGAGGAATGGTTGTTCTCTGTCCGCGCTTTGGCGAACTGAGCTGCCCGGATGGAGCAGGCAGGGGAATCACCCCGCATGGGGCTCAACCGGGCCGCGTTGCTCCTCCGGCGGTTGCTTGTGGGATAGCGGCGGGGTCACCGCCCCTGCATCAGCAACCCGACCACGGCGCTGACGGTCAGCAGGGCGATGGCAATGCCGAGAAGCCAACTCACCATCCGGCGGCGCGGTCTCCGATCGGGCCGGCGGATCAGCGTGGGGATGTCGGCCAACGGCACCGGCGTCGAGGAAGCGGCCGGCGGCACCGTGTTGATCAGGGCGGAGCGATCATCCGGCTCGATGGCGTCCAGGTTCGGGTCCGAGTCGCCCAGCGGCTCGGCCGGAGCGGCCTGCCAGCGAAGCGGACCGCGCACCGCGAACGGCGCCAGGGCGGCGGCCAGCGCCGCGGGCGTCTGGAAGCGCTGCCGCGGGTCCTTGGCCATCAACCGACGGACGATCGCGCTCACTTCCCTGGGCACCTCCGGGCGCAGCTTCTCGACCGGCGTCGGCTCTTCGGTGCAATGGCGGACCAGCTTCTCGAAGGAGCTGCCGCCGGGGAAAGGGACCTGGCCGGTGAGCAGGAAATAGAAGGTGCAGCCGAGGCTGTACAGGTCGCTGCGAATGTCGGCCTGATGGATGCTCCGCGACTGCTCCGGCGACAGGTAGTCGGGCGTGCCGACGATGGCGTCCTCCTTGACCAGGATGGTGGCCGGCACAACGCCGCCGTCGCGGATCGGCCGATGCAGCCGAGCCAGGCCGAAGTCGCTGATCTTGATCGTGGCGCCGGTGCACTCGCTCTTGAGCAGCAGGTTGGCCGGCTTGATGTCGCGGTGCACCATGCCGATGGCGAAGGCGCACTGCAAGCCGGCCGCCACCTGGCGGACAAAGTCGCAGGCCCGGTCCACCGGCAGCGGTCCCAGCTCGCTGACGAGTTGGTCCAGGTTCGGACCATCCACGTATTCCATCACCAAAAAGCAGCGGTCGCCGACCATGTCGGCGTCGTAGGCGGTGACGATATTGGGATGGACTAACGAGGCGGCGGCCAGCACCTCGCGATGGAACAGCTGCCGTGCCCGCTTGTCCTTCAACAGGTTGGGGGCCAGCACCTTCAGGGCGACCACCCGGTCCAGATTGCGGTGCGCCGCCTTGAAGACGCGGCCCATGCCCCCCTGGCCGATCTGGTCGAGAATGCGGTACGGACCCAGCAGAAAGCCCTGGGTCCGACCGATGAGAATTCGCTCCGCCTGGAAGCGGGTCAACAGGCCCAGCTCGACCAAGGCCCGGGCCAGGACCCGGCCGCGGTGGGTCTGGGGCAACCGGTCGGCGACTGCCCGGAGCTGCTCGGCGCTGACCAGGCCGCTCTGGCGCAGGTTCGCCAGAAAGGTATCCCGATCGACATGGCGAGGGGGCATGGCAACCGTCCTGTTTTAAGGCCGTCCCTGACGGAAGGGGCGAGCTTCCTTGGGAAGAACGACTACCGGCGGGCTGCTTGCGCTGTGTCGTGGGAAGGCATGGTATTTGTTCTAATTACTAGACGAGTCAAGGGCCAGAACGTTCACAGGGTTTTTGTAAAGGTTTTGTAAAACGATTCGAGGCCCGGACGATGATCGTGCTCATTGTCAGAGCCCGGAGCGTTAGCGACGGGTCCTCCGAGCCCGGAGCGTCAGCGACGGGTACTATCCGAGCCCGGAGCGTCAGCGACGGGAGGGGGTCGCTTTCGGCTACGGACGAACGGGGGCGCCGGGCGCTCCAAGGATGCCCGGGGTGCCGGGGGCGCCCGGGGTGCCGGGCGTGGACGGGGCCTTCATCTCGTTCTGGGTCTTGTGGACCAGTTTGAGGACATCCTCGACCTCCAGCGGCGTCAGGTTGATGTACTCGTGCCACTCGTTGGCGAACTGGCCCAGCTTGGCAGCGTCCGGCTTGCCCTTGGCGTCGGTCAACTTGAAGGCGCGGGCGAAGACGGTTAGCAGGACCTCCTCATCGAACTCCAGGTCGCGCGGCAACCGAGACAGCTCCTGGAAGTAACCGAACAGGTCGTCCAGCTTCTTGTGGGCCAGGAAGTAGGTCAGGGCCCAGGCAGTGGCGCGGGCCCGGACGAGCGCCTGCGGGTCCTTGGCCACCGGCGCCTGACGGAAGAACTGGTCGGTGACCACCCCCCGGAGCAGAGCCGCCTTGTCCAGCTTCCGATCCTGGTTGGTCATCTTCTTGTACTGGTACAGGTAATTGTGCTCCTCGCTGAAGCTGGCGCTGGGCGTGCCGACGCCGCTCCAGGGCGAACCCTTGGAACTTTCGAAGAAGCTGCCCAGACCGAATCGCAGCCACTCCGGCGCCGCCACATTGCACGGCAGCAAGCCGGACGCCGCCAGCAGCTGGCGGGTGCTCAGGTGGCTGACAGTGGCCCGCTCCGCATCCACTTCCATCGCCTTCAGGATCACCGCCTTGGTGGAGGCCTCAAGGGCCTGAACTAGGAGTTGCTGGGGGTCGTCGGTCAGGGAAGTTACCGGCTTGACCCTTTGGGGGTTCGTCAGCAGCTGGTTGCGGTCGAACTTGGTCCACAGCTCGCGGCCGCTGTTCAGCAGGGCCTGGTAGCCGGCGTCCAGGCTGACCGTGGAGAAGACGACGATGTTATCGCGGGGGACATAGAAGCCATCGCCGACCAGCGTCGGGTTGCCGAAG
Organism: Gemmataceae bacterium; assembly: GCA_035575035.1. Classification (GTDB taxonomy): domain Bacteria; phylum Planctomycetota; class Planctomycetia; order Gemmatales; family Gemmataceae; genus DATLYH01. The sequence continues at coordinate 4,082 of DATLYH010000098.1, forward strand.
ATCCGATGCTGGTCGCGGAAGGCGTCCTCGCGGTTGACCAGCACGACCACCAGGCGGTGTTCGGGCACCGGCAGCGCCCGCCTCCCCTTGAGGGCGAACCAGTAATAAAACCCGCGCATGGTGTTCTCCAGGCGGGTCAGGCGGTTCCTGACCTCCGGGGCATCATCCGACAGGGCGGTGTGCAGCAGGGCGTAGTGGGCGCTGCGGGTGATCTTGTAATTCTCCAGGAGTTTCTTCCGCCAGACCTCGGCAGCGTCCCCCTGGGTGACCGGCCGGGCCAGGTCGGCTTCGACCTGCCGGAAGGCAACCACCGCAGGGTGCTCCCGGTCTGCCTCGGCCGCCTTCTTCATCGTATCGGCACATTCCTTGAGCAGGCCGTGCCCCAAGGCCCACTCGGCCAGCTCGAGCAGCTTGTCCACCGATGGTTTGCCTCCCCTCAGGGCTTCGTTCTGGCGGGCCTGGAAGCGCAGGCTGAGCGTGGGCATGGGCCGGCCGTCCGCCGTGGTCCAGGGGACCAGCCGGATGTCGTTGGTGACCTGGAAGACCGAGCGGCCCCAGGGATGCTGTAGCTCGATGGGGATCTTCGCCTGCTGAAGGAACTGGACATTAGGCAGTTGCTTGACCTCGATGACGGTGGTCACCAGGTAGACTGACTCGATCGGTCCCATCAGCTCGGGGTTCTCGTAGCCGGGCCCCGGCGCCCCGGGCTCCCCGCGCCCGAAGCCGGGCCGGCCGAAACCAATGCCGCGGCCGATCATCCCCTCCGGGGAGCGCTCACCCACGTCCGGCATTGGGTTGTTCGGGTCGCCCTCCAGGGGCCTCTCCTTGGAGGTGCCGATGTTGGCGATGACGATGACGTAATCGGCCCGAGTGATGCCGACGACGGCACCGACCAGGACCGCTGCTGCCAGGAACCAACGTTTCATGGACCCACCCTCCGGCTGCTGAGGCTTCGAGGCGACCACGTGCGACGAGACCGTAGATGTTATTGTGCAGCGCCGGAACGGCGTCCGCAATAACAATCTGACGGCCGGCAGCGCCTCCCCGGCCCGCGCTGCGGGCGGTATAATCCACACGGCTCCGGTTCTTGAAAGAGCTAACCGATTGCGAGGGAGCTGTCATGGGGTTTCGGCTGGACCGCGTGCATGTCTGGTCCGGGGAGGTGGCGGACCGTCCGGGCGGGGTGGCCGCCAAGCTTGCCCCGCTGGCCCAGGCCGGTGCCAACCTGGAGTTTATTTTTACCCAGCGCCGTCCGGACAAACCGGGGACCGGGATCCTGTACGTGGCCCCGGTGACGGGGGCGGCCCAGGTTCGGGCGGCCCGCGCCGCTGGGCTGTCCGAGACGCACGACCCCGTGGTGCTGCGCGTCGAGGGGGACAACGAAGCGGGCCTGGGCCATCGCCTGACCCAGCAATGGGCGCTGGCGGGCATCAGTTTCCAGGGCCTGACCATGTCGGTTTTGGGCGACAAGTTTGTCGGCTACGCCGCCTTCGACACCGTCGCCGATGCCAACCGGGCGGCCGCCATCCTCGGCGACCTGGGGGCCGAGCCGGCCAAGGTGAAAGAAGCAGACTGACCGGGCAAGCCCACCGGAGAGAACACGACGGACCGGTGACGCGGAAGGGATGCGTACCGGATGCCGGTCTGTGCATCCTCCCCCGAATTGTGGCGAATTCAGCCACTCATTCTCCTCATAGGCGGCGTTCCGCAGCGGCGCTCACGCTGGGGACCGCCCTCGGCGTACCCAATGAGGCGAGGCGTAGAGCACGCCGTACCCACCCCGGCCGCCGCCTTTTCCCTGAACGTCTCCTCACTTCCCCTCCCTGAAATCGCGCAGCGCCTGCCGGGCGGCGTTGAAGCCGCAAGCGCCGTGGACGCCCGCCCCCGGATGGGCCGATGCCGACGCCAGGTACAAACCGCGCACCGGCGTTCGGTAGCGGAAGTAGGGGAACACCGGCCGGAAGAAGAGCTGCTGCATGAAGTGGGCGCTGCCGCCGCCCAGGTCGCCGCCGACCAGGTTCTCGTCCATCGCTTCCAGGTCGGCCGGCGTCTGGATCGACCGCGCCCGGATCAGGCGGCGGAAGCCGGGCGCCAGCCCCTCGATCCGGGCTTCGATGCGGTCGGCGAACAGCTCGCGCCACCTCGCCCAGCCTCCGTCCGGGTAGGAGGGCACCCGCGAGTAGGCCCATAACGTCTGTCCGCCCGCCGGCGCCCGTGACGGATCGACCAGCGATTGCTGGCCGATCACCAGGTAGGGATTGCTGGGTAGCCGGCCGGCGCGGGCCTCGTTGGTGAAAGCGATCAGGTCTTCCAGGCTGTCACCGACGTGGACCACGGCCGACTCGCGCGCCACGGCCGCCGTCCACGGCACCGGGCCGGACAGGGCCCAGTCCATCTTGAACGTCCCCCAGCCGTAGCGGAAGCGCCGGATGCGGCTGCGCACCCACGCGGGCACGTCGCGCGGCCGGAGCAGTTTCAGGTACAGCGCCGGGGCGCCGACATCCGCCAGGATGGCGCGGCGGACCGCGAACTCCTCGCCGCCGGCTTGTACCGCTACCGCCTGCCCGCGCCGCACCACGACCCGATCCACATGGGTTCCTAGCCGCAGCACGCCGCCGTGCTCCTCGAAACGCCGCCGCAGGGCATGGGTGACGGCACGGGCGCCGCCGACCGGCACCCGGAAGCCGTCGCGCGCCGCCAGCAGCGCCAGCACCAGGCCGAGACCGGCGCCGGCGAAGTCTTCGGGTCCCAGGTCAACGTGCAGCGACAACGCGGGGATGACCCGGCGGGCCGGCTCGGTCTGAAAATGGCGGCGGGAGAAAGCGGCGGGGGTGGCCAGGCCGGCCCGGACCAGCCGGAGCAGGTTCAATGGTCCCAGACGCCAGGCCGCGGCCAGGTCGGGCAAGGGGGCCAGCAGCGCCGCGGCCAGGCGATCGCCCATCGCCTGCTGCCAGGCAGCCAGCCGGCGCCAGGCCGGGCCATCCGCACCAAAGGAGGCGGCGGCCAGTTCAACCTCGCGGGAGATGGCAGGACAACTGCCGTCCGGCCCGGGATGGGCGCTCTCGTAGCGGGCGTTGCGCCATTCCAGGCCGGCCCCGGTCAGGTCGAGAAAACGGAACGCGGGGCTGTCGGCAAAGGGAAAGAAGGCGGCACCGACATCGTGGAGGTAGCCGGGCAGGGTGGATTCCTGCGAATAAACGGCGCCGCCCGGCCGGTCCTTGGCTTCCAGCAGGAGCACCCGCCAGCCATGCCGGGCCAGCGTCGCCGCCGCAACCAGCCCGTTGGGCCCTGCCCCCACCACGATGGCGTCGGTCATAGTGATGTGGCCGAACTCGCCGGCGTAGCGAACTCGCCGGCGTTCGGGTCCCCACCCTCTTTCCCGAATGCAGGCGCATTCGGCTACTTATCCTTCGTGGCGGGCTGCTCCTTATCCGGCGGTTTGTCCTTCTCTGCCGGCTTGTCTGCGGGGGGCGTTTCCTCCGTCGCCGGGGTCGGCTTGATGGCCGACTCGGGCACGTCCTTGAAGAGCATGGTGTTCTTGCTGCGGTTGGCCGCCAGCCAGCTGCTCAGGTCGCCTGCCCGGGGCGTTCCTCCTTTTTCCATCGTCTGGAGGATGGGCCGGATCCGATTGACCACTTCGGTGACGTACTTGACGACATCCCGATCCTTGATGTTCTTGGTGGTCTCGGCCCGCATGACCTCCAGGGCATCGGCCAAGCGGGCGGCGTGGACCTTCCACGGCTCCATGTCCTTGGCATCCTTGTCGAGGTTGCGGTCAGCCATCTGGATGACGAAGTGGGCGATGTGCTCAGCCGCATAGTCGGGCTGGTAATCCGGGTGGCCCTTGAGCTGCATCCGGGCCAGGCCGACCGCCGCTTCCAGCCGCTCGTCGAGCCGCGGCTCCGGGGTGAAACCCTGCGGGTCGGCCAGCAGGCGCAGCAGCGCCACAGCCGGGCGTGCCAGGACGGTCCGCTTCTCCTTGTCCTTGGGGTCAATCAACGCCGGCTGCCGCGTCTGGGCCAGGGCCCGCACCGCCTCGCGGCGCAGGATGCGGGCCCCCTCGATCTCTTCGCGCGAGGCGCTCATCGGCCCCTGCCGCTCCAGGACGCGCATCACCGCCTGGATGACGGCGAATTCGCGCTGCTTGTCCTTGAGGACCAGCGGCTCGGACGGCCGATTCTGCAACTTGAACAACTCCTTGATCCCCTGCAAGGCGTAGTACACGACGGCGTCGTTCTGCCCTTCCTCATTAAGAATTTCCAGGAGAGCGTCGAGCACCGGCTCGTACCCCGACTCGGCGACCAGGACCAGCATGCGAGCGGCGTTGATGCGGATGATGGGAGCCGGGTTCTTCTGCATCACCTCCCGGAGCCGCTCCACCAGGCACTGGCTGAACTTTTCCCGAACCGCCTCGTTCCGGGCCCCATTGCGGGCGGCTCTCGGGAAGTCCTGGTGGTAGATCAGGTCCACCTCGTTGACCCGGGAATTCAACCAGCCGAACTCGTTGAACTTGTCGAACCAGGTCAGCTCGTAGGCGTAGTTCTGGGCCGCGATATCGAGGACCTCTGCTGTTTGCGGGCTGACGGGGTCCTCGCTCTTCGCGATCGCCTCCTTGAAGCGGTTGCGGATCTCCCCGGTAAGCTCCTTGGTCGGCTTGAGGGGGGTAAATGTCCCCAGCGGCGGCCTTGGGGCGGCCTTCTTCTCGGGCGGCCGGGCCGGCACCGGAATCGGCGCGGCCTTCTCCGGCTTCTTGGCCGGTTGGCCTTTGTCAGGGGTCTTACCCGGCACGGGCTTGTCGGGAGGTTTCTGGGACGGTTTGACCTGGCCGCTCACCGCCCCGTCGAAGACGAGGACCAAGACGACGAGGGCACCGCACAACAACAGGCGCGGCCAGCACACGGAGGGACGGAACATCAATAACTCCTTACCACAGGAGGGGCATTCGGATCGTGATCAGCAGGACATGCGCCGGGCCAGGCTGGAACCTTTTACGCGATATGTGAGGCTATCAGCGCCGGCCGCACGCTGTCAAGCAGCCCAAGGAAAAACACCCGACCCGGGGCCAACGTTGGCGCTTGCCGGCGCAGCACCAGGGAGCCGACCCGTGGGCTCGGCTAAAAGGGCGGGCCTACTCCTCCTTTGGCCAGTAGACCGCGAAACCTTCGATCTTCAGTCGGATGCGGTACAGCGATTTGCCGGCGGTGATGTAAAGTGTCTTGCGATCCTTGCCGCCGAAGACGCAGTTGGTCGGATCTTCCGGCGTCGGGATAAAGGCCAGCTGCTTCCCCTCGGGGCTAAAGACGTAGACCCCCGCTGCCTTGCCGGTGCCGGCGGTGGCATAGATGTTTCCCTTCACGTCAACGCACATGCCGTCGATGCCACGCCCCTTGCCGAAGTCGTACAGCACTCTCTTTGGTCCCACGGTGCCGTCCGGCTTCAGCGCGAAGGCCAGCAGGTGGCGGTTGCCCGTTGGGTTGTTATCGGCCAGGTAAAGGGTCTTCATGTCGGGCGCCAGGATGATGCCGTTGGGCTTCTGCACATCGGTGATGATCTGCGTCACGGTGCCGTCAGGGTCGATGCGGTAGACGCTTTCGGTCGGGATCTCGCGCGGCTCGTCGCCGACGTAGCGCGGGTCGGTGAAGTAGACCCGCCCCTGGGTGTCGATGGTCAGGTCATTGGGACTGTTGAAGCGCTTGCCCTGCCAGCGGTCGGCGAGGGTGCGGACGGTACCGTCTTGCGCGGTGATGCTGACGCGGCGGTTGCCGCCCGTGCTGGCCCCCTCGCAGGCGACTAGCCGGCCTTGGGGGTCAAAGTCCAACCCATTGGCCCGGCCGCTCGGCTCGCGGTAGACCGTTGTCTTGCCGGTCGCCGGGTCGAAACGCATGATGCGGTTGCCGATATCGCTGAAATAGATGCAGCGGTCCGGGCCGTAGGCCGGTCCTTCGGTGAAGGTTCCCTCGCTCCAGAGCTTCTCCAGCCGGGCGTCCGCAGGGACAATGGGGTTCTCTTCCGCAGCGGCCAGGGCGGCAAGCAACAGAGTCAGACCGAACGTTCGCATGGTCGCACCTCCTTGGCGGCATGGTGCCGCGCCGCAGGGCCGGGGGCAAGGAGATTTTGCTCCCTTACCCCGAGGTTGCGGGCCGTGGCCGGCGATGCTATCATCAGGCCGCCGGCAGGTCGGGCATGTTCCCCCCAACGCCGGCGCTCCGTCACCTCTCATCGGGCCGATTCGCCGTGAAGGAGGGCCGTCATGGGCAGTACCCGTCTTCCTGTCCAGCCGTGGATCGGCGCTCTGTGCCTTGTCGGCCTCCTTGGGACTGGCTGCGGCGGCGGGCCGAAGACCTATCCGGTCAAAGGGAAGGTCGTCTACCCGGACGGCACCCCGCTGACCGGAGGCATCGTGGAGTTCGAGGCGCTGGCCTCCGAGGTCGGTCAGGTAAACGCCCGCGGAACCATTCGGGAGGATGGGACCTTCGAGGTAAGCACTCTCTTCCCCGGGACGGACAAGGAGCGCGACGGGGCCGTCGCCGGAGAGCATCGGGTGCTGGTGATCCCGCCGCTTCTTACCGACGAGGCGATGGCCAAGGGGGCCAAGCCGGCCGTCGATCCGCGCTACCGCCGCTACGAAACGTCCGGGTTGAAGGTCAAGGTCAACCCGGACGTCAATGAGATCACCCTCACGGTCAAGAAGCCGGGGCAGTAACCGGGTCGTCAAAAGCCGGGAACAGGCTGTCCATCGTCCCGCTGCGAGAGCCGGTCGAGGGTCGAGGTCGGCGTGCTTACCGCCAGCGCCTGGACGCTGCCGTCGCAGAAGACGAACTGGCAGACCCCGGGGTGCCAGCTGCCGAAGTTGCGGTTGTAGACATCGTTTGCGTGGCGGGCCAGGGCGTAGCCGCTGCCCGCGGCCCGCATGATGCTCTCGGGCCAGTCGCCGTTGTAAATCGAGCCATCCCCTTCGTTGTTCGTTGACCGGCCGAGCAGCGGCGGCGGCACATGCTTCTCGCCGATCAGGAAGGTGTTGCTCAGGCCGTCGGGGATCGCCTGCCACCGCGTGGCGCTCTTCCAGCTCGTGACCCGGTTGCTTGAGACCGGCGGGAAGTCCCTCAGGTTCGAGGGATGTCGGGCAACAACGATGGCCCCCCGCGAGTCGAGCGACCGCCAGGCCGAGCTGGTCTCCTCGGCCGTGTGGCCGTCACAGACGGCGTAATCAGCCAGCGCCCCAGGGAAAGGGCTCGGCCCCTGCGAACTGGTGGAGTTCGGATCGTCGCCGACCTTGGTGATCTGGGGCGGGGCGCGGCGGCTCGGGCAATAGTAGATCTTCACCTGCGTCTGGCGGATAAGATCGCCCTCCGCCTTGTTGGCCCCCTGGTCGTAGTACCTCCTTTGCAGGTCCCATTGCTTGTAAAAGTTGTCCTGCTCAATGTACGGCAGGATCAGCACCGCCCAGGTAAGGTAATGGTCGCGGATACGGCTACAGGGGAGCGCCCCGAACTGGTCGTGGTAGTTATGGACGGCCAGGCCAATCTGCTTGAGGTTGTTGGCGCACTGGCTGCGGGCGGCGGCCTCCCGCACCTTTTGCACCGCCGGCAACAGCAGGGCAATGAGGATGGCGATGATGGCGATCACCACCAGCAACTCGATCAAGGTGAAACCGGTCCGACGCCTCGGCGCGGATAAGCAGCCCATGAGAAGACCTCCTGATGAGCGGACCATGAACAAAGGAAAGGCAAGGGGGCGAGTCTGAACCGCCCCTGAGGATCTTTCTTCTTCCTAAAGGGGCTCGGTTGACGTGTCAAGGAAATTCCTGCTGCTGCATGGTTGTGCTTCTGCCCGGCAGCGGTCCACGGCCGCATGGTTGCGGGATCGGTACAAGGGCATCCGCTGGCGGCAAGCGGCCTTTGGTCCAGGTCTGCTCGGCAAGGGGCGGTTCAGCGGGTGAGATCGGCGGTCGGTCCGTCGGAAGGTGAGCGGAGAGCGGCAGTTGCGTCTTGGAAAAAATCGGCCCCCGGGTACAATCAGGACAGCCGAGGCTTCGGGAAGCCAGGCCGGTTTGGCGGAGGAGTTTTGATGGCTGATTTCCATACCGTGTGTCGGGTGGGCGAGCTGGCGGAGGGCCAGAGCAAGACGGTCGCCGTGGGCGACAAACTCATTGCGGTCTTCCGGCACGAGGGGCGTTACTACGCCATCGACGATGTCTGCCCGCACATGGGCGCTTCCCTGAGCGACGGCTACGTGGAACAGGGGATCGTCACCTGCCCCTGGCATGCCTGGCGCTTCCGGCTGGCCGACGGTGCCTGGGCCGACAATCCGCGCCTGAAGATCAGCTGTTACCCAGTGCGCCTTGAGGGGGACAAGGTCCAGGTCCAGGTGGATGCGGCATCCAGTCGCGGCGTGTAGGGCCGCAGGCAGCCACGGCTTCCTCACTTCAGGAGACAGGGCCATGTCGAGCGCGGACGTCCGGCGGCGAGTGATGCTCGGGGGGGTGGCGGTCCTGTTGCTGGCGGCCCCCGCAGCGCCGCAAGGGCCACGCGGGACGGAACCGGTTCCGCGGTCGGCCCCCTCCCGGCCGGCGCCGCGGTTGGAGCCGGTCGCCGAGACCCGACTACTGATGGAGGGATTGGCCTACGCGAACTACCGCGGGCTGGAGCGGCTGCTGCGGCAGAGGCCGGCCGACGTGGAGGACTGGACGTTTGCCCGCGGCCAAGCGCTGCTCATCGGCGAGACCGGTAACCTGTTGATGCTCCGGCCGCCCCGCAACGCCGGCGAAGCGGTCTGGCTGGAACGGGCCACCGAGCTGCGCGAGCGGGCCACCTCCCTGGCTCGCTTCACCGCTGCCCGCGACTACGAGGCCAGCCGGGCCGCCTTCGAGAACCTGGCCGCCTCCTGCAACCGCTGCCACCAGACCTTTCGGGTGCCGGTCCGCCTCACTCCCTTCGGAGGCCCCGAGCGCAAGGTCAACCTTCCTTGAAGCGCAGGCCGGCGCCGGTCAACTTGACAAGCCGGACCGGCAGAGCTAGGTTGAGCCTCAATCCCCGGTCAAGATCGGCGTCCGCCGGGCGAATTACTGGTAAGCCGTAACCAGCGGGTTCCGCTACGGGCCGACGCCTAGCGACCCGGTGAATCAAACCCCCTACAGCGAGACAACCCATGTCCACTGCCCCTCCCCCGGTGCCGACCACCACGCAGGCCCCCCAGCCCGAGGAGGTCCGGGTCTATCAACACTCGCCTCTGTATTACTGGTGGCCGGTCTGGCTGGTCGCCTTCATCATGGGCGGCATGACCTACCTCGACGGCGGCCGGGCGGTCATCGTCCCGCCCGGCACCGAGGTGGTCCGCAACCCCGTGGTCCAGGTGAAAGGCCCCCAGGGGGAGGGAAAGATCTTCGAGGCCCGCGATGTGATCATCCTCCCCAAGGACGAGCGCCTGCCGACCAAGGCCGGCACCGACCAGCCGGAGGAGCCGCGCCTGCACATGGCCCGGAGCAAGAACCTGGGAGTGATCTTCTCCATCCTGCTGCTGCTGACCATCCTTATTACCAACGTGTCGGTCCGCGGGGTGTGGTCGATCGTGGTGATCGTCACCATCGTACTACTGGTCGTGCTGTTCGCCCTGTTCGACTGGTGGGCGACGATTGCGGAATGGTTCTACCTGCTGCGCATCCATATCAACGCAGCCGGCTACCTGTTCATCGGGGTGGTGCTGTTCATCCTCTGGGCGGTGAATTTCTACGTCTTCGACCGCCGCACCTACCTGATCTTCACGACCGGCCAACTGCGGGTCCGTGAGGCGGTCGGCCAGGGGGAGAAGGTCTTCGACACGACCAACATGGTCTTCCACAAACAGCAGAACGACTTCTTCCGCCACTGGATCTGGGGCCTGGGAGCCGGCGATCTGGAGATCATCACCGCCAAGGGAGAGCGCTTCGAGTGGCACAACGTCCCCTTCGTCGGCCACAAGGTCCGCAAGATCGAAGACCTGATCAAGACCCGCGAAGTGGTCTGAGCGGCCCTGCCGGGCCTGAGGAATGCCCCGGTGACCAGAAGCAGGTCCGCTTTTCTTCACCTGGTCACCGGGTCATTCCTGAGCTCTGCCGGCGGCACACCGATGATGTTGTAGCCGCAATCGACGTACAGCACCTCGCCGGTGATCCCCGAGGCCAGCGGGCTGCACAGGAAGACCGTGGCATTGGCCACTTCCTCCGGCGTGATGGGCCGTTTCAGCGGCGAAACGGCCGCGGCGTAGTCGATCATCTTCTGGATGTCGCCGATGGCCCGCGCCGCCCGCGAAGCGTAAGGGCCGGCCGAGATTAAGTTGACCCGGATGTTCTTCGGCCCCAGGTTGGCCGCCAGCTGCTTGGCATCGATTTGCAGCGCCGCCTTGGCCGTGGACATGCCGCCGCCGTAGTGCTCCACCACCCGGTCGCCGCCGAGGTACGTCAGCCCCACCGCCGCCGCCCCGCCCGGCCGGCCTTCCATCAGCGGCTGCGCCGCACGCAGCAACGCCGTCAGCGAGTAGGCACTGACACTCAGGGCGGTCAGGTAAGCTGACCGGCTGGTGTCGATTGCCTTCTTCATGATCTCGGGGCTGAAGGCGATGCTATGAATCAGGAGGTCGATGCCGCCAAACTCCCGGCCGACCGCTGCCATCAGGCCGGCGATTGAGTAGTCGCCGTACTGCTCCTCGATCCGCTGATAGCGCCGGTCGGTGCGGGTCTTTTCATCAACGTCGGCCAGGGTGTCGTAACTGACATCGCAAGGCAGAACCTTCTCGACCTTCAGCGTACCGGCCCCGAACGGCAACACTCGGCTGGCCACGTCGTCCGGCTTGTCGCTGCTGAGAAACCCCTCGACGATGCGCACGAAGCGGGGATGGACCGACCACACCAGACGGGCACCGGCAGCTTGCAGGGCCTTGCTGATGAACCAGGCAAAGCTCTCGTTGTCGCCGACGCCGGTGACCAGCGCTATCTTGCCGCTCAGGTCCAGGGGAATCATGCCGTCCTCATCTGCGGGGTAAAGGAATGCGAGCCAGGGAAAGGGCTGCCATCCCTGGCCCGCTATGGTCTAGCAGATCGACAGAGGGGGGGCAAGGTGAAATGACCCGGTGACCAGAAGCAGGCCAGCTTCTCGTCACCGGGTCACCGGGTCACCTGGTCCCTGCAATCAGGGCTTCGTCGGCATCACGCCGCCAGCCGGCTGCACGGCCGAGGGGGACCGGACTGGGACCAGGGTTGCCAGGGCCTGCTCGGCCTCACGGCGGACGTTGGCGTCGGGATCGTCCTTCGACGCCTGCAAGGCCCCGATCACCGGCACCGTGTTGGCGTTCATCTTCGCCAGGCTGCGGGCACAGGCCGCCCGCACCGTGGCTGCCGGGTCGTCTTTCAGGGCGGTCACCAGCGCCTCCACCACATGCGGGTGGGTCTGCCACTTGCACGCGGCTAGCTTGTCGGCTGCCCACTCCCGCTGCGAGGGGAAGACCGACTCGCGCAGGGTGGTCAGCATCTGCGACACGTCGGGCGCGGCGCCGGGGACCGGCCGTGCCGCCGGCATGGCGCCGGCCATCATTGGGTTGACCGGGGCGCCGGGGTACATCCCCCGGGCCATCATCATCGCGGGGTGGGGCGGCATCATCCCCGGCCCCATCGGACCGGTCATGGGACCGACGTAGGCGGGCACCGGCGGGCTGAAGGCGCTGCCGCCGCCCAGGGCCGACTCATCGACCGGGATGGCCGGCGTGAAGGCGTTGGGCATCTCGCCTGCCTTCGGGGGCGCCGGGGGCCCTTGCGCCATCGAGAAGGCATTGAGCAGTACCTGCTGGTTGGGCTGGGGCGCCTGCGGCACCTGCGGCTGCGGCGCCTGCGGCATCCGCGTCAGGTTCGGCATGGTAACGATCGGCACCGGCACGAACTGCACGTCGCCGGCCGCCATCACCGAGCCGCGGCCCAGCGGCAGGTGCTCGTGCCCGGACGAGGCCGTCGTGTCCCCCTTGCCGGTCCCGGCCGCCATCTTCGTGGGAACCACCGACCCGCCCGATTTGCTCACGGAAGTGATCGGCGGCTTCGTGGTTGTGCCGCTCGCTGACGGCAGCGGGCTGCGGCTATAGGTGCCGGGCTCCTTCAAGGGGTCCGGTTTCTGCGTGCTGGCGCGGGGCAGGTCGGGCACACGGGTCGGCGCGGCCTTGGTTGAGTCGGCCCGGGTGGCGGCCGTCGTCGGGATGACGGGGCGGGTCGTCTCCGGCTTGATGGCCGTCAGAGGCCGCGGTGGGGAGGAGCTGGTCGCCGGCTTGGGCGTGCTACTGGTTGATGTCGTGTCGGTCTTCTTCGCCGGGGAAGCGGTCTTGTCGTCGGTCTCGACTTTGCCCCACGACTGCCGCCAGTCCTTCGGCTGGGCCGGCTCGACGGTCGGCTTGGCCGGGCTGGCCGAGGCAACCGCGGGCGGCGTCTGCGGCGGACGGGGCGGACTCGCCGCGGTCGCCGCTTGCGTTGGCCGAGACGGCATCATGACGGTGGCGGGCGACGCCGGCTTGGCCGGGGACGTCGGGGTCATTGCAGGCGCGGCCGGCGTGACCACGGTGGTCGGCAGCGACTGGGTGGACTTGGTCGCCGGAGCCGGTGAAGCCGGGGTGACTACCGTGGGCGGTTGGACCGGCTGGATGGAAGTCACAATAGGCGGCCCGGTGATGATGGGGAGTTTCGGCTCGTTGCGGCGGAACAGCCGGCTCAGCAATCCGCGCTCCCGCTTCGCTGGCTCCTCGATAATCACCACGGGGCAGGGCATGGGGCTTGAGCCGACGGCCGGCGGTGGGACGACCGGGGATGTGGCCGATGCCGCGCTCGGCGGGGCCGGCTTCGACGCGGGGGGCGTCGCCGCGGTCACTGGCTTGGCGGTTGGGGCCGG
>DATLYH010000099.1:0-15040 GCA_035575035.1 Gemmataceae bacterium
TTGTCAAGTAAATTTTCCAGTTTTTTTGAAGCGATGAATCGCCCTGTTTTCCGTTCCCCGGTCTCACCGCATCATCGAACGAGCCAGAGCGTCCAGTGCTCTTGCGGCTGGCCAAAGATCGTTGCCGCGTCGGTCGCCACGATGTCGCCCTCGTAGTTGATGGCCCGGAGATGGTAGCCGGCACGTTCGACCTAGTGCAGGAGCCCGATGGTCTGCGGCGGATCGCGCTGAAGGTGCAGCTCCAGGACCACAACTGCGCGCGGGAACCTCCGCAGCGTCTTCTGCATGCCTTCCCAGACCAGGGCCTCGGCTCCCTCGGCGTCGATCTTTACCAGGTCCAGGCGCGGCCAGTCGGTGCAAAGGCGGTCGAGCGTGGTCGCCGCCGCCTGAACCGTGCCGCAGCGGTGCGCGTAGGCCCAGCGCTCCAGCGAACTCGTGGCGAAGTCGCCGTCGTGCAGCACGAAATCGACTGTTCTGTCGTCGACGTTGCCGACGACCTTCGGGCAGATCTCCACGCCCTGGTAGAAGCCGTTCAGGGCCAGGTTCCGCGGCAGGTACGTCTCGGCCAGCAGTGGATTCGGTTCGCAGGCCACGACGCGGCCCTCGGGACCGCAGGCGGCGGTCATCAGCAGCGTGTAGTAGCCGTAATTCGCGCCGACATCGACGCAGTGAAAGCCCGGCTGGATGTACCTGGCCAAGGCGAGCGTCACCCACGCTTCCCAGAAGCCGTCCAGAACGAGGCGCGGCCCGAGCATGAAGTCGCGGGTATCGACAAAGGCCAGGTATTCCCCCAAAAGCCGGCAGAGCATCCGGTGCTCGCCGTAATAGACCCCGGTCGCGTGGCGGCGGCTGGCCTCTTCCAGCTCGGCCCGGCTGGACAGCACGTGCGATGGCAGCGGCATGATCAACCCTCCAGGGGAATGAACTCGACGGGCATGCGTTCGTGCTCAAGCCATTGCCCGTGCCAGGAACCGTCGCCGTTGCGCTCGAGGTGACAGGTCGGCCGGTCCAGCCGGCTCAGGGTCAGGATCGTGCGGCCGTCGTCGATGTTGACGTCCCACCGCCGCTCGCACTCGGCCGCCCCTTCGCCTACCTTGCCGCGCGGCTCCAGGCGCATGGGCCGCTCGTCGTAGCCGACCCGCCGGTACAGGAAACGCCGGCCGGTCAGCTCCTCGATCACCCGGCGCTCTTCGGGCGTTGGGTCCAGGTTGTGCCAGAGGACGCCGTCCCAGCGCTGGCGCAGCTCGGCCACGAGGTTGAAGCACAACTCCTCGTTGGCCAGGGAGGTGTTGCGGCGATTGCCGCCGCCGAGCTTCCACTTATCCTGGCAGCGGTGCTGGAAAACGATCTGGTCCTGGAAGTCGTACTGCACGATGGTGTGCTGGTTCCAACCGGGGGCTTTGGGCGGCATGGCGTACTCGGTGCCGAGGAACCGCCAGGCCAGGTGGAAGCACTCCTTGTCGCCGTAAACGACGTGGAAGACGAAGTCGGAGTGCTCGGCGTACCAGAGGGCCATGCGCAGTTCGCGCCAGCAGCGGGTCTTGTCGATCAGGTACTGGCCTGACTCAAAGGCAACCTCCTGGGCCGCCCGCGACACCATCCACTCCATGCCGAAGATCTGCCAGACCTCCGGCTTGAGCGTCCAGTGAGCATAGTCGGGCCAGAAGACGGCACCGTGCTCCCGGAACTGCGGTGTGTCGAAGAGGTAGCTCACGTCCCGCACCGGTCCGTTGTCGGCATCGAGGAAGAGCACCTGGGCGAACGGCGAGTAGAGCGTCGCGTACGGCTTCAGCTCCCAACCGCACAGGATGCGGCAGGGGTGTTCTTGCTCCAGCTTGCGGGCATCGACGCACTCGACGCCGAGGGGCCTGAGCAAGCGCTTCATGTACGGGTCGCACTCGCCGTCGCCGAGATACCAGAGCTGGATCGGCAGCGTGCAGCCGAAATGCCGGACCAGGTGGACGCAGACCCATACGTTGGGGAAATACTTGAGCCCGCCGCCGGCGATGACGATGCCGCGCTCCTGGGGGTAGGCATGCCGGCCCGGCGTCAGGCGGTCGGCGAAGCGCCGGGCCATGACGCGGTGGGCCTCGTTGACGTTGGGCCAGGAGGCCCAGCCGCTGGGCCACGGACCCGGCGGGGCATGATCGATCAGGTGGATCATCTCCTCGACTGACAGGTCCGGCGTGGCCGAGGCGCACTTGGTCCAGTCGATGGCACTGGCAACATGCATAGAGTCTCTCCTCCGAAAACTGGCCTAGAAGATTGCGTACTTGTTGTTCAGATAGTTCTCAATCAACTGCCGATCGCTGTCGGAGACAGCCGCGTCGTAGATCAATAGCTCGGCAATGTCCACCGCAGAGGCAAAGGCGGCCCCGTTGTTTCGGGCACCAATGTTGAGCACGTCAGAGATCTCGGCGGTGCCCGGATTGCTCGACAAATTGTCGGTCAAGCTTTGTTCGTCGCCGTTGATCCAAAGCTTGTGGCCGGCATGGGTGCCGTCACAACGTTGGGTGACGATCTGCCAAGCGCCGGTCGGGAGCCCGCCAGGGCGGTCTCTGGCCGTCCCCCCCGCCGGTTTATGGACGAACAGCGTACTGTGGGTGCTACCGTAGAGCCAGAAGCCGGGGGCCTCGTTCGCGTTGGCCGACTGCTCGTAGATGATCCTAAGCGTGGTCAGTTTCAGAACAACAAAAGCGGTCAACGGCCCGACCGAGAACGCCGGCGTTTGCAGACAATCGTCGAAGCCGTCGAAGCGCACACAGGGCTTGCCGTTGATCTCGTTTGTCTGGTACGTCGGCTTCTTCGCAACCGTGCTCTGCGTCGCGTCGTTGTTCTGGCCTGACGAGTCCTCCCAGGTCGTGACCGCATCGCCGTCATTGAGCCCGGTGATGGCGTCGGCCTTCAGCCACAGTTTCAGGCCGGCAACCTGGTCGGGCGAGAACTGCTGACTGGGCGGGCCGCCGTCGAGGATCCCGGAACCAAGGGTTCCGAAAGAGGTGGTATAGCCGGACACATCGATGCTTCCCGATCCCGAGCCACTGCCGCTCGCCGAGCCGCTCGGGCCGCTGGTAGCGCCGCTGGTGCCCGAGCCCAAGCCGCTCGTTCCGCTCATGCCCGAGGTCCCTGAGCCGGCGGAGCCGCTGGTCGAGCCACTCAGGCCGGAACTTGCCCCTGACAAGCCGATTGATCCGGGGGCGCTGCCGGCGGAGCCACTTACGCCGGAGCCATCGCCCGACGATCCGCTCAACCCCGAACTCGTGCCAGAGGAACTGATCGATCCCGACAAACCACCCATTCCCGAGCTTGTACCGGAGACCCCGGACAAAATGCCCGACGAGCCGCTGACGCCCGAACTCGCGCCGGAAGAACCGGAGCCTTCGCCAGACGAACCGCTGATGCCGGAGCCGCTTGCTCCTGAGAGGCCACTGCCTGACGATCCACTGACACCAGAGGCCCCACTGACACCAGAGGCCCCACTAACACCAAGGGACCCACTAATACCAGAAGACCCGCTGACACCAGAGCTTTCCCCAGAAGACCCGCTGACACCAGAGCTTTTCCCAGAAGACCCGGACGATCCGCCGACAGGCTCATCGAAGCCAGGGCCACCCGACAAGCCCGAACTTGCCCCCGACAAGCCCGAACTTGCCCCCGACAAGCCTGAGCTTGCCCCTGACAAGCTACCCTGCCCCACAGGGCAGCAGCCGACCGCATAGACCGGCACGCCGTCCGCCGTCATGCCGACGAAGCGCATCAGGTAGCGGCCGATGCGTGGAAACTCGAAGATCGAATAGCCATCGAGTGGTCCCCAGCCGACCACCCCCCAAAACCTGCTTAGCACACGCATGAAGATCATTGGTTAATGTCCACTACCTTGCACGGAAACAGCGTTTGCCAAGTCTTCGTCGCCACGTCGTAGCGCTGCACCTCGCCGGGGTAGTAGCCGTCAGAGTCGGGCACGTTGCTGGTGATCAGAACGTGGGCCTGGTAGTCGCCGTCATCGAGGCGCACCACGGCCCAGCGTTCCGTCGAGCCGCCCGTCTCCACCCACAGCACCCGCGCTGAACCGTGCGGCTGGTTCCGCAAAGCCTGGGTGCTGCCGTCGATGATCTCGGCACAGTCATAGAGCTGTCCGAGACTGACCTGCAGCCGCACTGGCACGACGCCGGCGACGACCGCCAGGCCGATCTTGCTGGCCGCAATCGGCTCCAGCAACACCGCGAACCTGCCGTGGTGGACGTACTTGACGGGAACGACGCCCTCGAAAGTCACCTGCCGCTTGAACTCGTCCAGGTTGTTCGTCGGCAAGATGATGGGCTTGGTCAGCCCCAGCACGGCAAACCGTCCCTGGTCCGCTCCCGAGGCGTTCCGCACCTTGACAATGCCGCTCTGCCGGAAGAACTGCGACGCCTCGGTGCCAAATACCTTGTGCTCGCGCACGGCGCGGGCCGCGTCCAGGAAGGCGTTGTACGCCTCGGCGGTGATCTCCAGCCGCTGGCCCGGCTGGACCTTCTTGAAGGCATCGCCCGCCATCAGGTGCCAATCCCCAAAAGCGAGAAGTCCCCATACGGGTAAACCTGCTCCACGTAAACGGCTGCGGGCTGCTTGACCAGTACGTCGGCGTCTTCGGCGTCCTGGTAACGGACCCAGAGGTATTCCCAGCCCTTCTTGTCGATCCCGGTGATGTCGCCGACGGTCAGCCCGGTTGCATTGGGGCTGGCGGCGAAGCTGAAGGTGATCTCCCAGTCCTCCTGGCCGCGCTGTGAGCCGGAGGCGCCGAGGAACAACACTTCGCCCGGCGCAAATCCCTTGAAGGGAAACGCATTGACCTTGCCGGTGAGGTGGAAGAGTGTTGCCTTGTAGGCGGGCGTGACCAGCGCGACGGGAATGTAGTGCGTCTCCTTGAAGTTGTAGACCGGGATGGTGATGTCGGTCCCTTCAACCGAATCGTTGTTGACGCCGATGGCACCCTTGAAGTCAGGCGGGTCTTCGCCGGGCGGGGCATAGCTGGCGATGGTCTGTAGGCTTTGCGTGATGTGCGCTGTGCCGCCGCCGGTGTCGAAGGAGAACGATGACTCGCCCGGCTCCTTCGGTTCCCTCTTGCCGTAGCGGACCGAGACTTCCCACAGGCCACTGCCCTGGTGAGCGATGTGGTAGCTCTGGAACACCAGGCCGGCGTAGATGGCCGGGATCGTGGCCTCGACGAGGGCGCGCACAACGGCGTCGTCCTCGGTGCCATCCACGACGTAGAGCAGATCGACCGAGGGGTTCTCGACCCCGACGGTGCTCTCACGGCTGTCGTATTTCTCGATGATCACCGGCATGCCACGTTCCTCATGCGAAGACGAGGCCACCGTTCTGGGCCTCGCGGACCAGCTTGTCCGTGTTCCTGGCGATGTGCTCGCTGGCGCGGGCCGTGCGCTCAGCCAGGCTGTCGGAGCCCAGGCCGGCCACGGCGAAGGCGCTGAAGGTCCCCTTCACGTCGGTCTTGGCCTCGGCTTCGTCCAGTCCTTCCAGGTCGAACTCAGGCCGGCGGGCGCGCTGCGCCTCGCGGTCCATCGCCGCCAGCTCGCGTTCCAGCTCTGCCTGCTCGCGCTGGAATGCCAGCTCCGCAGCGCGTTCCTCCAAGGCCCGCCGCGCCGCGGCCACGCGCTCCTGGTCGGCGGCGTCGGCGGCCTCCCTCTCTCGCTGCCGCTCGCGGCGTTCCTCCTCCTGCATCTGGTTCAACGCCTCTTCGCGCTGCCGGCCCGCCTCTCGTGCCTCATCGACGCGCCGGCTGCGCTCCCGAATTCGGCTAGCGAGCTGTTCGCGCGCTTCACGCCTTTGTTGTTCGAACTCGCGGTTAATGGCCTCGATCTCACGCTGTGCCGCCTCGCGGTTAAAGACGTTTCGCACTCGCGCCCACGCCCGACGGAAGAAGGCGACGAACTCGTTGAAGGCAACGGTCAAGCCGTAAACGAACGTGTCCCAGCCGTCGGCCAGGGCGTTGACCACGGTCCAGAAGGCGACCTCGATGCTCGTCCAGGCGGTGTTGAAGGCGCGAGCGACGGCGTAGACCGCGCTCCAGAACAGCTCCACGAAGAACGATTTGAAGTTCCGCCAGGCCTTGCTGATGGCGGCGATGCTGGTTTCCCACACGACCTGGATACCGAGCCAGGCGACCTCCATCGCCCCGGCCAGGTCGCCGGCAGCGATGGCGTCTTGAATGCCCTGCCAGGCCGTGCCCGCCGCACCGAGCAACTGCTCGAACCCCCGGCCCAGCGACTCCAGGGCCATGTTGCCTTCGTCGGTTGCGAACAGCACGGCGGCGGCGATACCACCGACCGCTGCAACCACGAGGCCAATCGGAGAGAGCAGAAACCCGATGGCCGCGCCGAGCAGGCTCACAGCCGTCGTGGCTGCCGAGATGGCGAAGGTCACCAGCCCGATGGCCGTGCCGATTGCCGAGATGATCGGACCAAGGACCATCAGGGCTACGCCCACTCCGACAATCCCGGCGATGACTGCTGCGATTACGGTGATGACCTCGCGGTTTTCGTCGATCCAGCCGGCGAGGTTGGCGGCAACGCGGGTGATCCACTCGGCGATCTGCTTGAGCGTCGGGGCCAACGCCGCGCCGACCATGAAGGCAACCTGCTTGAGCGACCGCCAGAGCGCGGATAGCGCGTCGCCGAACGCCTCGGCGGCCTGGGCGTCCTCGGTGCTCATCGTCAGGCCAAGGCCGTTCGCTTCGCGGCGCAGCTCCTGAATGCCCTGGGCGCCGGTGGACAAGAGCGGCAACAGACTGGCCCCCGTGCGGCCGAAGATTTCCATCGCAATCGTGGCACGGTTGAGCGGGTTCTGAATCGCAGCGAGACGATCGGCGATCAGCTCGAATTGCTGATCGGGTGACAGGCCCGTCAGGTCGGCGATGGTCAGGCCGAGCCGGGCCAGGTTCTGCCGTGCCTGGACGGAGCCACGAGCGGCTTCGATGATGTTGCGGCTCATCGTGCGGAGGCCCTTCTCCAGATCCTCCGCGCCGGAGCCCGACTGCTCGGCGGCGTATCGCAGCTCAGAGAGCGCCTCCACCGCCACACCGGTCCGCTGCGACATGTCGAGCATGTCGCTCCCCATATCGGCAAACAGCTTGGCCGCGCCGAGGAACGGAAGGGCCAACGTGACACCCAGGCCGGCCAGCTTCGCTCCCAGCGCCGTGATGCTCGCCCCGAACGCCTTCAGCCTCGCGGACACGGCGTTGAGCCCCTTGACGAGCCGGCTGTCCTTGACGAACAGCTCGACATAGGCGGCCCCAGCGCGAATTCCCGAAGCGGCAGCCATCCTCATCTCCGATCCACGAACACCCGTTTGAGCACGTCAATCGATGCCTGGCGCACCGGCAATTCCCGCCTGCGGAGGTAGGGATTGAAGTCGGCCGGCTTGTAGGGTGTCGGCTTCTTGCGCTGGTCGCGATGGACGTTGGCAGTCAGCGCCAGCACGGCGGAAGTGTGCGCCCAGCGCTCGCGGCAGCGGGCCTCGGCCATCAGGCAGAGTTCTCGGAGGGTGAAGGGTCCGGGGTCGAGGCCGAGGATGCCGGCGCAATGCCAAACGAGCGCATGAGCTTGTTCGCTTCGCGGTTGGCGTCGAAGCTCTCCAGGACCTGTTCCGCCCGATCCAGCATCCGGCTGCGTACCTTCCTGGACTCGGCGATGATCTTCCGCAGGCTGCGCCGGACCTTCGGATCGGGGAAAAAATCGATCAGTTCCTCCAGGAAGGCCTCGGTCGCCTGGTGGATGGCATCGCCGAACATTGCCCGGCCGAAGTCCTCGTCGCTGACGTTCCTGGCCTCGGCCTCCTCCTGGCACAGGCAATAGAGCACATCGACCAGCTGGATCGGGTCGCCGAGCAGCTCGCCCAGGCCCTTGAAGTTATCATCCAGCAGCTTGTAGAGGTTGATCCCGAGCAGTCCCTGGACGCGCTTGATGGTCGCCACGTTGATGGCGACGGTCCAGGTGCGCCCGGCGTTGTCGGTGAAGGTGTGCATCGGCTGCTCCCCGGCGTTTCACTTGGCCACACGGATCGGAATCGGAACCGGCCGCCACTCGTCCTCGAAGACAGGCCAGGGCCTCAGGGGAATCACGACCGGCGTCCAGGCCTCCTCGGCGTCCGTTTGCCTGGGGCGAGTCCGCTGGGCGACTTCGGCCGAACAGCCCCATGTCGATACCTTGCGGCCCATGCTGCTCGTGCAGCAGACCACCGAGACGAGTTCGTTCGTGTCGCTGCGGAAAATGCCGCCGCCGGAGTCGCCCGACGACACGCTCAGGATCATCCGCAACTGGCCCTGGCCGTTCTCGCCCTCGACGACGGTGCCGTCCTCGCGGTTGCCCGGCTGGTCCACGCCGTAGCCCATGTGCCAGATCGGCGTGCCCGGCTCGGGGTTCCTGGCGGCGATCAGGGCGTAGGGCAGGTCCGCGACCTCTTCCTCCGTCACGCACCAGGCCACGTCGGGCGTCTTGTGGTGGGCGACCACCCGCAGGCCCAGCGTCCGGCCGTCCTTGAGGGTAAGCGTGCCGCGCTGCCCCACGCCCGCGACGCAGTGGGCGGCGGTCAGCACGTCCCAGCGGCCGTCGGGGCGTCGCGGGCCGATCACCGTGGCCGTGCACCCGGCATTCCCGAAACGGATGCGTCCGATGGCATTGACCGGGTCGAGTTTGCCGCTGCCGGGCGGCTTGGGGTCGGGCTTCGGCGGGGTGGGAGGCACCGGCCGGCACGGCTCGATCTCCACCGTGACGCGTGCCTCGTCCACCTCCAGGCCGTCGCCCAATGTCCGAATGACGAGCAACTCGACCTCGTAGGTGCCGGGGTGGGCAGCGAACTCCAGCACCCCGCGCGGCGTGGTCGCCCGCTGCACGTCCTTCGAGGGATGGACCCGCCACAGGATCGCGGCCTTGGCGTCCACGCCCTCGGCGCGGAGGCGGACCAGGGAGTGCGGCTTGTACTTCGTCTCGCCCGCGATGCGGAGCGTGTCGGCCCGCGCCGCGGCGGGCGCGCAAGCCAGAACCAGCGAAAGCAAGAACAGCGAACGCATGGTGCCTCCTGAAAAAGGGGATCACGGGCGGATCACGGCACGACGATCCAGCTCGGCGGATTGAGGGAGTAGGTCGGCTTGACCGTGACGCTGACCGTGACCGCCTCCTCGAGCGGCTCATTGCGGCTGAAGTTGGTGACCATGCAGGTCGCCCGCAGACCTTGCGACCCGGATGTGGCGATGTCGCCGTCCATCACGGCGAACTCGACGGCCCCCCGGTTGAGGAACGCATCCCGGATGGCGGCGAAGTCGTCGTCGGCCGTGTCCCAGACCATCTCGAACTCGATGGAAGCGTCCTTAAGCGTGGCGACCGTGGCCCGCCAGCCGGCATTGCCGCGCGTCGTCACGTCCGCCTCCCCGGCCTCCAGGTTCAAGGTCACGTCCTTGACGTTCTTGATCTCGTTCCACACCGGCGCGGCGTAGGTGCCTGTGTTCCGATACAACCTGGCGTCGAGGCCGAGTTTGACTGCCATGAGATCGTCTCCCTTGAGACCGTAGGCCGTAGGCCGAAGGCTGAAGGAACCCAAAGTCGCCTTCGGTTTTCCTTCGGCCTTCAGGCTTCAGCCTTCGGCCTACTAACGGACCGAGTCGCGCCACAGCGCGGGCAGTTTGGGCTTTTCCGCCTCAAAAGCCGGCTGCATGAACGGCCGGGGCCGGTAGCGGGCGTGCCGCTTCTTGCCGCGATCCTCGATCACGGCGTCACCGCCGTATTCCAAGAGCCGCGGTGCCTGGCTCCCCTCCTTCGTCAGCGTCGGTCCAATGACCACGCTCTTGCGCTGCGGGTCGTAGGCGAACAGGATGAACTTCCGCAAGAGGCCCACGTGCGAGTAAGGCGGCGAGCCCGGCGGGCTGGTCCCCTTGCGCTTGCGGATCGAGGTCCTGGCCCGCTGCCGCACAAATGCGCCGAACTTCGAC
This sequence comes from Gemmataceae bacterium, assembly GCA_035575035.1. Lineage (GTDB taxonomy): Bacteria > Planctomycetota > Planctomycetia > Gemmatales > Gemmataceae > DATLYH01. The sequence continues at coordinate 9,983 of DATLYH010000099.1, forward strand.
AGCACCCTCCGCGTGCCGGCATCCACTGAACGCTTCACCTTCTCGCGGTCGAAGAAGCTGCCCTTGGCGGCCTGGAAGGTCATGCCGAACACAGTCTGCAGTCCGTAGTCTGTAGTCCGTAGGAAGAACCAACGCCACTCGCTGCCTCTGCTTGCTGCAGACTGCGGACTACAGACTGCAGACTGCCGGTCACCTCCAGACGCGAAACGTCAGCGTGAGGACGCTGGTGAACTGCCGCAGCTCGTCGAGGTGCTCAATGGCATACACCGGCTCATTCTTGACCTCCGTGCAGCGAGCCTCGGTGAAGTTCGCCAACGGCTGCGTCCGAAAGTGGTCGGCGATCTCCTCGACCAGCGTCATCAAGGCGTCCAGGGACGCCGGGGTCATGTCGGTCCGTTTCTGCACGGCCACGTCGATCTGGTATTCGAAGCTGTCACGGTTGCGGTCGAGCGACTTGGAGGCCACCGACCGGGGCACGACGCTGACCTTCAGCTCGCTCATCTCCGACAGCTCGAAGTTTGGCTGGTAGTGCCGCTCGGCAGTGAATGGCTGGCTGAAGGTGGTCCCGTTCAGTTCGGCCACCACGGCGTCGGCGATGGCGAGGATCGTAGCCGGCATTCGTCACTCCTGAGGGACGAGGACCCGCAAAATCCGAAGAACGAGATCATCGACCGGCGACCTGCTGGCGCGAACGGCTTCGGTCAGCGCCTCGCAGTGAATGATCGCGCGGAGGATGGGAAGGATCTCGCGGAATCGCCCGTCCTCACGGCTGAACAAACCCAGGAGTTGTTTCAACAGTTCAAGCATCACTCCACTCCTACCTGTTTGGTGTGAATCCGCAGCAGTTTGCGAAACACATCCGACCAGCGCCACGCCGGCTCCTTGCCCGGGGCCATGACCTCGTAGATCAACGTCTTGGTCCCCTGCGTCTCGCGGATCACGTCACCGCGTTCCGGCAGCGTCGGCAATCCTTCGAGTACGAGGTCCGCCGCCTGAATCAGGAAATCGCGGTCGGTCCACTCCATCCGAACGCCGCCATAGCCGTCGTCGAGCTTCAGCAGCGTCCGGCCGATCGTGGCTTGCACCGTGACCTGCTGGGGACCGCGCCGGTAGACGACCGGCCGCGAGGCGTGCGTCTTGAGCTGGTCGGCGAGCCAGTCGGAGCCGGTTTGCAGCAGGTCGAGCATGGCGGCCTCACTGGTTCATGCGGACGCGCACCGTGGCATCGCCATCGGCAGCGGCCTTCACGACCTTGCCGATCTGCTTGTTGCCGGCGGCCGTGGCCGTGGCAACATTGGCGGCGTCGTCCCAGTACACCGTCGTGCCTGCCGCCAGGGCCGTGCCGGCCCCGGTCGCCTTGGCGAAGTCGAAGACCCCTTCGACCGCCAGGGCACCGAGCTTGCCTGCCGGAATGTCCAGCTTGGCGACGCCAACCAGGTCGCCTTGCACGACCACGTCGCCGGCGGCCACGGCGGCCCCGGGCGTGTAGTCAATGGACGCCCCTTCGTGAACAAAAACGGCTTGTGCCATTGGTCCCTCCTACGCTTCGCCCTTGGCCTTGATCCCGGCCAACGGCTCGGCCAGATCGACGCCGAAATCCAGATAGCCACGGAACTGCATCCCCAGCTTGGAGAAGTCGGCCTCCGCCGCCTCCACGGTCGGCGTCTGTACGCCGTCCAGGAAGCTGACCACCACCGGCGCCAGCACCCCCGGATCGCGGAACAGATACCACGCCTTGGTGCTTGACCCGGCGAACTCGGGGTCGCTCAGCCAGTCGGCAACGACTGGACGATACCGGCCGGCGTGGATGTTGGCCGTGCCCATCGTTCCGCCGGAGCCGGGGTCCACCGTGGTGCTCTGGTAGAGCCGCTGGGCCACGAACTGCAACTCCGGTGGCACCAGCAGAATCGTCGGCACCCCGCCGATCCGCTTCTTGTCCGGGCTTTTCAGCTTGCGGAACGCCGTGATCCCCTTCTGTAGGCCAACTCCATCCTCGCCGAGCGCCGTATCCGCCCCTGTGATGTAGTTGCCCAGGGCCGTGGTGAAGAAGCTGCTGTTATTGAGGAACGTGCTCCAGAAGACGCTGTTGAGCTTGCGCGCGGCCCCGGCCCCCAGCCGCGTGCGCATGTCGTCGAACGCCCCCAAATCGTCGTCGATAATCTTGTCGCGGGTCAGCACGAACATCCGGCCGTAGGTATGAATCTGCCGGTGTAGGTCTCCTCCGACACCGTGCCGTGCTTGAGTTCGCCATCGGGAGCGACCTCGTCGTATTCCATGTTGTCGAGCAGTCGGTGGCTGGTCACGGCCTTGAAGTCGCTGACCGAGCGGACGGCGGCGATCTCGCGCCAGGTCTGGTCCTGCTCCTCGTAGGCGTCCAAGAGCTCCTTGTTGAGCAGGTTGGAAAGGATGTTGGGCAGGGACAGCGTGCTGCTGCCAGCCGCCGCGCGGACCGTCAACGGCAGCGTCCAGGCGTAGTAGGCTGCCTCCTTGAGGCTGCCCGCGTCGATGAAGGGCGGACCGGTGTAGCCGTTGGCCTGGGCCACGAGGTAAATCGCCGGCCGCAGCTTGAGCCGGCGGCCGAAGCGGTCCTCGGCGGCCTGGAGCAGGTCGGCCGGATAGTGCCGTTCGTGTTTGAGGCTGGGCCGGGTCAGGGCCAGAGCGGCTTCCAGAAGCTGCGATGGGGAGAAGCGATTGTTGTCGGCTGCGTTGCGGCTGAGGTAAGGCCCCTGGGGCCGCGAGGCTCGCAGCACTTCCAATTCCGTCCGGGCCAGGTCCCAGCCCTGCTCGATGGCCTGGGCTTCGATGTCGGCGTACTTACTGCCGCAGAGCTGGCGGATGGCCGCGATCCGCCTGGCCTCAGCCGCCGCGGCGGCACGCATGGCCGCCACGGGATCGCCGGCTGGGGGCTCCGAAAGCGGATCGCTCAGGCTGGACTCCTCCTTCGTGGCGGCGATCTGGGCCGAGGTGTTTTCGTCGGCGCCGAGCACGACGAAGCTGATCTCGCCCAGCGTCGCTCGCCGGACGATGTTGACCGGCCCCGCAAACTCCCGGCCGTTGGCCTGCGCGGTCTTCCCCTCCGGCACGAACTCGACCTGCTCGGCCCGGGCGCCGATGGAGGCCTGCCAGGCGAACCCCTTGTCGTTGAGCGCGATCACCTGCCGGGCCTTGGACGAATCGCCCATGACCAGGCCGGCCACGATGAGTTGGTCGTTCATCACCGCGATGGAGTCGGTCTGCCCCAGTACGAAGTCAACGTCGCGGGTGTGGTCGAGCAGGATGGGCCGGCGCTGCCGGCCCACATCCAGGCCGGCCAGGTCCACCACGACGGGATAGCGCCAGCCGGCGAGCTGCATCGCCCCGCCGGTGTAGGCGGTCATCGTGAAGCGCCGCAGCTTCTGGGCGTCACCCTCGGCCGCGGCCGCCTCCAGCTCGACCGAGGCGGCGAGCAGATTCAGCGTTTGGTTCTCAGGTAGCTGGTTCTTCGAGTTCGGCTTCTTCATCGAGAGGTTCCTCGTCTTGCGATTCTGCTGCGGGCATGGCCTGCGCCGGCGTCAGCCCCAGTTCCTGCATCAGGGCAATTTCCTTGGCCCGCTGGCGCAGGGCCTCCTCCCAGTCCCGGCCCTGCCGGGCGTACTCGTGCGCCAAAGTCGTCGTGTGATTGGCCAGGCGGGTCGCCTGCGCCGAGGCTTCCTTGGCCGGATCGACGTGTTCGTGACCGTCCCAGAACCACTGGTGCGGCCAGTCGGCGAACGGGCCCAGATCGGCTGGCAGGAGGCCGGGAATCAACGCCGCCTCATCGAGCCACGCCGCAAGAATGCGGTCCAGGACTGCACATTCGAGGTGCGCCTGCTCGACGCGAATCGCCTTGAAGTACGTCTGGTGGTCGAGTCGGCCGGAGGCGTAGTTGTAACCAGAGCTGTTCCCCGCCGCGACGTTGAACGGCATGTTCAGACAGCGGGCGATCTCGTTGAGGATCTCCTTCTTGAACTCGGCGTAGGTCGTCGAGGGTTGCTCGGCCTGCAGCTGGCTCATCTTCCAGCCGCCGGGCATGGTGACCAGCGCCCGCTGCTCCAGCTCAATTGGCTCGAACGGTTCGGCCGCATCCGCCTCGCCGCCGGCCGGGGCGTCGGTGTAGAGGATGCCGGCGAAGTCAGCGGCGGTCTCGGCGGCGGCGATCACCGCCAACGTGAAGCGTCGGAGTTGAGCAAACAGCGGCAGGGCCGGGAGGATGTCGGGCACGCCGCGGGCCTGCCCCGGCCGGTCGCAGCGAAACCAGTGCAGGACGCTCTCGGCCGGAATGCGGTCGTACTCGACAGGAAACCGCCGCGCGGTCTCGCCGGGATGCTCCTTGAGGACGTGGTACTCGACCGGGTTGCCGAAGGCGTCGAAAACGATGCCGTCGATGGCGTTCCCGGTCAGCACTCTCAAGTCCGGCGTGCAGACCTGGTCGGCTTCGACCAGGCGCAAGTCGAGCTGCACGGGAGTCGGCAGCTTCGGGTTGCTGGTCAGGATGGCGAACGCCTCGCCGTCCTGTGCCCGGGCCAACCGCATCGTGCGGAGCTTCTCGGCCAGGCCGACCGCCCTGGACCAGCGGGCAAACTCCTGTTCGATCCGTCGGTTGGCCGCGGCGTTCGGTGTAAGCATTTGCAGCCGAGGGCCGGTGCCGACCACGTCGTTGGCCAGGGTCAGGACGATGCCGCGGGCGTAGCTATTGTTGGCGACCTCGTAGCGGGCGCGATTGCGCAAAATGCGGCGGACCTCGGCGCTGTTGGCGGCATTGGCCGACAGGCCATCGGCATTCCCCCAGTGCCGGCGGTTGTCGTCGTTGGTGACCGCCGCATCGTAGCGGGCACGGAGAGGCCGCACCGCCCGGCGCGACGAACGCGACGTTGTTTTGGATGAGAACAGTTTGGACAACCAGCGGAACACGCCATGCCTCGCCATACCGAACCACACCGAACCCGGCCTGGCCCTGCCGCGCCTCGCCAAGTGAGCCCTTATGCTGAACCAGGCGGGACAAACTTGCCGAAACGTAGCCCCCGGGTCTTTCGTTGCACT
>DATLYH010000100.1:0-10578 GCA_035575035.1 Gemmataceae bacterium
GGCGCGCGGCGAGCGGCTGGTGGTGCTGCATGTCCCCTTCGACGGCGGCCGGGACCCGCACTACCTCTGCCGCGAGCTGAGCGGCCGGGGACTGCCTAACCTGTGGGTGCCGGCAGCGAACGACTTCGTCCAGGTGCCCGAACTGCCGCTGTTGGGCAGCGGCAAGGTCAACCTCCAGCGCCTCAAGGAGATAGCCGTCGAACAGACGCAAAGGGGGTGAGGGGTGCAGCAAGCGGCCCCACGCCCCACTCCCCACCCATCACTCTCCACGCATGTCTCTCCATCGTTGCCGCGTCGTGCTGGTCCGGCCGCGGATCGCCGCCAACATCGGGGCGATCGCCCGCGTCATGCGCAACCTGGGGCTCGGCCACCTGGTCCTGGTCGCCCCCGAGGCCGACCCTGCCCGGCAGGCTATCGACTTCTTCCGACACTTCGCTGACCGCTGCCACCACGGCGAGGAGGAGCGCCCGTTGCTGGAATCATTCGGCCAGATGGAACACGTGGAGATGGGGCCGGGAACGCACGAGAAGTAGCTGTGCATCGCCAACGCGTTGGCGGAGCGCTTCGGTGTATCCGGGGCAAAGACGCCGGCCGGCGGCCCCCCGCCCACCGCTACGGGGACGGAAGACAACGCGACCGAACGTCCCACTTCGCACACTTCGAGCGGCCCGGTGTGCGGGCCTGACACAGTCGTCCTTGTCCCCCACCTGCTGAGGAAGGTACGCCCGCGCCAATCGGTGGAATAGGGGGAACGCCAAGCCCCGTTCTTGACGAGGGGTTTGGAGCAGCTCGATGAGCGCGCCAATCGGTGGAATAGGAGGGAATGCCGAGCCGACGACGCCGCGGCATGGGGCTTGCAATTCCCCAGGAGACGACGGGCGGGGATGGACACCTTTGGAAGGGCTGTCCTTCTCCCCCGCAAAGAGAGAGGCCGCCGAGAAGGTAGGAGAAGATCCATGAGCCTGACAGATCCATCCGGCAGGCAAGTGCCCGGCAGACGGCCTGTGGCGATTGGTTTGCTCTTGGCCGCCGGTTTGGTCCTGGCGGTCGTCGGCATTTTCTACATCTGGAACCGGACGGCGGACCGCGACGGCCAACCGGACGGCGGACCGGGCAAAGAGGACCTGCTGGTCCGCGGCCAGCAACTCTACGCCGTCCACTGCCTGCAGTGTCACGGCGAGAAGGGGGACGGCAACGGCCCGGCGGCCCGCTACCTCTACCCCAAGCCGCGCAACTTCGGCGAGGGCCGCTTCCGCCTGGTGACTACGACCAACTCCATCCCCTCCGACGAAGACCTGCTCCGTGTCATTACCCGCGGCATGCCCGGCTCTGCGATGTTCCCGTTCGGCCACCTGAGCGAAGGCGACCGGCTGGCGCTGGTGGCCCAGGTGCGGCACCTGATCCAAGCCGGTACCGAGGAGTTGGTGGCGCGGGAGAGCGGCGGCAAGGCCGACCCGGCCGTGGTGGCCGAGTTGATCGCGCCCGGCGCTCCCCAGGATATTCCCAAGGAGTGGCCGGTGCCCGGGCCCGCGTCGATCGCCCGGGGGGCGGAGCTGTATCGCAAGACCGGCTGTGCCTCTTGCCACGGGGAGACCGGCAAGGGCGACGGCACCCAGGAGCAATTCGACAATGACGGTATGCCGACCCGGCCGCGCGACTTCACCCGCGGCATCTTCAAGGGCGGCCGTGACCCGCGCCAGCTCTACGCCCGCATCTCGCAAGGCATGGCCGGCACACCGATGCCCGGCTCCTCCCAGGTCCTCAAGCCGGCCGAGATCTGCGATGTGGTTAACTTCGTCCTGTCGCTGTCGGACCCGGCCGCCCAGAACAAGGTCGAGCACAAGCGCACCACCCTGACTGCCAAACGGACCGCGGCCTCGCTGGACGGCGACATCTCCGAGGACGCCTGGAAGGCCGCGCCGACTGCGTCGATCGTGGTCAGCCCCCTGTGGTGGCGCGACTACCCCGAGCCCGACCTGCAAGTGCAGGCGCTGCACGACGGCCAGACGCTCGCCCTCCGACTCCGCTGGAACGACGCGACCGTCAACGACAGCCCGATCCGGCCCGAGGACTTCGAGGACATGGCGGCCGTGCAGCTCTTCAAGGGGGATGTGGAGCCGTTCATCGGGATGGGCGCCAAGGACCACCGGGTGGACATGTGGCTCTGGCGGGCCAGCTGGCACAACCCGTCGGCCCAGCCCCCCAGCCTCCTGGACGACTACCCGTTCGTCAGTCCCAACTACGGCGCGATACTCAAGAAGGACGACAGCGGGAATGGGCCGCCGGACTTCTTGACCGCCCGCGCCGCCGGCAACCTGCACACCAACCCGGACCGGGAGCGGAGTGCCAGCAATCTGTCCGCCGAGGGCTTCGGCAGCACGACCTTCCGCCCCCGAACCGCGCAACGGGTCACGGCCAGTTCGACCCGGAAAGAGGGCGGCTGGTCGGTCATTCTGAAACGACCGCTCGCCGTCGGCACCGAGGACGGCATCCCGCTGGCCGCCGGAGAACAGTACTCGATCGCCTTCGCCATCTGGGACGGTGCCGCGGGCGACCGCAATGGCCAGAAGCTGATTTCCATCTGGCATGACCTGAAGATTGAGTGAAGGAAAGGGGTCTGTGATCATGAACCGCCGCGAGTTTCTTCAGGCCGCCTTGGGAACGGTCGGGACCGGTGGCCTGCTCGCCCCCCGGCTGTGGGGATTCGACGTGGTGAGCGTGAGCAACCCCCTCGGCGTCTACCCGTCGCGGGAATGGGAGAAGGTCTACCGCGACCAGTACCGGGTGGACGGCTGGTTCCGCTGGGTCTGCGCCCCCAACGACACTCACAACTGCCTGCTGCGGGCCTACGTCCGCAACGGTGTGGTGCTGCGGTCGGAGTCAGGCTACGAGTGCGGCCGGGTCAAGGACCTGTACGGCAACTGCGACACGGTTCACTGGAACCCGCGGAGCTGTGCCAAGGGCGAGAGTCAGCAACGCCGCCTTTACGGGCCCTATCGCCTCCGCCACCCCCTGATCCGCAAGGGCTGGAAGCAGTGGGCGGATGACGGCTTCCCTTCGCTGTCCGACAACCCCGAGCTGCGCGACAAGTACAAGTTCACCTCACGCGGTACCGACACCTTTGTGAAGGTGAGCTGGGAGGAGATGTACCGCTACCACGCCAAGGCAGTGGTGGCCATTGCCCGGACCTACAGCGGCAAGGAGGGGGAGGAGCGGCTCCGGAAAGATGGCTACGAGCCCGAGATGATCGAAGCTTGCCACCACGCCGGCACCCGCACCATGAAGCTGCGCGGCGGCATGGGCCTGCTGGGCGTCATGGGCAAGTACGGCCTGTACCGCTGGGCGAACATGCTGGCCCTGCTGGACCAGAAGATCCGCGGCGTCGAGCCCAAGGACGCCCTCGGCGGCCGGCTCTGGTCCAACTACACCTGGCACGGCGACCAGGCCCCGGGCCACCCCTTTGTCCATGGTCTGCAGACAGCGGACTGCGACCTCAACGACATGCGGCACGCCAAGCTGCACATCCAGTGCGGCAAGAACCTGGTCGAGAACAAGATGACCGATGCCCACTGGTTCATCGAAGTGATGGAGCGAGGCGGCCGCATCGTTGTCATCACCCCGGAATACTCGCCGCCCGCGACCAAGGCCGACTACTGGATTCAGGTTCGTCCTGGCTGCACGGACACCGCCCTTTTCCTCGGCGTCACCAAGCTAATGATGGACAACGGCTGGTACGACGAGAAGTTCGTCAAGGCCTTCACCGACTTCCCGCTGCTGATTCGCACCGACACCCTGCAGCGGCTGCGGGCCGCTGATGTCTTCCCCAACTACAAGCTCGGCCTGTCGAAGGACGGCCCATCCTACCAGGAGCAGCACCTTACCGACGAGCAGTACGCCAAGATCGGCGACTTTGTCATCTATGACGAAAAGCAGAAGGCACTCCGCGCCCTCACCCGCGACCAGATGGGCCCGCGCATGGAGCAAGAGGGGATCGCGCCCGCGCTGTCCTATTCCGGCAAGGTCAAACTGGTCGATGGCAAGGAGGTCGAGGTCATCACCCTGTGGGATGCTTACAAGAACATTCACCTGAAAGACTACGACCTTGACACGGTCGCCCAGATCACCGGCGCCGCCAAGGCGCTGATCGAGCGGCTGGCGAAGGACATCTGGGACACGACCGTGGCCGGCCACGCCGTCGCCATCCACGTCGGCGAGGGGATTAACCACTGGTTCCACGCCACGCTGGCCAACCGCGCCCAGTACTTGCCGCTGATGTTGACCGGCCAGCTAGGCAAACCCGGCGCCGGCTGCTACACCTGGGCCGGCAACTACAAGGCCGCCCTCTTCCAGGGCTCGCCCGAGACCGGGCCCGGCTTCCTCGGCTGGATCGCCGAGGACCCGTTCAACATCAACCTGGACCCGAAGGCCGATGGCAAAAACATCAAGGTCAACAAGACCGCCAAGGACGAAGAGCCGGCCTACTGGAACCACGGCGACCGGCCGCTGATCGTGAACACGCCGAAATACGGCCGGCGGTGCTTCACCGGCCAGACGCACATGCCGACGCCGACCAAGTTCCTTTGGTTCGCCAACGTCAACCTGTTCAACAACGCCAAGCATGTCTACGACATGCTCTTTGTGGTCAACCCGAAGATCGACTGCATCATCGCCCAGGACGTGGAGATGACCAGTTCCTGCGAGTACGCCGATCTGATCTATCCGGCGAACACCTGGATGGAGTTCCAGACCTACGAGATCACCGCCTCTTGCTCCAACCCCTTCTTGTACATCTGGAAGGGGGGCATCCCGCCGGTCTACGACTCCCGCGACGACGTTCATATCCTGGCTGAGTCCGCCGAGGCGTTGGCCGAGGAGACCGGCGATCCGCGCTTCGCCGACTACTGGCGGTTCATCCTCAACGACAAGGCCAACGGCGTGAAGGTGTACATCCAGCGCCTGCTGGACAGCTCGACGACCACCCGCGGCTACCGGGTGGACGACATCCTCGAAGGTAAGTACGGCGAGCCGAATGTGGCGCTGATGCTCTTCCGCACCTACCCGCGGATTCCGTTCTGGGAGAATATCCACGATGGCCTGCCCTTCTGGACCGACACAGGCCGCCTGAACTCCTACTGCGACATCCCCGAAGCCATCACTTTCGGTGAGAACTTCATCGTCCACCGCGAAGGGCCCGAGGCCACCCCCTACCTGCCCAACGTCATCGTCAGCAGCAACCCACTGATCCGGCCCGATGACTTCGGCATTCCACACGACGCGACCCACTGGGATGAGCGCACGATCCGCAACGTCAAACTTCCCTGGGCCGAGGTGCAGAAGACGAAGAATCCGCTCTGGGAGAAGGGCTATCGGTTTTACTTTCTGACCCCGAAGACCCGCCACCGGGTCCACTCGTCCTGGTCCACGGTGGACTGGCACCTGATCTGGGACTCCAGCTTCGGCGACCCCTACCGGCGTGACCGGCGCCTGCCGTTCTTCGGCGAGCACCAGCTCCACATGAACCCCGAGGACGCCCAGGCACTAGGGATTAACAACGGCGACTATGTCTACGTCGATGCCCAGGAGGAGGACCGGCCCTACCGCGGCTGGCAGAAGGATCGGGACTCGGACGACCCAGTCGCCCGCCACCGGGCCAAGACCGCCCGGTTGATGCTGCGGGTGACTTACAACTCCAGCTACCCGCGCGGCGTGGTCATGGCCAAGCACGCCCCGTTTATCGCCACCGAGAAGACAGTGGCGGCGCACGAGGACCCGAAGGGGGACGGCCGCTGCCGCTCGCCCGACACCGGCTATCAGGCCAACCTCCGCTACGGCTGCCAGCAGTCATGCACTCGCAACTGGCTGATGCCGATGCATCAGACCGACACGCTCTTTCACAAGGCCAAGGTCCAGATGGCGTTCCTGTTTGGCGGCGAGGCCGACAATCATGCCGTCAACACGGTGCCCAAGGAGACGCTGGTGCGGATCACCAAGGCCGAGGACGGCGGCCTCGACGGCAAGGGGGTCTGGGACGGCGCCCGCGAGCCGTTCGCCCCGAGCCGCGAGACGCCGCAGAACGCGCAGTACCTGAGCGGCGGGTATGTGCGGATCGCCGGGAAGGCATGACGGCCGCCTGTTCTTCCGGGTTCGCCGCGCGGTTGAAACGAGAGGCGAACGGACGCGGAACGCAATTAGACGGGTGAATCATGAAGCAGGTCCAAGATCGCCAGCAAAGAGCGGGCGAAGACCATTTCCGGATGGTTCATTTGCAGGCAGGCAACGGTGGCCCTGCCGGTAGCGGTCTTGCCTTCCAGGATGAGGGGGTCCTCAGAAGACCACTGGAAATGATCATCCCAGGACTGCGTGCGCGGGTTGAACAGAGGAACTCTCTTGCCGGTGCTCGGGTCCGTGGCTCTGACGCGGTCCAACTTGTGCCCGTTGCATCGCGGACAGGAAAAAGCCAGGTTGCTGAGTACGGTCTTCCCACCGCGCGATCGCGGCCGAACGTGGTCGATCGGAAAGACGGCCGCCTGCCCGTGGGCGGGAAAGCGGCAGTACTCGCAGCGATTTCGCGCGCGGGCAACGACTTTCGATCGCAGGCTGCGGGGAATCTTGCTCACTTCGGCGAAACCAAGTCGGGGAATACTTGGCCCAGGAGCTTCAACGCCACCTGCGCTTCAAGTTTCTCGATCGTCCGTTTTTGCCAAAAGTCAATTAAGGCCATGAGCTCTTCCCGCTCGGCCTTTTTCAAGAACTCCTTGTTCTCGGAGAGCTCCAGCAAACGCTTCTGGATGGGCTCTTCGAGTTCGTACGCAGCTATTCGCCGAAGGGCGGACACACACGAACCCACCGCCCGCTCGAGCGGTGGCTTATTGGTCGAAACAGTCACCAAGGCAGATCCTCCCAGCAGAAGGAGCCGGGTGAAGTTGGCCAGCAATACCAGACATGCTAGTGCAGGGAGGTTTCCCTTGCAACCCGGACCTGGAGGGCCCCGTGCATGAACCCGCAGGCAAACAACCTGGTTCCCAAGGTTCACCCGCTGACGCGAGACGTCGCGCCGGAAGACCCGATGGAGTTGGTGGCGACGCCGGTGCCGGGCGACCCCGACGTCATGCTCCAGTGCCTGGTGCAGGAGTTCGCCTGGATGGGCTGGAACGCCGACCAACTCCTGGGACTGTTCCGCAGTCCCGCCTACCCGGTGTTGAACCAGCTCCGCGAGTACTACGGCGACGACGTAATCCGCCAGCGCATCCACACGCTGCTGGGCCGGTCGGGTGTCTTCCGTGTGCAGGAAACCATTGCGGCGGATCCCGAGCCGGCAGAAGAGGAGGAACCTGAGTTGATTCCGTTGTCGGTCCGGAGAGTTGTCGGGGACTGATCCGACTGACCTAAGCCCGCCCCCTCACCCCCGGCCCCTCTCCCCCGAAGCGGGGGAGAGGGGAGAAACAGTCACTCCCCTCTCCCCGCGGGGAGAGGGGTCGGGGGTGAGGGGGGCGGGAATGGCGGCGAGAAAGGGACAAGCCATGCCGAACGTTTACAACTGGCAGATTGGCCGCGAAATGGCCTACCCGTATGAGGAGGCCCACCCGCAGTGGCAGTTTGCCTTCGTCTTCAATACCAACCGCTGTATCGCCTGCCAGACCTGCACGATGGCCTGTAAGGCGACCTGGACCTTCGCCAAGGGCCAAGAGTACATGTGGTGGAACAACGTCGAGACCAAACCATTCGGTGGCTACCCGCGCCACTGGGACGCCAAGTTGCTGGCCATGTTGGAGGCTGCCAACCCTGGGGGTCAGGTCTGGGATGCCAGCCGGAAGGCCCCCGCCAGGCCCTACGGCATCTTCGAGGGGAAGACCATCTTCGAGGCCGTTGCCAAGCGGGTCGGCCCCGAAGGTGCGCAGGCCGTGCTGGGCTACCTCCCAACCGAGGCGGAGTGGCGGGCCCCGAACATCCACGAGGACCACGCCGCCGGCGGCAAGTGGCAGCCCGGGAAGTTTGACGGCTCGACCCAACTCCCCGAACACCGCGTCTGGTTCTTCTACCTGGCCCGCATCTGCAATCACTGCACCTACCCCGGCTGCCTGGCTGCTTGCCCCCGTCAGGCCATCTACAAGCGCCCCGAGGATGGCATCGTCCTCATCGATCAGTCGCGCTGCCGCGGCTACCGCAAGTGCGTCGAGGGCTGCCCGTACAAGAAGGTGATGTACCGCGCCAACACCGGCACGAGCGAGAAGTGCATTGGCTGCTATCCTCGCGTCGAGGGGAGCGACCCGTTGCTTTGCCCGGACGGCGCCCCCATCGAAACCCGCTGCATGGCGGCGTGCATCGGTAAAATCCGCTTGCAAGGCCTGGTGCCGATCGACCGGAAGACCGGCCAATGGGCCCCCGATCCGGCCAACCCCCTGTACTATCTGATCCGCGAGCGCCAGGTGGCCCTTCCTCTCTATCCGCAGTTCGGCACCGAACCAAACGGTTTCTACATCCCGCCGCGCTGGGTGCCGCGGGGTTACCTGTATCAGATGTTCGGTCCAGGCGTGGACCATGCTATCGAGCAGTACTCCTGCCCGGACCGGGAGTTGCTGGCGGTACTGCAGCTATTCCGTGCCCAGCGGCAGATCCTCTTCAAATTCGAGATCCAGAAGGGCCCGAAGGTGGCCGAAGTCCCGGTGCGGATGCCATCGGGTAAGGAGAAGATTCAGGAGATCTATAACGACACGGTGATCGGTTACAACAAGTTCGGCAAGGAGGTAGTGCGGGTCACCATTGACGAGCCGGTGGTGGAGCGGCCGGCAAAGCACGCCAACTCGATCTGAGCGCGATCGTGTCGTGACCGCTGGCCAGGAACGCCCGGTATGGGACAAAGGGTAGGGACAGTTACAGCGAGAACGATCATGTCAAGTACCGTACTGACGCCCGAAGCCCAGGCCATTGACCTGGCTCGGGAGTGCCTGTACCGCTTTCTGGCGGCGGCATTGCACCCTCCAGGAAGCAAGGGCTGGCAATTGGCGGCGGACCCGGAGAGTCAGCGCCTAGCAAGCGCGGCGGCCGAGTTGCTCCGCGAGGAGGCTTTACAAAGGCCCGCGGCGCCTGGGTTCGGCGAGTTGACCGCCGATCGCCTCGACCTCCGGCCGCTGCTGGAGGAGTTGCGCCGGCCGGCGGAGGAACTGGCCGCCGAGTACCAGCGCGTCTTCGGCCTGGTGTTCACAGGGGAGTGCCCCCCTTACGAAACCGAGTACCAGCCCAACGCCGATCCGTTCTTCCGCGCGCAGCAGATGGCCGACATCGCCGGCTTCTACCGGGCGTTCGGTTTGGAGCCCGGGCGGTCCCTGGCGGAGCGGTCCGACCACCTGGCGTTGGAACTGGAATTCCTCGCCCTGTTGTTGGCCAAGAAGCGGCTGGCCCTGGCCGAAGATGCCGACGGGATCAACCGGGCCGCTGTCTGCGACGAGGCCTTCCGGGCCTTCTTCCGCGACCACGTGGCCTGGTGGGTGCCATCGTTCGCCCTTGGGTTGCGGCGCAAGACGAGCAATGGCCTCTACGCGGCCCTGGCGCAGTTCCTGGCCGCGCTGCTGCCGACGGAGCGCGGCCGACTCGGCGTGGCCGCTCCTCGCCTCCCCCTGCAGGCCGCCCTGATCGAGCGGCCCGAGGAGCAGGAAAGCTGCGCCGGCTGCGCCGCGGGGCCGTAAGCCCCCGAGATGGGCCTTGTCGGGGCGAGTCGGTCGGGAGAGAATCGGATTGGAGGCGCCCGTTTATCCGATGGGAGCGAACTGCGAGGATACCCGATGAGACCTTCCCCGACACCGCCCGAGACGTACCAAGAGTTCGTCAGGCGCTACCCCAAGATCGGTCAGGCCTGGGAGGCGATCGCGGAGGCTGGCCAAGAGGGACCGCTGGATAGCAAGACGGTTCGGCTGCTGAAACTGGCCCTGGCCATCGGCGCCCTCCGCGAGGGAGCGGTCCATTCCAACACCCGCCGCGCCCTGGCCCAGGGGATCTCCCGCCAGGAGATCGAACAGGTCATCGCCCTGGCGGCCGGGACCATCGGCCTGCCTGCCACGGTCGCTGTCTTCTCCTGGATCAAGGACATCCTCGACGAGTCTAGCCCAGGCCCGTGAGGGAGATGAGGGCGCGCCGCCGGCTACCTTTGATGGGCTTCCGCAGTCGGTGCGGTCATGCCCCACGCACGCATCGTTACCGACAACGCCTGCGTCGGATCCCCGTTGTCTCTTGGTTGCAGCTGTCCTACCTTCCGACAGGCCCTCCTCATCGAGGAATCCGGTGAGGCGGGCGCTGCCCTGAGGAACTGCCTGCGCCAGGACCGCCTGCCGCATCACCCCGAGGGCTTGTTTTTTGCCTTCTTGACGGTATGTTTGAATACGTGACGGCTCTCCCACCACTTGTCTAGGAGCCGGCCGTCCATCTGCCACGCCATCCGACCCCGCGCCGTCACCAGTGTGCCGGACGAGGCGCGCGGCGAGCGGCTGGTGGTGCTGCATGTCCCCTTCGACGGCGGCCGGGACCCGCACTACCTCTGCCGCGAGCTGAGCGGCCGGGGACTGCCTAACCTGTGGGTGCCGGCAG
>DATLYH010000101.1:0-23504 GCA_035575035.1 Gemmataceae bacterium
CGTTTGACCCCACCGTTGGGGCGTGGTCTGGAGACCACGCCCCAACCCGGGAAGCTTGATAGCTTGACGGTGCCGACCCGAACCTCCGGCACCCGCCCCCACCTGAGGTGTTTCTCATGACCCTGGCCCGACCTATCCTCTTCGCCTCACACCGTTGGGGCGTGGTCTCCAGACCACGCCCCAACCCGGGGGGAGCCCGACCTATCCTCTTCACCGCCGTCCTTCTCGCCGCCGGCTGGCCGTCCGTTGCGGGGGCGCAGCCGAAGGATGCGAAGGAGCCGGCCGCGCCGAAGGAGGTCAGCTATTACCGCGACATCCGCCCCATTTTCCAGCAGCACTGCCAGGGCTGCCATCAGCCGGCCAAGCCGCAGGGCGGTTTCATCATGACCAGCCATGCCGCCCTGCTCAAGAAGGGGGACAGCGACCAGCCCGGCGTCGTTCCCGGCAAGCCGGACGAAAGCATGATCGTCTTCCAGATCACCTCCCACGACGGCCAGCCGCCCGCCATGCCGCGGGGCCGTGATCCGCTCACCGCTGCCCAGGTCAACCTGATCAAAACATGGATCGCTCAGGGGGCCAAGGACGACACCCCCGCCTCGGCCCGCGTGGTGGTGGACATGAACCATCCGCCGGTGTACGAGCTGCCGCCGGTGATCACCGCCCTGGCCTACTCCCCCTTACCCTCTCCCTCTGGAGGGGAAGAGAGTAAAGGGGAGGGGGGCGGGCTGCTGGCGGTCGGCGGCTATCATGAGGTGCTGCTGTATCGGGCCGATGGCTCGGAATTGGTCGCCCGGCTGGTCGGCGAAGCGGAGCGGATCCAGTCGGTTGCCTTCTCGCCCGACGGCAAACTGCTGGCGGTGGCGGGCGGCTCGCCGGGCCGGTTCGGCGAGGTCCAGGTTTGGGACGTGGCGGCGCGGAAACTGAAGCTATCGGTCCCGGTCACCTATGACACGGTCTATGGCGTCAGCTGGTCGCCGGATGGCTCGAAGATCGCCTTCGGCTGCGCCGACAACTCGCTACGGGCCATCGACGCCGAGAACGGCAAGCAGGTTCTTTTCCAGGGAGCGCACAACGACTGGGTGCTGGATACGGTCTTCTCGGCCGACGGCAGCCACCTGGTTTCGGTCAGCCGCGACCGCTCGATGAAGCTGACCGAGGTGGCCACCCAGCGCTTCATCGACAACATCACCAGCATCACGCCGGGCGCCTTGAAGGGGGGCCTGCTGACGGTCTCGCGCCGGCCGCAGAAGGAGCAGAAAATGGCCAAGGTGCCGCCCGACACGCCGGGCGCCGCCCCGAAGATCTACGATGAGCTGCTGGTGGGCGGCTCCGACGGTGTGCCGCGGCTGTACAAGATGCACCGCGAGGTCAAGCGCGTCATCGGCGACGATGCCAACAAACTGCGCGAGTACGAGCCGATGCCCGGCCGGGTCTACACCGGCTGCTTCAGCCCCGACGGCAGCCTGATGGCGGTCGGCAGCAGCTTGGAGGGGCGAGGCGAGGTGCGCGTTTACCAGGTGGATGACGGTAAGCGCATTGCGACGCTGGAAGGGCAGAAGGGGCCGGTTTATGTGGTCCGATTCGCGCCGGACGGCAAGACCGTGGCGTCGGCCGGCTTCGACGGCATGGTCCGGCTGAACGATGCGCAGACGGGAAAATTGATAAAAGAATTCGTGCCGGTGCCGCTGCGGCCCAATCCATAGCATAGATTAAAAATAAGGGCCGAGCGTAATCCCGAGCGGCTCGCGTGGGGCTCTGGCACAGCAAACCCCGAACCGGTGGGTCCGGCGGTTCGGGGCGTCCCGTTGGACGAACAGCCAACCCTGCTCAGCATCCCCCTGTTGGGGCGTGGTCTGGAGACCACGCCCCAACAGGGGGGGCAACCCTGCTCAGCATTTACTTCCGCGTGCCGGTTCGTCGAGGCCGTGTATGCCGTTGCTCGATCATTTTCATCCGCCGCTGCACGGGCCGCGCCGCTGGGAGGGGTTTCACCACGCCTGGGCTACCTTCATCGCCGCGCAGCTCAACCGGGACGTGCTGCCCTCGGACTACTTCGCCGAGTCGGAAATCAGCGTGGGGCCGGAACTGGAGATTGATGTAGCGACGATGGAGTTGACGGACCCACGCAACCCGGTTGGGGCGTGGTCTGGAGACCGCGCCCCAACCGGAGCGACGATGGAGTTGACGGACCCACGCGGAGAAGGGAAGGAAATCGCTGCGGCGGCATGGTCCCCGCCGCGGCCGAAGTTCGCCGCCAAGGTGGATTTTGCCCACCTGGATAGCTATGAAGTCCGGGTATACCAGGACCTGGGCGGTGCCGAGTTGCGGGGGGCCATCGAGTTGATCAGCCCCGCCAACAAGGACCGGGAAGGGGCCCGGCGGACGTTTGCCGCCAAGTGCGCCGGCTACCTCCGTCACGGAATCGGGGTCATGATCATCGACATTGTGACGGCCCGGGCGGCCAACCTGCACCGGGAGCTATTCGACGTGCTCGAAGTCAAGGGCCGTCCGACCTCCTGGAAATCGCCCACTGACCTGTACGCGGTCGCCTATCGGGCCGTGACCGTTCGCAAGAAGCCGCGCGTGGAGGTGTGGCCGGAACCGCTGGCGTTGGGAAAGCCGCTGCCGATCATGCCGTTGTGGCTGACCCTCGATCTCTGCATCCCGGTGCGCCTGGAAGAGAGCTACCTGGAAACCTGCCGGTCGCTGCGGATCCCCGCCTGAGCCGGCCAGTCGAGCGAGAAGGAAACCGGAGTACCCGATCATGATGCATGCCATCACCCATCGCCTTACCGGAGGGCTAACACCCCCCGCTCGCCTTATCCTCGCGGCCCTGGTCCTGAGCGCCCTGGCGGGGGCCGCCCGCGCTCAAGAGAAGCTGCCGCCCGGCGCCCGCGTGGTCAGCGTGGAGGCGCGGCCGGCATCCGTCGCGCTGAAGCATCCCTTCGACTACGCCCAGCTTCTGCTGACGGCGCAGCTGGCATCGGGCGAGCGCATCGACGTGACGCGCCTGGTCCAGGTCGAAAAACCGGACCTGGTCACCATCACGCCGCAGGGGCTGGTCCGGCCGGCGGCCGACGGCGCGGGGGCAATCCGGTTCACCATCGAGGGGCACACCGTCGTCGTGCCGGTGACCGTCAGCGGCCAAAAGGAGAAACACGAGGTCAGCTTCGTCCGCGACGTGATGCCGGTGATGTCCAAGGTCGGCTGCAACGCCGGCACCTGCCACGGCGCCGCCCAGGGGAAGAACGGCTTCAAACTGTCGCTGCGCGGCTACGATCCGCTCTTCGACCATCAGGCGCTGACCGACGATGTCATGGCCCGTCGCATCAACCGCGCCGCTCCCGACAACAGCTTGATGCTCCTCAAGCCGTCCGGGGCCGTGCCCCACGTCGGCGGCGTCCTCTTCAAGCCGGGCGAGCCTTACTACGAGATCCTCCGCGCCTGGATCGCCCAGGGGATCAAGCTCGATCTTGACTCCCCCCGCGTCACCCGCATTGACGTTTATCCCCAGAATGTGGTGCTGCCGCTGCCCGGCATGAAGCAGCAGATGGTGGTGCTGGCCACCTACAGTGATGGCCGGGTCCGCGATGTCTCGGCCGAGGCCTTCATCGAGAGCAGCAATACCGAGGTCGCCACCGTCGATAAACAGGGCCTGGTGACGGCCGTCCGCCGCGGCGAGGCGACCATGCTGGCCCGCTACGAGGGGGCCTACGCCGCCAGCACCCTCGTCGTCATGGGCGACCGCAGCGGCTTTGTCTGGAAGGATGTCCCCGAGAACAACTTCATCGACACTTTGGTCTATGAGAAGCTGCGCGAGGTGAAGGTCCTGCCGAGCGACCTGTGTACCGACGCCGAATTCATCCGCCGCGTCTACCTCGACCTGACCGGCCTGCCGCCGCTGCCCGAGGAGGTCAAGGCGTTCCTGGCCGACGCCCGGCCAACCCGGATCAAGCGCGATGAGTTGATCGACAAGTTGATCGGCAGTCCCGAGTATGTCGAGCATTGGACCAACAAGTGGGCCGACCTGCTCCAGGTCAACCGCAAGTTCCTCGGCGAGAAGGGGGCCGCCGCCTTGCGCAAATATATCCGCGACGCGGTCGCCGCCAACATGCCGTATGACCAGTTCGTCCGCGGCATCCTGACCGCCTCCGGCTCGACGCTGGAGAACCCGGCGGCGGCGTATTACAAGATCCTGCGCGAGCCGGACGCCGTGATGGAGAACACCACGCAGCTGTTCCTGGCCATCCGCTTCAACTGCAACAAGTGCCACGACCATCCCTTCGAGCGCTGGACCCAGGATCAGTATTATCACCTGGCCGCCTACTTTGCCCAGGTCGGCCGCAAGGAGGATCCCCGGTACAAGGGCCAGAAGGTCGGCGGCACCGCCGTCATGGGGGCGACACCGCTGGTCGAGATCATCGCCGACCTGCCCACGGGCGACGTCAAGCATGAGCGCACCGGGGCCGTCACGCCGCCGAAGTTCCCCTTCGAGCACGCCGATATGCCGCCTCCGGGCCTCAGCCGCCGCGAGCAGCTGGCCCACTGGCTGACCTCGAAGGAGAATCCGTACTTCGCCAAAAGCTATGTCAACCGCGTCTGGAGCTATCTGCTGGGCGTCGGCCTGATCGAGCCGGTCGATGACATCCGGGCCGGCAACCCGCCGACCAACCCCAAGCTCCTCGACCGCCTGACCAAGGAGTTCATCGACAGCGGTTTCAATGTGCAGGAGTTGATGCGCACCATCTGCAAGTCGCGCGTCTACCAGCATTCGTTGATGACGAACGAATGGAACGCCGACGACGAGATCAATTATTCCCATGCCCTGGCCCGCCGGCTGCCGGCTGAGGTGCTTTACGATGCCATCCATCGGGCCACGGGTGCCACGGCCAAACTGCCGGGGCTGCCGCCGGGGGCCCGGGCCGCCCAGTTGCTTGATTCCAACGTGCCGGTGCCGGGGGCCTTCCTGGAGCAGTTCGGCAAGCCGCCGCGCGAGAGCGCCTGCGAGTGCGAGCGGACCACCGGCCTGATGCTGGCGCCGATCCTCAGCCTGGTCAATGGCCCGGTCACCAACGACGCCCTGAAGGACCCCGGCAACCGGATCGCCCGGCTGGTGGCCGAGGAGAAGGACGACACCAAGGTGGTGGAGGAGATCTTCCTGTCGGTCCTGTGCCGGCCGCCGACCGCCAAGGAGCTGGCGGCCGGCGTCGAGGCGCTGAAGAACAACCAGGCGGAGTATGAACGCCTCAAGGCCGAGTACGAGCGCCGGCTGGCCGCCGTGGCCGACTACGAACGCCAACTCCCCGAGAAGCAGGCTGCCTGGGAGAAGAGCTTGAAGAGCGCCTCGGAATGGGTTGTCCTGGATGCGATCGAGGTCAAGTCGGCCGGCGGCGCCACCCTGACCAAGCAGCCGGACGGCTCCATCCTGGCCAGCGGCAAGAACCCGTCGCCGGAAACCTACACCTTCAAGGCGAAGACCGATCTGAAGAACCTCACCGCGATCCGCCTGGAGGTGATGGCCGACCCGAGCCTGCCGGCGCAGGGGCCGGGCCGGGCGGCCAACGGCAACTTCGTCCTGAATGACTTCAAGGTCACGGTCGCGCCGCCGGACAACCCGGACCAGGCCAAGCCGGTGGTGCTCCGCGCCCCGCAAGCGACCTTCTCGCAGGAAGGCTTCGCCGTCGGCCAGGCCATCGACAACAACCCGGCCACCGGCTGGGCCGTCGCGCCGCAGCTTGGCAAGACGCACGTGGCGATCTTCGAGATGCGGCCGCCGGTGGCCATGCCGGAGGGGGCCGTGCTCACCGTCACCCTCGACCAGCGCTACCCGGGCAAGGAGCACAACATCGGCCGGTTCCGCCTGTCGGTCACGTCGGCGAAGCCGCCCATCCCGCTGACGGTAGGGCTGCCGGAGAACATTCTCAAGGCCCTGGCCGTCGAGCCGGAAAAACGCACCGAGGAGCAGAAGGCGGAACTAGCGCGGTACTACCGCTCGATCGACCCGGAGCTGGCCCGGCTGAAGCAGGCGGTGGAGGAGCACGGCCCGCCCGGCGAGCCGCGCCTGATCGGGGCGCAGGACCTGGCCTGGGCCCTGCTCAACAGCCCCGCGTTCCTGTTCAATCATTGAGTCGCCCCGAACAGGGCCGACCATGAGCGATACGCATCTCCTCCAGGTACTGAAGCCCCAGCTCGACGACCTGCGGGCTCGGGGGCTGTACAAGCACGAGCGCCGGCTGCAAGGGCCGCAGGGGGCCGCTGTCCGCGTCGGCGACCGGGAAGTGATCAACTTCTGCGCCAATAACTACCTCGGCCTGGCCAACCATCCGGCCGTGATCGAGGCGGCCCACGAGGGACTGCGCCGCTGGGGTTATGGCCTGTCGTCGGTCCGGTTCATCTGCGGCACCCAGGACCTGCACAAGCAGCTCGAGGCCGCCATCGCCCGCTTCCTTGGCAAGGACGATGCCATCCTCTACACCTCCTGCTTCGATGCCAACGGCGGCCTGTTCGAAACCTTGCTGGGCGACGAGGACGCGGTCCTGAGCGACGAGCTGAACCACGCCAGCATCATCGACGGCATCCGCCTGTGCAAGGCGCGGCGGCTGCGCTACCGGCACTCCGACCTGGCCGACCTGGAGCGCTGCCTCAAGGAAGCGCAAGACTGCCGGCTGCGTCTGATCGCCACCGACGGCGTCTTCTCGATGGACGGCGACCTGGCGAAGCTGCCGGAGATCTGCGACCTGGCCGAGCGCTACGATGCCGTCGTTATGGTGGACGACAGCCATGCCACCGGCATCCTGGGGCCGGGCGGCCGGGGCACGCCGGAGGAGCTGGGCGTGCTGGATCGGGTGGACATCATCACCAGCACGCTGGGCAAGACGCTGGGCGGGGCGGCCGGCGGCTTCACCTGTGCCCGGGGCGAGGTGGTCGAGTTCCTACGGCAGCGTTCGCGGCCGTACCTCTTCTCCAACTCGCTGCCGCCGCCGATTGTCATGGCGGCCCTCAAGGCGCTGGAACTGGCCGCCGGCAGCCGCGAGCTGCGCGACCGCCTCCACGCCAACGCCCGCCGGCTGCGCAGCGCCTTGGAGTCGGCCGGGTTCACCCTGAAGCCGGGCCATCATCCGATCTTGCCGGTGATGCTGGGCGATGCGGCGTTGGCCGGGCGGATGGCGGATCGGCTCCTGGAGCGCGGCATCTATGTGATCGGCTTCAGTTACCCGGTGGTGCCGCAGGGGCAGGCACGCATCCGCATCCAGGTGTCGGCCGCCCACACCGACGAGCAGCTCGACCGGGCCGCCCAGGCATTTATCGAAGTCGGCCGCGAGCTGGGCGTGATAAAATGAACCACAGAAGGACTAACCACAACGACACCGAGGACACCGAGAAGACCGAAGAAAGAAAATAGCCCGGCTTCGGAGGGCCCGGCGGGCGGCATGTTCGCACCCATCTTTCTTTCTGTTCGCTTCTCTTCTATTCTCTCTGTGTCCGCGGTATCGTTGTGGTTAGCCTGCTGAGGAGGTCCGGATGCGGCATGTCTTGTCGGCGCTGGTGCAGAACCAGCCCGGGGTCCTGGCTCACATCTCTGGTATGCTCGCCTCGCGCGGCTTCAACATCGACAGCCTGGCTGTCGGCGAGACCGAGAACCCCGACCTGTCGCGCATGACGTTTGTCGTCCACGGCGACGACGCCATGCTGGAGCAGGTCCGCAAGCAGCTGGACAAGATCGTGACCGTCGTCAAGGTTCAGGACATCAGCAGCGAGGACTACGTCGAGCGCGACCTGATGCTGATCAAGGTCCAGGCCCCGCCCGAGAAGCGCAACGAGATCGTCTTGTTGGTGGAGATGTTCCGCGGCCGGGTGGTCGATATCAGCCCGGACAATCTGATGATCGAGGTCTCCGGCCAGGAGCGCAAAATTGAGGCGTTTATCGAGCTAATGCGGCCATACGGCATCTTGGAGTTGGCCCGCACCGGCCGGATCGCCCTGGTCCGCGGCATGCCGCGGAAGGGAGACGTGCTGTAAGCATCATGCCCCTGAAATCTTCCACCCGCCCCCTTGACCCGGCCCTGAGCGAGTTGCTGGAGCGGCTGCGGCCGGGGCAGCGGATCCGCATCACCCAGACGGTCCGGGTCGGCAGCACCGGCACCTGGACGACGACCGTCGAAGGCGCCTTCCGCTATGTCAACTACCTGGTCACCGGCCTGGCCACCGACCGGGTGCCGGAGGATGACATCGTCGTCGTTCAGGTGGGGTTCACCAAGGATAACGGCGAACTCAGCAGTGTGGTGCTGGACGAGAATTCGCGGATCGAACTCCTGGGACCGGGTGGGTGATGGGCGACGATGGCAGAAGCCAGGAGGATAAGCCGTGATCATCCGCACCTTTCGGCCGGGCGATGAGGCAGCCCAGGTGAGCATTTACAACGAGGCGGCCGCCGACCTGCCCGGTTTCAAGCCGGCCACGCTGGACGAACTCCGCCGCCGCTGCCACGGCCCCGACTTCGACCCGGAGACG
The DNA here is from genome assembly GCA_035575035.1 of Gemmataceae bacterium. Classification (GTDB taxonomy): domain Bacteria; phylum Planctomycetota; class Planctomycetia; order Gemmatales; family Gemmataceae; genus DATLYH01. The sequence continues at coordinate 8,512 of DATLYH010000101.1, forward strand.
CGCTTCTTCGCCCTCGACGATGCCGGCCAACCGGTCGGCTACGCCACCTTCCACGCCAACGGCCGGGTCAGCTTCCCCTGGTGCCGTCCGGGACACGAGGCGGCAGCCGAGCCGCTCTTCGAGAAGGTGCTGGAGGCGATGCGGGGGCGCGGCTTGCGCCGGGCCTTTGCCGCCTACCGGGCCGACTGGCCGCAGGGGGAATTCTTCACGGCCCGCGGCTTCCGCTTGGCCCGGGAGATGGTCAATTTTGTTGTGGATCTGGTGGACATGCCGACGGCGGCTGCCCGCGGCGGCAGCTACATCTCGCCGATGCAGCGCGAGGACGTGCCGGCCATCTTCGCCCTGGCGCCGAAAGCGTTGCGGGTGGGCACCCCGGAGGAGCTGGAACGCCACCTGTTCCACAATCCGTACTTCGGCCCCGACGCCCTGTTTGTGCTGCGTACCCGCCGCGATGGACCGCCGGTCGCCGCCGGTGTTCTGATCGAGAATCCGGCCTATGCCGATCCGAAAAAGGTGGACGCCGCCATGCCCTGCTTCCGCTTGGGGGCGTTCGGCACCGAGGGGATGCAGGTCAAGCGCATCAATGGACTGTTCAGTTTCCTGACCGAGCCCGGTCGGGACACCAGCCCGCTGGCCCTCGACCTGATGGGCCACGCCGCCCTGCGGCTGCACCATACGGAGTGCGAGTGTCTGGCCGCCCAGGTTCCTTCCGACGTGCCGCACTTGTTGCGCTTCTACCAGCAGTACTTCCGACGGCAGGGCAGTTTCCCTGTGTATGAGTATGACTTGAGTTCGGCCCCCTCACCCCCGACCCCTCTCCCCCAAACGGGGGAGAGGGGAGGCAAATAGTCCCTTCTCTCCCCCACGGGAGGAGAGGGGAGGCAAATAGTCCCTTCTCCCCCGCAGGAGAGGGGAGGCAAATAGTCCCTTCTCTCCCCCACGGGGCAGAGGAGCAACAGTTCTCCCCTCTCCTGTGGGGGAGAGGAGCACAGTTCTCCCCTTTCCTGTGGGGGAGAGGAGCAACAGTTCTCCCCTCTCCCCTCCGTGGGGGAGAGGAGCAACAGTTCTCCCCTCTCCCCCGTAGGGGGGAGAGGGGTGGGGGTGAGGGGGGCGAGTTAGGCGAGGAATCTTGCCGATGCCATTCACCGCCGTTCTGTCCATCGTTCCCCAGACCGCCCGGGCCGTTGATGAGGTCTGCACCCGCGGCCAGGCCCAGCTAGCGGGCCCCATTGACCTGGCCCTGGTTTTCTTCTCGCCCCATCATGCCGAGTACGCCGCACTGATCGGCGAAACGATCCGGAAGCGCCTGGCCCCGCGCTGCCTGCTGGGCTGTAGCGGCGAGGGGATCATCGGCAACGATCAGGAGATTGAACAGCGGCCGGCCGTCAGCCTCTGGCTGGGCCGCTGGTCCCGGCCGGTTGAGCTAGAGGCGTTCCATCTGGTGCAGGAACGGACACCCGACGGCGTCAGTCTGCTCGGCTGGCCCGACGGTCTGGTCGGCGCCGTCCCGAGGCGCTCGGCCATGCTGCTGCTGGGCGACCCGTACACCTTCCCGGTCGATCTGTTGCTGGAGCAGGTGAACACGGACTACCCCGGGCTGCGCGTGTTGGGGGGCATGTGCAGCGGCGGCGGGGGGCCGGGGGAATCGCGGCTGCTGATCGACGGCTGGGTGGTGCAGGCGGGGGCCGTCGGGGTACTGCTGCAAGGGGAGTTGGGCCTCCGTTCCATCGTCTCGCAGGGCTGCCGCCCCATCGGCCGGCACCTGGTCATCACCCGGGCCGAGGACAATATTATCCGGGAGCTGGGCGGCCGGCCGCCGCTGGAGCAGTTGCAGCAGCTGTGGCAGGAGCTAAGCCCGGAGGAGCAGCAGCTTTTGCAGCGCGGCCTGCACATCGGCCGGGTCATCAACGAGTATCAGGGCGAGTTCCAGCGCGGCGATTTCCTGGTGCGTAATGTCCTGGGGATCGACCGCGAGAGCGGGGCGCTGGCAATCACCGACTGGGTGCGCGTCGGCCAAACGGTGCAATTCCATGTCCGCGACGCCCGGACCGCCGACGAGGACCTGCGCGCCCTGTTGCAGCTTGACCTGAGCGCCCACGAGAAGCGGCCGACGGCGGCGCTGGTCTTCAGTTGCAACGGCCGGGGCACCCGGCTGTTCCCCGAGCCGCACCACGACGCCCGCACCATCCGGGCGGAGGCTGGGGAGATCCCGCTGGCGGGCTTCTTCGCTGCCGGTGAGCTAGGCCCGGTCGGCGGCCAGAATTTCATCCACGGCTTCACCGCCAGTGTGGTGCTGTTCGAGGATTGACGGGCCCGCTGCTTCTGATAGGTTGGGGGAAACGCACCCGCGGTACCCGACTGCGAAAGGCGCCTCTGTGCCCCGTCTCATCTTTGCGTTCAACGGCGACCTCGAATCGCGCCTGGCGTTACACTGGCTGGTGCACGAGCGCGGTTACGAGGTGCTGGCACTGTCGATCAACCTCGGCCAGGAAGTCTACCTGGAGCCGCTGGGCGAACTGGCGTTGGAGCTGGGGGCCGCCTCGGCCCAGGTGATCGACCGGCGCGAGGCGTTCCTGAACGACTTCGCCTTCCCGGCGCTGCAAGCCGATGCCGTCTACCAGACCGGCTGCTTTCTCGGCTCGGCCCTGGCCCGCTACGTCATCGCCCAGGAGTTGGTGCGCCTGGCCCACGAGGAGGGCTGCCGGATCGTCGCCCACAGCGCCGCCAGCAAGGGGAACGACCAGGTGCGCATGGAGGCGGCCATCGTGGCCCTCGACCCCGGCCTGGAGGTGCTGGCCCCGGTCCGCCAATGGAACCTCCGCACGCTTGAGGACAAGCTCAACTACGCCCGCCGCCGTCGGCTGCCGGTCGAGGAGACGACCGACCGGCCCGTCACGGTGGACCGCAACCTCTGGGGGGCCAGCCTCTATGCCCACAACCTGACCGACGCGTGGGAGGAGCCGCCCCCCGACATTTTTGTCATGACCCGCTCGGCCGAGGCTGCCCCCGATCAGCCGGCCGTGCTGACCATCGGCTTCGAAGGGGGCCTGCCGTGCAGCCTGGACGGCCGTCGGCTCGCCCCCCTTCCCCTGGTGCGCGAGCTGAACCGGCTCGGCGGCGAGCATGGCGTCGGCCGCAGCGATGTCGTCGAGGACCGCCTCTTCGGCGTCAAGAGCCGGGAGTTCTACGAAGCCCCCACGCCGACCATCCTGCTGACCGCCCATCGCGATCTGGAAAGCCTGGTGCAGAGCAAGGAGTTGATCCAGCTCAAGGAATTGCTCAGCCGCCGCTACGCCGAGCTGGTTTACATGGGGCTGTGGTTCCATGACCTGCGCCGCTGCTTGCAGGACTTCTTCACGCAGACGCAGCGCTATGTCACCGGCGAGGTCCGCCTGAAACTATACAAGGGAAGCTGTACCGTCCTGGGCCGGCGCAGCCCGCACAGCCTCTACGACAGCAAACTGGCCAGCCAGACCAACCTGGGATGGTTCGACAGCCAGTGGGCCGAGTGGGCCCAGGGCTTCACTTCGGTCTGGACGCTGCCGTCGCGGCTGGCGGCCCGCCGGCAGCCACAGGAACCGGAACAAACGCCGGGCGGCTGGCCGGCGCCGTAAGGAGATCGTTCCGTGAACAAGGTCCTGCTCGTCATCGGCGATGCGGCCGAGGTGCTCGACACGATGTACCCGCTTTTCCGCCTCCGCGAGGAGGGCTTGCAGGCGGTGGTCGCGGCTCCGGAAAAGCGCGTCTATCACCTGGTGATGCACGACACCCACCCCGACTGGGACATCACGGTCGAGTCGCCCGGCTACCGCTTGGCCGCCGACATTGCCTTCCGCGACATCCGGCCGGAGGAATACCTCGGCATGGTCATCTCCGGCGGCCGGGCGCCCGAATATCTCCGCTATGATCCCGACCTGCTGCGCGTGGTCCGCTACTTCTTCGAGAAGAACCTGCCGGTGGGGTCGGTCTGCCACGGCATCGAGATCGTGGCCGCGGCCGGCGTCATCCGCGGCCGGACGGTGACGACGGTGGCCAAGTGCCGCTTCGACGCCGAGGTTTGCGGCGCAACCTACGTCAACCAGGAAGTGGTGGTCTCGGGCAACCTGGTGACGGCCCGGACCTGGCACGACAACCCCGCTTTCCTGCGCGAGTTCCTCAAGCTGCTGCGGGCGCGGCGCTGACGCCGCTAGCCGCAAGCGGCACAAAGACGACTGGCCCAGGCGATCCGGTATTACTCCCGAGCGCCGCCCCGACCTGGCTCAGAGAGGGTGGGAGTGGCGGTCTTTCCGGCGGGGACGATGACGCCAGGCACCTCTAGTTTCCTTGCCAGCTCGTTGAGTCGGGCCAGTTCGCCGGAGATAAGGGCCTTCCACTCCGCCTCGTACTGCCTCAATTCCTGGCGGCGTTCAGCGTACTGCTCGCGGATGCCCTGGGTTGGCGCGCCGTCGCTGTCCTTCAGCGCCTCAAGCAGGAAGGTGAGCTGCGAGTAGAGCCGGGCGCCGCCGGGCAGCGCCAGGATGTCGTAGACGACCCTCGCCTTGGGGTTGTGCAGCTTCCCCTCCAGTTCGTCCAACTTGCCGATCACGTCCTTCGATGCCTTGATCAGCGGCTCGGCCCGGGAATCGTCCTTGAGCAGGTCATTGCGGCTGTTGAGCTGGTTGCGGACGGCGCGGATCTGGTTGACGATCCGGGTCAGTTGGGTGATGTCGTCGCGGATGGCCAGCGCCAGCTGGAGCTGTTCGTTCAGCTCGGCGGTGGTCGCCTGCACGCGCGGGTCGGGTTTCACCTCCACCGTCGTGGTCCGCGTCTGGCCGTCCACGGTCAGCCGGAGGGTGTAGGTGCCTGGATTGACCAGCGGCCCGACCTTCGGGTCACCGGCGTCAACCTTGGCCCCCTTGATCACCTCGGCTCCCCGGTAGTGCAGGTCCCAGACCACACGGTTGACGCCGACCTCGGTGCCCAGCTTGGTCTTCTTGACCGGGCGGAACGGCGCGTCGGGGTCGTCCTCGGGAATCTCGTCCGGGTCATCTTTGCTGTCCAGTTCGTTCACCAGGTTGCCCTGGGCGTCGAGGATCTGCAAGGTGATCGGGTCCTTCGGCTTCTTCGGGAGATGGTAATGGATGATCGCCCCACGCGGCGGGTTCTCGCCGGCGTAGCGGTCCTCGGTTGAATGGACGGGGGAATGATAGCGCCAGCGGATGGCCGGCTGGCAGGGGAACAGGTGCAGCCCCTCTTCGGCGACCGCGGCGTTCATCCGGCGAATGGGGGTCAGGTCGTCGAAGATCCAGATCGACCGGCCGTTGGTGCCGACCACCAGGTCGTTGTCCTTGACCACCAGATCATGGACCGCGACCGTCGGCAGATTGAGTTTGAGTTCCTTCCAGGTGGCGCCGCCGTCGGTGGAAAACGACACGCCGCGCTCGGTGCCGAGGTAGAGCACCCCTTTTTGCTTCGGGTCCTCGCGGACCACGTGGAGATAGACGTCCTGCGGTAGTTTGCTCGTCAGACTGGTCCAGCTTTGGCCGTAATCGGTGGTCTTCCAGAGATAGGGGCGCATATCATCGAGACGGTGGGCGTCCACCACGACGTAAGCGGTGCCGGGGTCGAAGGAGGAAGCCTCGATGCAGGCGACGGTCCCCCACTCGGGCAGACCGGGGATGTTGGCGGTGATGTTGGTCCAGTTTTTGCCATTGTCGCGGGAGATGTGGACCAGGCCGTCGTCGCTGCCGGCCCAGAGGACGCCGGGTTCTTTGGGCGACTCGGCCAGGGCGAAGATGGTGCCGTAGACCTCAGCGCCGGTGTTGTCGCCGGTGATGGGCCCGCCCGACCACTTCTGTTTGCTCTTGTCATTACGGGTCAGGTCGGGGCTGATCGGCGTCCAGGTCTTGCCGCCGTCGCGGGTGCGGAAGAGGACGTTGGCGGCGTGGTAGACCGTCTTGGGATCGTGCGGTGAGATCAGAATGGGGGCGGTCCACTGGAAACGGTAGCGCAGCGCCTCCGCGGCATGGCCGGAGGGGTTGAAAGGATAGACGCTGATGTTCTGGGCCTGGCGCGTGCGGTAGTCGAAGCGAGAGATGTAGCCGCCGTACTCGCCGGCGTAGATGATGTTGGGGTCGGTCGGGTCGGGGACGGTAAAGCCGGTCTCGCCGCCGCCGACCGTGTACCAGTCGGCCAGGGCGATGCCGGCGGTGGACAGGCTGTTGCTCGGGCCGTAGGCCGTGCCGATGTCCTGGATGTTGCCGCCGACATGGTAGGGGACGCGGTTGTCGGCGCTGATGTGATAGAACTGGCAGATCGGCAACGGCGGCGCAAACCAGGTCTCGCCGCCGTTGTTGCTGAGGTCCACGCCGCCGTCGTTGGCGTCGATCATCCGCTGCGGGTTGGTCGGGTCGATCCACAGGTCGTGGTGATCGACATGGTGCGGCCCCTTGACCTGCCGGAATGTCTTGCCGCCGTCGATGCTCTTGAGCAGGCGCAGGCTACAGGCCCAGACCACATCGGCATTGCGCGGATCGACGGTGATGACGGAGAAATACCAGGGGCGGATGCGCAAGTAGCGTTCGCCGTTGATCAGTTTCCAGTTCTCGCCGCCGTCGTCGGAGCGGTACAGGCCGCCCTTCTCGGCCTCGATCAGGGCGTAGACGCGCCGGGGGTCCGAGGGGGCGACCGCCACGGTGACCTTGCCATAGATTCCTTCGGGCAGCCCTTTGAGGTCATCTTTGGGGACACCGGCGCCGCCGAGCCGCTTCCAGGTGTCGCCGCCGTCGCGGGAGACGTACAGGCCGCTGCCCGGCCCGCCGCTGACCAATTCCCACGGCCGCCGCCGTGCCTGCCACAGCCCGGCGAAGAGGATCCGCGGGTTGGACGGGTCGAAGCAGACGTCCGAAGCGCCGGTGTCGGGGTCCTTGTACAGGACGCGCTGCCAGGTCTTGCCGCCGTCGGTGGTGCGGTAGATGCCGCGCTCCGGATTGGGGCCGAAGGCATGGCCGAGGACGGCAGCGAAGGCAATGTCCGGGTTGGTCGGGTGGACGATCAGGGTGCCGATCTGGCCTTCCTGCTTCCAGACGTGCTTCCAGGTCTTGCCGGCGTCGGTGGATTTGTAGATGCCATTGCCGGCGGCCACGTTGCCGCGGATGTTGGCCTCGCCGCTGCCGACGTAGATGATGTTGGGGTCGGACGGGGCGACAGCGATGGAGCCAATGGAAGAGACGGGCTGGTCATCGAAGATTGGTTTCCAGGTGACGCCGCCGTCGGTGCTCTTCCAGACGCCGCTGGCCGCGCCGGCGAAGTAGTAGGTGAGCGGATCGCCGGGCACACCGCAGGCGCGGGAAACCCGTCCGCCGGCCGCCGGGCCGATGGAACGGTACTTGAGATGCTTGAATTCCGGCGGCCCGCCCTTGACCTCCTGAGCGGGGGCACGATCCGTCAGGAGCACGACCAGGACGAGCAGAGCAACAGCGACGGGCTTGTGTGAGATGCGCGCGGTGGTTCTCATGGCTACTCGACCCAACAAGGCGGGCAGGGAAGGATGCCGCGTGCGGCTTAGCGGGGAGATGCTAAGCCGCACGCGGCGGCTCACTCAGTCTGGCAATTCCTTGATGTAGATATTCTTGAACCAAAGTGGGTTGCCGTGGTGTTGCAGTTCGATCGGCCCGCGGGCCGGCAGCGGCTGGCCGCGCTCCCAGTAATTCTCCAACGGCACATTGTCCACCACCTTCTCGCCATTCAGGTGGACGGTTACCCGGTCCCCCTTCATGACGATGTGGAACGTGTTCCATTCGCCGACCGGCCGGTCGGCCTTCTTGAGCGGGTTCCGGGGATTCTTCTGGTTGTTGAACAGGCCGCCCGAGCCGACGGGATTGTCCCAGATTTGCACCTGCGGCTGGCCGCGCAGGTAGATGCCGCTGTCCCCCTTGGGGCCGATCTTCCAGTCCACGTACAGCTCGAAGTTGCCATAGTCCTTGACTGTCTGCAAGCTGTCTCCCTTGCCGTCATAGGTCAAGATGCCGTCCTTGACGGTCCAGTGCGGCAGGACCTTCTCGTTGGCTTCCTTCTGCTTGGCGGCCAATTCCTCCTTGCTCCGCTTGGAGAGCCAGGCGGGGATCAAACGCGATTTCTTCCCCTGCTCGGCGGTCTCCGGCACCATGAGCACTGCCTGCCAGCCGGTCAGGTCCTTGCCGTTGAACAGAGCGGTGAAGCCGGGCGGCGGCATGTTGTCGGTGGGACCGGCCTTATCGTCGGCGCCGCCTGAGGCGGCGGCCAGGGCCAACAGGGTGCTAACGCCCAACAGAAGTAGCGGTCTTTTCATGACATCCTCCTCATGGTGCGAGTCCTGAGCGGGGCGACGGCGCTCATCGTGTCGGCTGAGGCCGGCAAATGCAAGGGGAAAAATCCTCCGCGGGTGCGCGGTCGAAATCAGCGTCCGGAGCGTCAGCGACGGGTCATTCGGACGCGCCGGTCTCGATTACATCTATCTGCCTAAGTCATTATTCTATTTGCCTTTACGAAGCCATCCTTCTTCCCAGACATTTTTTTAAAAATCCATGTCCAGTTTCTCACCCGTTTTGCGATTGCACAAGAAGTGGCGATGCTGAGCCGCTTCCCGGTCGATTCAGTCCCGCCAGGTCGGATTCGGCTCCGGCGGGGCCTGACGGGGCCGCTGGGGAGGGGTCCGCCCGCCAAGGCTCAGCGCTGGTTTTCACTTGGCCCCGGCTCCGTGGAGGGACTCGAGATGCTCAAACTGCTCACCCGATCGATGCGCGGGCAGAGGCCAGCTCCCGTTTGGCGGGCCCGGCTGGCGGTGGAATGCCTGGAGGCACGGAACTGCCCATCTGCCCCCGAAATCACCCTGACCGTCACCATCGTGGACCACCCCAACCGCATTGTCCGGCTGAGTGGGACCGTGACTGACGAGAACCCGGCAACGGTCGCGATTAGTTTCTCCGGCGCCGTGCTGGGATCGGCCACCCCCGACTCTTCCGGCCGGTACAGCGTGGATTTCCAGGCCGAGACCCTGGGGACCGTGTATGCGGAGGCGGTGGACGAGGAATGGCTCACCGACGTTGCCAGCGCCCAGGTCGCCAGCCAGGCTCCGGTGATCAGCGACTTTGCGGCGGTCTGGTTGTTCGGCAATGTCTGGAAGTTCCGCGGCCGGGTCACCGACGAGCATGCTGTCGGCCTGGGGGTGTTGCTGGGGGGCATCCCTTCCCTCAGGGGAGTGACTGCGACGGTCAACAGCGATGGCTGGTTTGAGGCGACCGTGGAATTGGCCCCGGATGAGGAAGGGACAGTGACCGCCCAAACCTGGGACTGGTGGGACCTTGAATCCAACGTGGCCGAGGCCCTGATTCGCCAGCCTTGAGCCCGATCACCGAACCAACCGCGCCGGCCCCTTACCTCTTCCCTTCTCCTCTGCGGAGGGGAGAAGGGAAGAGGCCGGGCGCTTTCAAGGAGACGGCCATGCCCTCACCGAGCAACTACCTGGCGACCTTGGCTGAGCGGGCCGCCCAAGGCGACGTTGAGGCCCTGGCAGAGGTGCGCCGGCTTCTGGGCCGACACCTGGGCCGGATCGTTCGCCGCTCCCTGGACGAGCCCGACCCAGCGGTGCCGCTGGCCCGCTGGATTCACAACGTAGCCGACGCCCGCCGTGCCGGCCTGGGGGACGATCCCCGGCAGCAGGCGGAACAGGTGGCCCGATCGATCCGCCATACCATCGTGCAAAGGCTCAAACAGCAGGCGGACCATGTCCGCAGCCTGAGGGAAACCGTCACCAGCTGAGGGGCCCCTGTTGATTGCTGGGCCGGCCGCTTGCCGCCGGCCCCAGCTGCTTGCCGTCATTGCAGGAACACCGAGGAGACCGCTAATGGTTGAACCAACTCTTCGAACCAGTCGCGCGCTAGTTGCCCACCCGGCTCGGGAGGTCTGTCACTACCTCGCCGACCTGCTTGCCCACCAGGGGTACTCAACCGTCGAGGCGGAAGACGGCCTGACCGCGCTGCAACAGATCCGGCAACGGTCGTTCGACCTAGCCCTGCTGGACCTGCTGTTGCCCGGCCTGAACGCCCTCGAACTCTTACTGGAAACCCGTACCCTTTCCCGGAGACTGCCTGTGATCATCACCGGTTTGCTCAGCACGAAGTCGGCCGCGGAGGCCGTTCGACAACAGGGGGCCGCCGGCTACCTGGCCCTCCCCGCCGGCAAGGAGGAGCTGGCCGTCGCTGTCCGCGAGGCCGGCCTGGGCCAGCCGCCTGATCCCCTGCCTGCGGCCGGGCCGTCCTCCGTCGCCGAGCCGGTCCTCCCCAACCGGCTGACCGCGGCCGTGGCCCGTGCTTTCCATCGGCTGCTAACGGTTGAGTCCGGCCTGGGCCGAATCTTGCTCGGCGAGCTGCGGGTCGATGACCCGGTCTGGGGGATCGCGGAGGCGATGCGGCGGAACCTGGAGCGGGCCGTCGTCCTGGCTGGCGGACTGCTGGCGTTGGTCGATGGCCGGGAGCCAACCCCCGTTCGGCTGAACGTCAACGCCGTTGTCACCGGGCTGGTCCTGCTGCTGCGGGAGCTGCTTCGCAAGGACATCGAGCTGGCCACGGCCCTGGACCCCGCGCCGGCACCGGTCCGCGCCGATCCCCGACAAGTCGAGTTGTTGCTTCTGCATCTGGCGCTGGACGCCCAGGACGCCATGCCGTGGGGGGGCCGGCTGACAGTCCGGACTGCCAACATCCCGGCAGGCCCGCCGGCAGCCGCGCGGCCGCTGGGCCTTTCCCCAGGCCGGTACGTGGCGCTGGAGGTCAGCGATACGGGGACCGATGGCGGTCCGCGGCGGGAGCCGTTGCTCGCTCTGATTGCCCCCGTGCTGCGGCAGCTCGGCGGGACAGCCGAGGTCACCGCCCGGCCGGGGCAGGGCGGCATGCGCACCGTTTACCTGCCCAGCGAGGCCGACGCCGCCGACGGGGGACTCAATCGGCGTGGGTGATGCGGTACAACGTTCCCTTGACACGACGGCCGCCCGGCTCGCCGGCGTGCATCGGCTGCGTTGTGAACGCCAGGCCTTCCGCGGCCAGCATCTCGCGCAGCAGATGCGCCGGCGCCCGGTCGGCGTCGGTCAGCAGGCACAGGCCGCCGGGCAGCAGCACTCGCTTGATCAAGGCGACCAGCGGGGCGACGTTGCGCATCTCATAAACCAGGTCGGAGGCCAGCAGCACGGACGCCTTCAGGTCGGCCGGCGGATAGCGCCAGTCGAACTGCAAGGTGCGGAATTCCTCAAAGCCGTTTCGCCGGGCGTTGGCGGCGGCGAAGCGCAGGGCGGTGGCGTCGTAATCGCTGAAGGTGACGCGCAGGCCGCGCGACAGGGCGGCAATGCCGGGCAGTCCCAGGCCGCAGCCAATTTCCAACACCTCCAAGGCCCCCTCACCCCCACCCCTCTCCCCCCGCGGGGGGGAGAGGGGGGTAAGTTCTTCTCCCCTCTCCCCCGCTTCGGGGGAGAGGGGTGGGGGGGGCGGCCACGGCTCGCGCAGCACCGCCTTGGCCAGCATCCGCGCCGCCGGCCAGAGGTCAGCCCAGTAAGGCATGTACTCGTCGGCCGCAAACGCCGCCCGGATCGCTGGATGGTCCAACAACCGGTCCGAGTCGCTCGGCCGCTCGATCACGAAGACCTTGTCATCAATGATCACCCGCTCGCGGATCGGCGGTCCCAGTGCGTCCTCCGGCGTCTCGGGCAACGGCCGGATGGAGGACTGGTGAGAGGTGAGTGATAAATGGGTAAAGGGTGAGGAGTGGGTGATACGCATGCCGTGGCCAGGATCCATTCCTTGCCGGTTGACCTTGTCTCCCCCAGTCATATTCCCTCCCGAGTCTTGTTACCACTCACCACTCACAAACTCTTCACCAGGCCGACCAGTTCTGGGTGCGTCAAGGGGCGGTCGGCCGGGAACAGGCAGTAGCAGGCGGGCGACCCCATCGAGTCAAGGATCAGCTGGTGTTCGTTGGGCACATCGTAACCGTCGTCGCAGGGGATGTGGCCGGTGATCAACAGGTCGGCGTCCACCTTGCGCAGGAAGGCTGCTGCCGTGGCCGGGCTGGTGTCGCGCCCCCAGACCAGGGCATGGACCGCGCCGCCCGGCCGGAGGTCGCCGTCGTCGAACTCTTGCCGCTCCAGAATGGCGGGGTCGAACGCGGGCAGGTGGCGAGACGCCGGCAGGCTATGGCTGAGGAAGATCCGGTTGGCAGTCCGCACCGCCAGCGGCAGGGCGGCGAACAGTTCCAGGTAGGCGCCAAAGATCTCGTCGGCGCGGCTGCCATAGGCGGTCTCCAGTCCCTGGCGGAACAGGTCGTTGAGCTGGTCGGTGCCCTTGGCGATGCGCTGGCCGGTCATCTCGGCCAGTTCGTGGTTGCCCAGCAGCAGGTGGACCTGGCGCGGGTACTGGCACTTCAGGGCCGCCACCAGGTCCACCAGTTGATGCGACTTGTCGCCCCCCAGCGGATAGCGGAACGGGCCGTGAACCAGCTCTTGCAAGACCAGGTGGCGTCGCGGCTGCCGGCCGAGGTCGGCTCGCTGCAACAGCTGGCGGAAATTCTCCAAATGTCCGTGCAAGTCGCCGCTTACCAGGACTTCCGCGGCCTCCTCCAGACGGACCAGGTGGCCGTTGCAGCCCGGCGTGGTCCGGAAAAGGTGGGCGGCCTGGCGGAGCGTCTTCAGCAAGCGATCGGGGTCGGGCATGGCACGACGAGCCCGGAGCGTCAACGACGACGGGTATTATCAGAGCCCGGAGCGTTAGCGACGGGTATTATCAGAACCCGGAGCGTTAGCGACGGGGCCTGGCGCTACCCGGATTTTGTCGTCAGGTTGTCATTGTAAGCTGAGCCTGGGCTGTATATCTTGGTTAAGATGGTTATATGGACCGGAGGATGCGGTTGGTAAGCGGTTGTCGCCGTCTTCCTGAGCGAAGACCCGTCAGGTGCCGCGCCCGGAAGCTTGCTGCCCTCCTGGAGTCGGCCCTTTCGGATGTATGGGTTGCTCCATACCGAGTAAAGGCGCCATGTTCCCTCCGTTGCTAGACCGATGGGTCAACCGATGGTCCCGGATGGTGCGCCGGACCCACCTTCGCCGTAACCTCTTCTCGCGCCGCCGTTGCCCGCAGCTCGAGCCGCTTGAGGACCGCATGGCGCCGGCTGCCTTCACCCTCAGCAACGGCCCCGGCGAGGGGACGGTGTCGGTCGGCGTGGACGGCTTTGGGGCCTTCGGCTCCGGTGTCGGCGAAAACTCCGCCAACGCCCGCTATCAACCGGTCGGCGCTGTTCAGGCCCGTGGGACCACTTTCGAATCCGCCGTCGCCGTCTGTCTCATCGGCGTCGAGGAGGGGGGATGCACCTTTCTGACCGCCGGCGACATCGGCGGCAGTGGGCGCCTGGACAACCCTTCGATCACGGGAGGCCCCGGCTCCGCCACCAGTACCTTCACCTTCGCTGGGTTGTCGTTCACCCTGACCCAGTCATTGCGGCCGCTCTTCACCGGCGCGGCGCGGACCGGCACCGTGCTGACGCAGACTTACACCGTCACCAACACCACCGACAGGCCGCTGAGCTTCGCCCTAATCCGTTATCTGGACGGCGACCTCCTGTTCACCGGCGAGCTGGACGACGACGGCGGCGGCCTGCTGGTCCAGGGCGATACCCAGATCCTTTTCCAGACCGACACGGCCGCCGGCACTTCCGAGGCTACCACGTTCATCGGGATCTCGGCCCAGGGAGGCACCATCCCGGCCTTGGGCCGCTTCGCCGTCGCCAGCTTCCCGGATCTCCGCGGCCGGATCATCCAGGGCCTCAGCCTCGACGATAGCATTCAGGGGGACGGCGACGATGCGGATCGGTTCATCGACGCCGGGAGCGGCTACGACGTGACCCTGGCCCTGCGGAACGACTTTACCCTGGAGCCGGGCGTGTCAGCCGACTATGTCACGCAGACCTTCTTCGGCACCGGCGTCCCGGAGCCGCCCCCCGAGCCGCCGCCGGAACCTCCTCCCGAGCCGCCCCCGGAGCCGCCCCCCGAGCCGCCGCCCGCTCCGCCGCCTGATGCCACGGTGCAGCTGGGCATTGCCCTTGTTCAGACCAGCCCGTCGCGGCAGACAAACGGCACGGACAATACCGACGTCAGTGCCTTGCTGGCCCTGCTGCCCCGCGGTCTGCGTCCCCAGGCCGATTTCGAGATCCGCACCCCCGTCTCGATCACCCGGCCCTTGATGAGCAACGGCTTTGCAACGACGCCACAGTCCGGGATTACCCCTTTGGGGACCATCATCGGCCGGGTCTTCGAGGACGCCAACGGCAACGGCGTCCAGGACCTCAACGAGGTGGGGCTGGCCGGCCAGACGGTTTACATCGACCTGAACGGCGATGGCATCTACCAGGAGGGAGAGCCGGCCACCCTGACCAACGCCAAGGGGGAATATGTCTTCAGCGGGCTGCGGCTCGACACTTACCGCATCCGCCAGGTGCTGTGGGAAAACCTGGAGCAGACCTTCCCGGTGATCGTGGCCGCCGCGCTCAACGGCGACCGGGGCGGCGAGCACCTGGTTACCCTGACCGTCCAGAACCCGGTGGTCTTCGACAAGAACTTCGGCGTTATCCAGGTCAACACGGTCCGCCCCCTTCGCCCCCCGCCGACCAGCACCCCGACCGATAAGAGCAAGCCGTCTCCCTCGCCGATTTCTTCCCCCAGCGAGCGGCCGGAAAACCCGGACGAGGAAGAGGAGGTCCTGGACCTGTTCGACCTTCTCACCGATACCGGCGACGAATTCTCTGGGGTGTCGCCCAGCTGCTCGGACGAGGTCTTCATGGATGCCGAGGTGTCCACGGAGGTGACGGAACTTCCCTGGCAGCTCCTGCTGCTGTCCGGCGCAGCCCTGCTTTATTTGGTCCAGGGAGCGGGCGCCGATCGGCCGAGCGAGCGGCCCGCGTGAGCGGGCCGGTGTCTCCCGCAGCGCCTCGACCGGCCGGCTGAC
>DATLYH010000102.1:0-17587 GCA_035575035.1 Gemmataceae bacterium
CTGCCGGCACCCACAGGTTAGGCAGTCCCCGGCCGCTCAGCTCGCGGCAGAGGTAGTGCGGGTCCCGGCCGCCGTCGAAGGGGACATGCAGCACCACCAGCCGCTCGCCGCGCGCCTCGTCCGGCACACTGGTGACGGCGCAGACGCGCTCCGGCGTTTGCAGGATGGCGTGCAGCTCCTCCTCGATCCGCTCCAGAGGGACCATCTCGCCGCCGATCTTGGCGAAGCGCGACCGCCGCCCCGTGATCACGATGAAACCGTCCTCGTCGATCTTCGCGAGGTCGCCGGTTAGATACCAGCCGTCGCAGATCACCTGGCGGGTGAGGTCCTCGCGGTTGAGGTAACCCTTCATCACGTTCGGCCCGTAGACGAGCAGCAGCCCCTCCTCGCCGGGGCGCCGGGGCTGGAGCGTGTCCGGATCGACCACGCGGACAGCGATGCCCGGCATCGGCTGGCCGATCGTGCCCGGCTTGTTGCCGATCTGCTTGAAGCCGTCCAACTCCCGGTCCGGTATGTTGGTCGTGACCGCCGGCGACAACTCGGTGCAGCCGTAGGCCTCCATCGGCAGTACGCCGAACTTTTGGTAGAAGTCCCGGGCCAACGCCTGCGGCAGCTTCTCCGCCCCCGTCGCCAGCAGCCGCAGACTCCGGAAGTCGTCTGGATCGCACTGCCGCAGACAGAAGCGGAGGAACGTCGGCGTGTTCAGGAAGATGGTGCAGCGGTGGGTGCGGCACAGCTCGCCGATTTTTTTTGCCTGCCGCGGGTCGGGATGGAAGACGGCCGACGCCCCCACTTGCAGGGGCACCCACAACGTCACCGTGTAACCGAAACTGTGGAAAAACGGCAGGATGCCCAGCGCCCGGTCGCGGTGGTCGAGCTGGATGGCCTGAATCATCGAGTCGGCGTTGGCGGTCACGTTGCGGTAGGTCAGCATCACTCCCTTGGGCTCGCCGGTGCTCCCCGACGAAAAGACGACCGTCGCCAGGTCCTCCGGCCCTTGCTTGCCCAGCCCCAGCACCAGGTATTCCACCACCACGCCGGGCAACAGCAACACGGCAAGGAACGACCGGAGCTGCTCCCAGCGCGTGATCGGTTGCCGGATGTCTTCCAGGTAGATCAACGCCACGCCCGATCCCGGGTCAAGGGGGAACTTCTCGATGAACCGGCGGGAGGTGAGCACATGGCGGATCTGGCACTGACGGATGGCCGACTGCACGTTGGCGGTGCCGGCGGTGTAGTTGAGGTTGACCGGGGTCTTGCCGAGCAGGGCCAAGGTGATGTTGCTCAGGGCGGCGGCCACGGTGGACGGCAGCCAGAGGCCGACCATTTTCGTCTCGCCGAGAATCGGCCGGAGTTGGCGGCCCAGACACATCGCCCCGGCCAGCGTCTTGCCGTAGCTCAGCTCCAGCGGTCGGGGGCCGGTCGCGTCGATGAGGCAGCTACGGAAAGGATGACGGCAGGCGACACGGACAAACTGGCGGTGCATCGGCTTGCGGGTGCGGCTGCGGTCGATGGCGCAGTCGGCCGACAGCTTCTGGATGGCCAGACGCACCTCGGCGGCGCTGCTGCCGGCGGGCATCGGCTGGCCAAACGCCACCCATACCGGGTAGGGGAGAGTCTGCGGCCATTTCCAGATCACCTTGCCGCCGTAGAAACTGAAGATGCTCCCCCAGAGTTGGTCGAGGCACACTGGGATGACCGGGGCCGGACAGCGGGCAACGATCTTCTCGAAGCCGCGGTGGAAGGGGAGCAGAAAGCCGGTGCGCGTCAGCTGGCCTTCGGCGAAGATGCAGACCAATTCGCCGCGCTTCAGGGCATCGGCGGCGGCGTGCAGCGACTGTACGATGGCCCGCGGCCCGGCCCCCGCATCGATCGGGATGACGCCGGCCCAGCGAAGCAGACGGCGCAGGCCCCAGCGCTGGGTCCAGCCAGCGAAGATGACAAAGCGGATGAACCGCTTCTGCGCCGCCAACAGCAGCAGCCAATCGATGTAGCTGACGTGATTACAGACCAGCAGCGCCGGCCCCCGCGTCGGGATGTTTTCGGCGCCGATCACACGGAGTCGATAGAACGTCCGGCTGACAACCCAGAGGAGTAGCCGCAGCGGTATCAACGGCCAGCGCCAGCAGATGAAACCCACGGCACCCAGGACAAGAAAAGCAAGGGCCAGGGGATAGTAAGGCGGTAGCCGCGCGGCGGCCTCGCCGGCGTCGGCCAGCGAACCGGATTGCCAGAGCAGTCCGACCACGGCAGTTTTCCCAGCCCCGGACGGCTGTTCCGCCCCCCTTCTATCCTCTCCTCTCCTCCACGCTGGGGGAGAAGGGAGGATGAGGGGGCGCCGTTGCAACGATAGTGCCCGCTAACAGTGGCACATTATCCACCCCCTGACGGCGAGTCAAGGCGTAGCGGCCGAGCGGCGGCGGTGATCGGGAGGAAGAGGCGGCTTCCCACCCGGCGCCAACGGATCGCCTGCGACGGCGTTTTACCTGTGGGATGGTAAGTGGCCTGTGGACTCGCTTCCACGTGGACGAAGGGGTAAGATCAGGGAGAGTCTTATCTCGACATCCTCGGGTCGGAGGGCACTCCTGCCGACCCGCCCGGTAAGGTGGGCGCAGTTGGCGTCAACAAACAATCCCGAAACGCTCCCCCTGGAGGAGCACCGGCTGGTTCGCGCCGCTCAGGAGGGCGACCGCCAGGCCTTTGCCGCCCTGGTGGAGCGCTACTGGGATCGGCTGTACCGCTGGCTTTACCATCTGAGTCATGACGGCCACGTAGCCGAGGACCTGGCCCAGGAGACATTCCTCAAGGCGTTCGCCGCCCTTGGCTCGTTCCGGGTGGGAACCAACTTCCGGGCCTGGCTCTTCCGGATCGCCCACAACAACTTCGCCAACCAGCGGCGCATGGCGGCGCGGGCTCGCCAGCCGGTCCCCGAGAACCTGCCCGCCCCCGAGGAAGGCCCCGTCGAGCGGGCGCTGAACCGAGAGGCGACGCAACTGCTAGCCCAGGCGATCGGCCGATTGCCGACCGACCTCCGCGCCGCCTTTTTGCTCCGGGCCGAGGAGGGGCTCCCCTTCCGACAGATCGCCGACGTGCTCGGCATCACCGAGGAAACCGCCCGCTGGCGCGTCTTCAAGGCCCGGCAGAAACTGATGAGTGCGATGGCCCCCCAGCTTGACCAGGAAAAACCATGAAGTGCAAAACGGTTCAAACCTGTCTGCTGGGCCTGGAACGGCCCGACCGCCCCCCGCCGGATGCGGCCGCCCACCTCGCCCGGTGTGCTGTCTGTCAGGAGTGGCAGCAACGGCTGCTCCAACTGGAACAGGCGGTGCCGCTCTTGCCGGTCCCCCCGTCGGCTGGCAAGTCCCGCCTGCTGGCCCGGATTCGGGCTGCCCCGCCGGCCTGGCCGGTCGTCTCACCGCCGCGGGGCCCGGCCGCCCCGGAGCCGCCCTGGGTCCGCCACGAGCGCCGACTCAGGCGGCTGGCGCTGGCCTCGGCCCTGACCGCTGCCCTGGTGTTGATCGCCGTCGGCTTGTGGGTCTGGCGCTACGCCGTCGAAACGCCGGGAGCCCCCCGACCGGCCCCGGCCGAGGACGCGCTGCTGGCCAGCCTGATGCGGCGCAACGTCAAACTGGCCACGGCCACCACCCCTCGGCAGCGCCTTGAAACCCTGGCCGAGTTGGCCAACGACTTGCAAGGCGAAACGCGGGCCCTGGCTCCGGTGGCCAGCGCCGACCCCGCCGACCTGGACGAGCTGGCCCTGCTCTACCGCCGCGTGGTGCGGGAGGGGATCCTCGTGCAGGCACAGGCGTTGCCGGCTGCCGACCGCCCGGCCGTCCTGGGGAGCATCGCTCGGGGTCTGGAGCGGGTCGGCAGCGAAGCCGAGGAACTGGCCGGCCGCGTGCCCGCCAATTCCGCCCGCCCGCTGCGCGACATTGCCGCCGCCGCCCGCGAAGGGGGCGACCGGCTCCGCATCCTGATGCGGGGGGAGAAGTCATGAAGCGCTACTTGCTCCTGCTGGTCCCTGTCTCGCTGGCCACCGCCCTTGCCTGGGCCGAGGGACCCGCTCCTTCCGCCGAGGCGCAGCGGGCCGAACAGCTCCGCCGCAACCGAGGTCTGATCCGGATGCTGGTTGAAGGCGGCCTGAGTCTGGCAGGCGAAGAAGACCCGGTCCGTCGTGCCGAGTATTGCAACAACATGGCCGAGCGGCTGGCCGGGGCCATCAAGGAGGCGACCCAGCACCGCGACTCGCCGCGCATGATGGAACTGGGACGCCACCTGCGAGTGCTACTGGAACGCGGCGTGGCCCCCAACCTGAGCCTGGCCCGCGGCGATATCCCGGAAGGTTCGGCCGACGAGATGAAGCTCCACAAAGTGCGCGACCACACCGCCCGGGTGGTCGGCCTGTTGGAAGAAGAGTTCCGCCGTGCCGCTGACGCCGAACCCCAGGCCGACATGCGCGAGGCCCTGGACGTGGTCCAGGCCGGCCGCTACCAGGTGGACCTGGCCCTGAAGGCTCCCGGTCGGCCGAAGGCCAAGGCCCAGGGACCGAACCGGGAGCGATGATCGCCGCATGCCGGCCCGACGCAGACGACCGGGCCGGTTTGTCACTCGGGCAGAACGTTGCCTTCGTCGGCGAATGACTCAAAGCCGACGGGCGGCCGGGACAGCAGGGTTGCGTCCCCCTCGAAGGTATCCTGGCCGCCGCCGCCAAATGCTCGCAGGTCGAGCGGTTCTGTCACCTCCAGGGCGAAGGTGTCGTTACCGCTGCCAAGGTGGACGGTGCCCCTGCCGTTGAGCACTGCCTCGGCGGTCAGGGTGACCACATCGTCGCCGTTGGCCCCCTTGACCTGGAGGCGATCGCCTCCCCGGCCGGTGCCGACCTCGCCGGCGAAGGTTAGCGTGTCGTTGCCCGAGCCGAGGAAGAACCGAGCCCGACCGCCGACCTCGGCCGCCACGTCGGCCACGTCGTCGCCGGCAAACAGGTGAACGGTCAGGTCGCCATTCACCCGGAGCGAGTCGAGCAGGCTCACCTGATCGATGCCGCCGCCCCCCTGCACCCGCAGCGACCGGCCCACTTCCCCGTTCGCGATGGTCAGCTGGTTATCACCGGCGCCGAGCTGGATTCGGACGCGGTCAAGGGCGTCCGGCCCGGTGAACCCGCCGAGGTCGAGAGTGACCACGTCGTTGTCGGCCCCGAGTTTTACGTGTAGACTGTTAACCCCGGAGAAGGACTGGCTGACGCCGGCATCCACGACGTCGAACGACCCCGCCGCCGTCTGCGTGATCTGGAGGTCCGCCGAACTCCCCCTGATCATCAGGGTGCCGCCTCCGGTGAGGTGCGCGGTTACGCTCGGGCAGCAGCGGTCCTCCAGGGCTTCCAGCGACAGACGCCGAGTGATGCTCCGTTTCATAGAGTGCCTCCAAAAGGCAGAGACAAGGAGTTGGGCAACCACTGCGGATCGGACGGGACATCCGAGCGGATACCGAAAACCGATTGAGGGGTCGGGCGGCCGAGCAGCGAGGTCCGCACGGCCGCGCCACCCCAACTATAGTGCGCGCCTTCGGTCCGGGCAAATCCTTCGGCCGCGCCCCGAGCGAGCGGCCGCGGACCGCACCAGGAACTTACCCCGATGAGCACCCCGGCTGACCCCATCCCCCTGCGCCGGCTAATCTACGCCTTGCTGATCATCGTGGCGCTGGCGGACGTCCTCGGTCGCATCTTGAGCGTGGCCAATGTCTACGAGCCGCACCTTCACCGTTCCGACCCGGGCCGGTCCGCCGCTGCCATCCTTTTGCCCCTGGCCGCGGTCCGCGCCCCGGAAGCCGCCGTCCTGCTCGCCGCCGGGCAGACCGTTTGGGAGGACATTGGCCCTGATGAGCCGGCCCGCCTCTGGCCGTCCACCCGTCCCGAGCCGATGCCCACGCTCGGCGGCAACGACCGCTCGCGCTGGGCCACCATTCGCGCTCTGGTTGATCACGGCACCTACGCCATCGGCCACCGCCGGCTGCTGTCGCCGGGCGACCCGACCCAGTACGTGGACGAGGGGATCACCACCGAGGACGGCTGGCGGACGCTGGACAAGGTGCTTCACCCGGAGCGGCAGGAATTCTACTCGAGCAAGCCGCCGCTCTTGCCGACGCTGCTGGCCGGGGAATACTGGCTGCTCAAGCACATGTTCGGCTGGTCGCTCACCGACCGTGAGGGGCGCTGGCTGGTGGTACGGACCATCCTGGTGACGGTTAACCTCCTGCCGATGCTGGTTTACCTGGTGCTGCTGGCCCGGCTGGCGGAGCGCTTCGGCACCACCGACTGGGGGCGGCTTTATGTGGTGGCGGCCGGCGCCTTCGCCACCTTCCTGACGCCGTTCGCCATTGTCATTAACAATCACACCGTCGCCGCTTGCTCCGCTCTGTTCGCCCTTTACCCGGTGCTGGCCGCGCTCGCCCCCTCACCCCTGACTCCTCTCCTCCCACGAGGGGAGAGGGGTGAAGCAGCTCCTGTCTCCTCCGCTCCGGGGTCTTCTTTTCCCCTCTCCCCCGCTTCGGGGGAGAGGGGTAGGGGTGAGGGGGGCCACCCGGCGCCGCGTCTATTTCTCCTGGCGGGGTTGTTCGCAGGGTTCACTGCGACCTGCGAGCTGCCGGCGGCATCGTTCCTGGCAGCGCTCTTCGTGCTCCTGCTGGTGCGGTGGCCGGGGCGGACGCTGGCCTTCTTTGTGCCGGCCGCAGCGCTGCCGGTGGCCGGGCTGCTTCTGACCAACTACCTCGCTCTCGGCGAGCTGCTGCCGGCGTATAGCAAGCTGCAAACGGCCTATTACCAGTACGAGGGGAGTTACTGGCGGGTCGATCCCGGCCAGGTGAAGCGCGGCATCGACTGGGCCTGGCAGAAGGAGAGCAAGGCCGCTTACGCCTTCCACCTGCTCCTGGGCCACCACGGACTCTTCTCGTTGACGCCGATCTGGCTACTGGCCGCGGCGGGGATCGTGTTGACGATGTTCCGGCGCAGCGACGCACCGCAAGGGCTATGGGTGTCATTGATCATGGGGCGGACCGACTTGGGCCGGAGTGCCGGGCTGGTTGTGGTGTCGGCCCTGGCGCTGTTCCTGTCGGTGGTGGTGATCGGCTTCTACTTGTTCGTGGCCGCCCGGATGAGCAACAACTACGGTGGCTGGACGAGCGGGCCGCGCTGGTTCATCTGGCTGACGCCGTTCTGGCTGTTGACGATGCTGCCGGCCGCCGACCGTCTGGCCGGCTGTCGCTGGGGGCGAGCGCTGGGCTACCTGCTGCTGGCGGTGTCGGTCGTGTCGGTCAGTTACCCGGCCTGGAACCCCTGGCGACATCCGTGGATCTATAATTTCTTCGAGGCCCAGGGATGGGTACGCTATTAACGCCGGGTCAGGTGGGCGGTTCTGGTTCGCTGCTTGCGGGTTGGCGTTAAGCCGCAAGCGGCAAAGAAGGCGGCCCCCGCCGATCCCGGACAAGACGTCTTCCCCCTGACATTCCCGGAGCAGCCCATGTCATCCGACGTTCCGATCCGGCCGGGCGAACCGTTCGACCCGCCGACGCCCCCCGAGGTCATCCGGCCCGAGCCGCTGCCGTCCGTGCCAGGTGATACGCTGACGCCGGCCCAGCGGGACGCGGAAGGAGAACCCCTGCCGGTCGTCTACCCGGTGCCGGCCGAGCCGGCACGGCCGGGCGCCGCGCCCCTGTTGCTCCAACCACCGCATCCGGGGCTGGGCTTTGCGGCCCTCTGGTCGGTGGCCTTCCTCATGGTGACCTACGGTGCTCTCATTGCTGTCCTCATTGTGGCCCTGCTGGTCCAGGCGGTGATGGCGGGTGATATCCAGGCTTACTTGCAATCGCTGGTCGAGGTGGAGGAAGCTCCCGACCAGCCGACCGCGGACCAGTCGGTCAAACCACCCCTTAAGATTTCGCCTTCGCTGGGCCAGGCCATCGGGGTCAGCATTCTGGCCGCCGAAGTGGCCTCCGTGATCTTTGCCCTGTTGATAATCCGTCTGGTGGTTGGTGCCGGCTGGAGGCGAAAGCTGGCCCTGTATCGGCCGAGCGTCGCCCAGATTGTGCTGACTGTACTCAGCCTGCCGGCCTTCCTCATCTTGCCGGCCGGCATCCATGAGCTGGTCAAGAAGGTGCTGCCGAGCATGATGGACGAAAATATGCAGGTGATGCAGGAGATGTTCGGCCAGTGGCCGCTGTGGCTCGGCATCCTGGCGATCGGCGTGGGCCCCGGGCTGGGGGAGGAGTTGTGGTGCCGGGGGTTCCTGGGGCGCGGCTTGGTGGCCCGCTGGGGCTGGACGGCCGGGGTGCTGTGGACCTCGCTCCTTTTCGGCCTGCTGCATGTGGACCCGGCTTACGCGGCGGTGACGGCAGCGATGGGCCTCTGGCTGCACTTCGTCTACCTGACCACCCGGTCGCTCTGGGCGTCGATCCTGCTGCACACCCTGAACAACTCCACGGCGGTCGTGGCCGCGAGGTTTGCCCATGATCCTGCCCTTCAGGCAATCGACAAGCCGGCCGATCAGATCCCGTGGCAGGTCTATGTTGCGGCGGCGCTTCTGCTCACGGCGGTCGGTTGGGCGCTGTATCGCTGCCGGGGCCGGCTCGTCCCGGCATCCGGCGGCACCGGCCCGGCCTGGCACCCGGCCTTCCCCGGAGCGGAATACCCCCCGCCGGACAGCGGCACCGTCGTGGCCCGCCCGCTCTGGCCTGGGTGGCTGGCATCGGCGGCGGTGATCCTGGCGCTGGCGGCGCTGGTCGGGGTGATCTGGCTGGCGGAGACAGGGCGGCTCGCTGGGTTATAGGGGGATACCTGGCCAACTCGGGCCGCTCCCCGAAACTCCTTGCCTGAACCGGCCCGCGGGCGGTATCGTAGAAGGGTCTAGACTCCCTCACTCTATCAGGACTCATGGCTTGACAATGGCTGCGGAGGCGACAGCGTATCTCGTGGTCCGCCGGGAGGACGGCTTCGGGGACGTGTTCCCGCTGGCCCCCGGGCAACGCTACACCATGGGGCGGGCCACCACCAACCACATCGTCCTGAACAAGGACGAGCTTTGCAGCCGCGAGCACGCCGAGATCTACTACGCGGACGGCCGCTGGCGCCTCTGCGACCTCAACAGCCTCAACGGCACCAGCGTCAACGGCGAGCGGCTTGATGGCGAGTGGGAGCTGTCCCCCGGCGACGAGATCCACCTCGGCCGCACGCAGCTGCTGTACATCGAGGACATGGAGCAACTGCCCGACCTGCCGCCGCAGCCGCGCCCCACCTCGGACAGCATGGTGATCAAGAAGCGGCTGGGGCAGACCCGCTTCCTGACACCGCCGCCGCCCGAGGCGGCCGCGGCGCCGCCGGCCAGCCAGCGCCGCAACATCAACCGCGACCTCGCCCTGCTCTACCGCCTCGCCCTCGACATGAGTTCGGCCAACAACTTCGAGGAGTTGTTCCGGATTGTCCTCGACAGCCTGCTGGAAGCAATCCCCGCTGATGTCGGCGCCATCCTCAGCGTCAAGGACGGCCGCGACCTGGAAGTGGCCGCCTACCGTCACCGGGACCCGAGCGTCCACACCTACCAGCGTGTCTCCGAGGGGGTCAGCCGCGAGGTCCTCTCCACGCGCGAGGCGGTCCGGGCCGAGAATGAGGCCCGCGACCGCTACCTTCGCAACCGCGGGAGTCTTTCCGACCTGAACGCCACCAGCCTGATCTGCGCCCCGGTGATGTTCGGCGAGCGCATCCTTGGCCTGATCCACCTGTACTGCACCGACCCGCACAAGGCGCTGGACGACGAGGACCTGGAATTCGCCGTCGCCGTGGCCAAGACGCTGGGGACCGCCATCCACCAGCTGCGCAAGCAAGACTCGCTGTCGGCCGAGAACCGCTTCCTGCGCGACCAACTCCGTGTCGAGAGCGAGTTGGTCGGCCAAAGCGACGCCATCAAGCAGATCGAGAGCCAGATCGCCCGGGTGGCCAGCACCAATGCCACCGTCCTGATCCGCGGCGAGAGCGGCGTCGGCAAGGAGTTGGTCGCCCGCGCCATCCACTACTCCAGTCAGCGCAAGGATGGGCCGTTTGTCTGCCTCAACTGCGCCGCGTTGACCGAGACACTGTTGGAAAGCGAGTTGTTCGGCCATGAGAAGGGGGCCTTCACCGGGGCGACGGAGAAGAAGATCGGCAAGTTCGAGGCGGCCGACCGGGGCACGATCTTTCTGGACGAGATCGGCGAGATGAGTCCGAGCACGCAGGCCAAGTTCCTGCGCGTGCTCGAGGGGCACCCGTTCGAGCGGGTCGGCGGCCACGTGCCCATCCGGGCCGACGTCCGGGTGGTGGCGGCGACCAACCAGCCGCTGGAGGAAGCGGTGCGGGCCGGCACGTTCCGCCGCGATCTGTTCTTCCGCCTCCAGGTCGTGGAGATCCGCGTGCCCCCCCTGCGCGAGCGGAAGAGCGATGTGCCGCTGTTGGCCGAGCATTTCCTGAAGCGCTTTGTGCGTGAGACCGGCCGGAAGATCCGCGGCTTCACGCCGGCAGCCTTGAAGAAGATGGAGCAGTATGACTGGCCCGGCAACGTCCGTGAGCTGCGTAACGTGGTGGAGCGGGCGGTGGCCCTGGGCCAGGGACCGCTGCTGGATGCCGCTGACATCTGGCTGTCATCCCTGGAGGCGGGCGGTGCTCCCGCAGCGGGCTCGGCGGCGCCCCCCTATCAGCCGCTGTCACTCGAAGAGGTCGAGAAGGCGCACATTCTGCGGACGCTGCACTACACCGACTGGAACAAGAGCCGGGCCGCCGAGATCCTCCAGATCGAACGCTCCACGTTGGACCGCAAGATCAAAGCCTACGAGCTAAAGCGCTGACTCGAGCGCCCAGCGCCCGGCGCGGAGGCGGAGATAATCCGCCTTACCACTTCCAGGTCGTCCGGCGGACGTGCTCGGGGACGAAGTTGTCCTCGAACGACGCCCGCAGGAAGATCTCTTGCAGGTGGGCCACCAGCCGCGCCGTCAGCAGGTAGAACTGGTAAAACGGCACCAGGACGAATACCGTGCAGATGAGCAAATCACGGCCCGGCGCGTTCGAGTAATACATCACCGCCACGATCTGAACCAACTCGAAGACCAGGTAGAGCAAGTACAGTGTCAGCAGCAGCTTCCCTGCCTGGCCCGGCATAGCAAGCAAGACCCACAGCAGCCAGCCATAGATCCCGAAGGTGCAGAACAAATTGAACACCCAGTTCTCGGCCAGGAGCACCAGGTTGGAGAAGTGGAAGTTGGCGCTCCAGAAGTAGGCCAGATCGAGGTGCTTGCGGCAGTGATTGCGGACCACGCCGGAGCGGTCCCAGCGCACCCGCTGCCGGAACAGCCCCTTCCACGTGGTCGGCAGGTCGGTGTAGCACTCGGCATAGGGGGCGAAAGCGATCCGGTAGCCGGCCTTGCGAAGGGTCAGCGTCAGGTCGAGGTCCTCGGGCGGGCCGACGTCCCATCCCTTGACCTGCTCCAGGGCGCTGAGGCGGAAGGCGCCGAATGCCCCGGAGACGATCCCGAGCAGGTTCAGCCGGGCCGCCAGCATCCGCCCGATGAAGATGGTGCTCAGGTACTCGTAAGCCTGTAACCAGGTGACCAGATTGACGAACGGGTTCCGCCCCAGGACGTTGCCGGCCACCGCCCCGACCGTCGGGTCTTGCATCGGCTGGACGATCTCCCAGATGGCGTTCGGTCCCAGGTCGGAGTCGGCATCCACCACGACCACGATGTCGGCGCGGACGTAGGGCAGGGCGAAATTCATCGCCGACGACTTGCCGCTGCGCCGCGGCCGGCTCAGGACCAGAACCCCCTCGTGCTGCCGCGCAAACCGCCGCGCCACGTCGGCCATGCCGTCGGTGGAGCCGTCGTCCACCACGATGATCTGCAACCGCGGGTAGCTCCCCCAGACCGAGGCCAGCGTTGAGCCGACCACCTCGGCCTCGTTATGCCCGGCCAGGATGACACAAACCGACGGGCAGTAACTGTACGCCGATGCCGCCGGCACTCCCCGCACCCACCGCAGCAGGGCGGTGACACTGTCCCACAGGCACAGGACGATCTTGCTCAGGGCATACCGGGGGGCGTCGATCAGCAACAGGCCGGTCAGCAGCGTGACCAGTTGATCGGGATGGAGGGAGGAGAGCCAGTGGGTCCAGTCGGTGAGCACGGTAGCCTCTCAGTTCCATCTCCCGGGCCTGCCGGGCGGGGAAGCGGAAGCCGCAGCGCAGGCAGCCGCCGACGTGTTCCAACTCGGTGTCGCTCCAGTTGCAATCCAGGCAGCGGTACGGCCCCTGGAGATACTCGAAGTCGGTGCCGACCACCAGCCGCCGTGTGCGACACTTGGGACAAACCAGCTCCCCCTCATCGTCGAAGGCGGCGGCATGATCGACGTGGGCACAAGGGAAGTGGTGGATCAGCCAGTCGGTGCCCAGCCGGGCCGAGCCGCAGTTCGGGCAGCCATTGCGGAAGGTCGGCAGCCCCCCGCAGAGCGGGCAAAGCTGCACCCGGTCGTGCAGCACCGGCTGGAGGATGCCGACCTCGGCCCACTTGTTCAGGGTCTCCTCTGGAAAACCGAGGATGAAGGCCATCTGCTCGCTGGAGAAGCGGGGCGTCAGGTTCTCGGCAGCAAGCAGCTGCTGGGCATAGCCGCCGAAGCGGCCGCCGACGCGGAGCCGGCCGTCACTCAGCTTCCGGGCATAGCGAACATCCACGCCGGCGCAGCGCAGCGCTCCCCGGTCGTCGTGGAAGACCAGGACCAGGCCGGCGGTCTGTAGTTCCTCGGCGCTGTTCAGGATCAGACCAATCCCGTTGGCGCTGAGATCCCACGAGGCTCCCGTTGCCCGCCGTTCCCAGTCGGGCGAGCCGTCGGGCAGCACCGGCACCGCCAGCACCGGCACGCTCACCGGGTAGCGCGGGGCGCTCCGCTTTTCTGCGGCCGGCTGATCCATGACGGTGTCGCTGCCGAATAACAGGTCATGGTTGGTGCCGCGTGAACCCTCGTGGAGGGTTTCCCGTCGTCGGGAGGTTGGGGGGGTGTCGTTAATCAGGTCGATGATCTTCAGGGCGTCCGTCATTTCCAGATCCCTTGCCAGAAATCGGGCCAGTCGTAAGGGAGCTTGACGGTCCCTCCGACACGCAGGCCCAGGTAGCGGAGCAGCTCGTCCTTCGGCTCCAGGTAGGCGGGAAGAAGCTTCTGTGCTTCCGGGTAGTAACGTTTGATCGACTCGGGGGCCGGCTCGTACTGGTCGCCGAGCCGGGTGAGGGTGCAGGGGAGCGGGCGCGGGTAGGGATCGACCAGCACGCCCAGCTCGTCACCGGGTGCCCAGCGGTTGCTGGCACCCTGAGGCAGGTAGAGCACAACTTGCAGCGACCCCTCCTCCAGGATCGACACCAGAGGGGACGAGGTCGGGCAGCGCTCGCCGGCGAAGTGGTGGACCTTGAGGACCAGGCCATTGACCGGCGAGCAGACCTGGCCCTGGTCGAGCCGCTCCTGGAGGCGGGCGCGCTCGGCGAGCAGAGCCTCGATCCGGGTGGCGGCCGGCCGGAGTTGCTCGGCCCCGCCGGCGGCCAGCCCCTCGCTCAGCGACATGCCGGGATGGAGCAGGCTGGCGGTCTGGCCGGCGCGCTTGCGCAGCTCGGCCAGCGCCTGGCGCGACTGGGCGATCTTCTGCTCCAGTCCTTCAACGGAATAGTTGATCGCATCGAGTTCCTCGCGGGAGATGGCCGACTTCTGCATGAGCCGGGCCCGGTACAGGTTGCTGCGGAGGTCCTCGAGCCGGGCCT
Source organism: Gemmataceae bacterium (assembly GCA_035575035.1). Classification (GTDB taxonomy): domain Bacteria; phylum Planctomycetota; class Planctomycetia; order Gemmatales; family Gemmataceae; genus DATLYH01. The sequence goes on from DATLYH010000102.1 coordinate 13,807, forward strand.
GGTCCTGCAAGAGCTGGCCCCAGGCTTCGTAGTACATCACCTCGGCGCCGCGGGCCTGGTCGAGATTGAAAGCCAGCTGCCACTTGAGCCGGGCCACCTCGGCATCGAGATTGGCCTGAGCAAGCCGGATCTCGTCGCCGACCTGGGCGACGCGCTGCCGCAGCTCCAGGTTGTCCACGGTCAGCAACAGCTGGCCCTGGCGGACCCGGTCTCCCTCGCGAACGAGGCAGCCCTGAACCATCCCTTCCCAGGGAGGCGAGACCGTGACGACCCGGCCGGTGATGACGCCGTGGGCCCGGTAGCGGAAGAAGGTGTTCCACACCTGGTAGCCGGCAAAGGCACAGCAGGCCAGCAAGAGGGCACCAACGAACCAGCGCCCCTTGGGACGGTGGGGGAGCGGTTTCGGCTTGGCCACGGGCGCGGGCCGGTCCGGCTTGCCGTGCTGGGGGAAGCCCAGCGGCAACGGCGGGGGATCAGGCTGAGGCAGGGGGTTGGCAGGCACGCGCTAGCCTCTTCTGGGGTCTGGAACCGTCCGGGCGGGGCGGTTGGAGAGGGGAAGCCTACCGCTCCCGGGGCGATCTCCGGCTGGCGTGGGCGGACAGTGCAAGACCGGCCGGCTTGTGGGGCTTCTTAGGCCGCGGCGATGGGGAGGGCGGCCACGGTGGAGAGCAATGCCGGGTCCAATTACAGGCAGGCTGCGCTACATAGGCGGCAGGGATACCTGGGCTTGCACTACTCTGCCCCGCGACTCAAACCTACTTCATGAACCAGGGTTGTCAATTCGTAATCGCTCCGCGCTGGAGGTGGTCGAATTCAGGGGGGATGGCGGGAAACTTTCGTCAGCGCCCGTAACTCCCCGAGCCGCGACCGTAAGGGAGCGGACCACGTGGACGAATGTTCCGCGCGGAACATTGGACCCCCACGCCGAGGAACCTGTCGTCGGAGCCGCGACCGTGAGGGAGCGGCCTACATGGACGAATGTTCCGCGCGGAACATTGGGGAGCCGCGACCGTAAGGGATTGGCCGGCATGGAGTTGCAACGGCACTGTCGTCGGAGCCGCGACCGTAAGGGAGCGGACGACGTGGACGAATGTTCCGCGCGGAACATTGGACCCCCACGCCGAGGAACCAAAGCGCAAGCAGTGGGCAGCGCCAACGCCGGCGGCATCCTGCTCTGCGCGGGCGCTTCCGGCTTCCCATCCTCGACGCCCCGCAAGGATGGCGCGGCGCCCGGCGATCGGAGGCGGGTTGTTAGGAAGCTTCCTTAGTGTTATGATGGGGCAGACTTCCGACCGCGAGCGGCGGTGGCGGATTGGCATACTCGGAGAGGGACCCGACATGGCAGAGAGCAAGACTATCCTGGTGGTGGACGACGACCACGAACTAAGCGAGGGGCTGCGCATCGTCCTGGAAAAGCAGGGCTATCGGGTCCTGCAAGCCCGCGATGGCCAGCAAGGCAAACAGATGATCCATCAGCATCGTCCCGACCTGGTCATCCTGGACATGATGATGCCGCGCATGGGCGGTTACCCGGTGCTGGAGCACTTCCGCGGCAAGGCCGACGCCCCGCCCATTATCATGATCACGGCCAACGAGGGGAGCCGGCACAAGGCCTACGCCGAGTACCTGGGCGTGATCGATTACATCCGCAAGCCCTTTGCCATGGAGCGCCTCCTGGAGAGCGTCCAGAAGGGCCTGGCGGGCAAGGCCAGCGCCGAGGGATAGCAGGCCCCGCCTGCCGAGACGGGACCGACCGACCACAGCGCCGCCGTCATGAGCGGCGTCGCCCCGGCGTATCGTCCGGGAGCAGGAGCGCGCTCCGGCAGACCGAGCGGGACAACCTTCGGCATGGCCGGTGGGCTGCTCGGTGCAACCTGCCTCGGCAAGGACCCGACCGGGCCGCGGTCGGCTGGTCGCATGCCCGCCGGTTCTTCCGACTGCGACTGCCGCCCGGAAAGATACGGGTGCCATGCCACACCTGCGGCCCCGGAAATGGAAGCCGCCGCCCGTGCGGACAGCGCCGGCTTCCATCCCGTGAATTGGGGGACGCCTCCACGGAATTATCCCCTCCCACCTCCGCCCACGGCAGTGACACCTGGTTGTCAAAAAATTCCGGATTTATGGTTTGGGTCGGCCGGAAGGGGGCCATTTTGGCTGTCTGATGGTTGATTCCCTGTCACCCGGGTGGCTAAGATAGGGAACACAGGAGAAGCTGAAAAGGTTGATCGGCTAGGGCGGCCGTCCCACCCGCAGGCCCCGAGCCCGAGGGTTGCGGTTGGCCTCTTGGCCGGACGTACGCGATCACCTTCTGCCTATCCGCCGGGATGGCGGGTGTTGCCCCCGGTCATTGTCCCGGCGTTGGGGGAGCGGGCCAACCATCCTCCCGGCCCGTTCCGAGCAGCCGCGCCACGGAGGGTTTGTGCTTCTGAGGGCCCACGGCCCGGCGCTTGGGTTTTGCGCCGGCAGGGCCCGGGGTGAGTACAAACCATGCGCAGAGTGGTGGTTACCGGTCTCGGCGTGATCGCCCCCAACGGCATCGGCAAGGAAGCGTTCTGGTCGGCGTGCGTCAATGGCCGCAGCGGTGTCGGTCCCATCCGGACCTTCGACGCTTCCGGCCATCCGATCAAGATTGCTGCCGAGGTTCCCGACTTCGACATCACGCCCTTCGTTCCTCCCGAGCAGCGCAAGAGTCTGAAGATCATGGGGCGGGCGACGCGGTTCGGCCTGGCGGCGGCCGGCCTGGCAGTCGAAGACAGCGGCCTGGACCTCAGCCGCGAGGATCCCGAATCGATCGGCGTGGTTATGGGGACCGGCCTGGTGCCGATTGACCTGCCGGACGTGGTGCCGATCCTGCTCGGTTCGTGTAACGGCAACGGGCAGCTGGAAGTGCCTCGGCTGGGCCAGCAGGGGACCGATGCTCTCTTCCCGCTCTGGATCTTGAAGTACCTGCCGAACATGCTGGCGGCGCACATCTCGATGGCGCTGCACGCCCAGGGGCCCAACAGCACCATCACCACGGCCTGCGCGGCCGGCACTCAGGCAGTGGGTGAGGGGTTCCGGCTGATCGCCCGCGGCGACGCCAACGTGGTGCTGGCCGGCGGCGCTGACAGCCGCATCGACCCGCTCTTGCTCCTGGCCTACGCCGCCCTGGGCGCGTTGAGCCCGGCCACCCGGCCGCCCACCGAGGTGTCACGGCCGTTCGACCGGCAGCGTGACGGCTTCGTGCTGGGCGAAGGGGCTGGGGTACTGGTGCTGGAGGAGCTGGAGCACGCCCGCCGCCGCGGCGCCCACATCTACGCCGAGGTGCTCGGTCTGGGGAGCAGCTTCGATGCCTACGCGGTGACCAAGCCCGACCCGGAAGGACGCGGCGCGGCCCGGGCCATCCGCTGGGCCTTGCGCGAAGCCCGGATCGATCCGCACGATGTCGATTACATCAATGCCCACGGCACCAGCACTCGGTTGAACGACCTGATGGAGACAGTGGCAGTCAAGCGGGTCTTCGGCGAGCGGGCGCGGGCGCTGCCGTTGTCGTCGATCAAGTCGATGGTCGGCCATCTGATCGGGGCAGCGGGGGCGGTGGAGGCGGTGGCCCTGGCCCTGACCCTGGAGCGCGGTGTGCTGCCGCCGACCATTAACCTGACCCATCCTGATCCCGGCTGCGACCTGGACTATGTGCCCAACTGCGCCCGTGAAGTGCCGGTGGCAACGGCCGTTTCGACCAGTTTCGGATTCGGCGGCCAGAACGCGGCCCTGGTGATGCGGCGGTTTCGGGGATGAACCA
>DATLYH010000103.1:0-22092 GCA_035575035.1 Gemmataceae bacterium
CTTGCCGACAGGGCATAGCGGCCATCGGGAGAAAACGCCACGCTATTGACCCCACCAGTGTGCCCGGTGAAGCGGCGGACTTCCTGCCCCGTGGCCGCCTCCCACAGCCGCAGCGTCTGGTCCGCGCTCCCCGACAGGGCATAGCGGCCATCGGGTGAAAACGCCACGCTATTGACAGGGCCAGTGTGCCCCTCGAAGTGGTGGACTTCCTGCCCCATGGCCACCTCCCACAGCCGCAGCGTCTTGTCCCAGCTTGCCGACAGGGCATAGCGGCCATCGGGAGAAAACGCCACGCTATTGACCCAATCAGTGTGCCCGGTGAAGCGGCGAACTTCCTTCCCCGTAGCCACCTTCCACAGCCGCAGCGTCTGGTCCCAGCTTCCCGACAGGGCATAGCGGCCATCGGGGGAAAACGCCACGCTCGAGACCCCATCAGTGTGCCCGGTGAAGCGGCGAACTTCGTCCGGCACCTGCCATGCCCGGCGGATCGCTGCCGAGGCGGCACCGCGATGGTCCACGGCGCGAAACTCCAGCTCGAGTACGCCCGGTTCGACACGGTCAAGACGCACCTGCCCCTGTGGTGCTGCCTGCCAGTTCGCGTCGCCGACGCGGCGATACTCGAAGGTGACGCTGTCGCCGTCCGGGTCCCTGCCCTGCAAGCGGATGGTGAAGGCCTGGCCTGCCACCGGTTCGCCCGGGTCGGTGGTCGCGATAGCCACGCTGGGAGCCTGGTTAATATTCGTCCCGGGCGGTTGGTTGAGCGGTTCAGTGGCAACAACAGGCAGGTGTCTCCCTCGCGACGGAACCAGCCGCCCAGACAGCCAGTCGCCGAATAAGTACGCAAGTGGAATGGCCGGGATCAGCACTGCAAGCATGAGGATTCCCCGGCGGTTAGGATCGCGAATCGCTGCCTGTAACCAACGCAACCAGCGGGAAGGCACCGTGCTCGGCGAGGAGGGCGGCGGGGCGGATGCTGCTGGAACAGCGGCAGGAGGAACTTGGGACAACCATGGGGGTATTGGGCCGGTAGCCGGGCGAGTTCCAGGCGAAGGTGCTACGGTCGGAAGAGTCTTAGCGGTTCCTGAACCGACGACGGCCGGATTGTTGTTGGCGGGAACTGGGCGGGGCGGAGATGCCAACAAGCGCTCGATTTCCTTTTCGTCGTCGCGGGAAAGCGGGCGCACTTGTCCATTGTTGACCAAGTCCCTAAGTAAGGGGGTGCGGTTGACCGGACGGCTCGCGCTGAGGAGGAGGTGGCCGACCAGATTGCGGATGTTCGCATCAGTCAGCCCCCAGAGCCGCTGGAAAAGTCGCGAGTTGCTGGGCGACTCAAAGTCCTTTTCCACGAACAGCAGGTTCTCGTCATTATTGAATTGGTCCCACAAGGCCGGCTCGACGACCAGGCAGCGCAGCGCGGTATAAACGACCAGGTGGGAGAAGCGGTCCACTTCTGGACCATAGTAGCCCTGCCGCAGACGTTCCGGATGCTGGTAGTTGGGATGTCCCCGCTCTGCCGACCTGGTCTGAGCGAGTGCGGGGACGTACATGCCATCATAGTCGATGAGCTTCAGCACTGTTCCGGGTTTGGTACCTGGGACCAAGAGCACGTTGCCATGCTGCAAGTCGCCGTGCCCAATCTGCTTGGCGCGCAAGTCTTCCGCTAGCCGGAGCCAAAGTTGGGCCAGGGCGAGTAGCTTGTCCTGTTTATGCAGCCATGCACGAACGAAGCCGTTGAGCGAATCGCCCTTGACCCACTGCATTTTGAGGATCGGATAGAAGCGGCCCTTGACTCGGATGCCCTCCTCCAAGAACTGGAACTGCACCATGAAAGGGAGGCCAGCGCGCTGCACATGGTCGCTGATGGCGCGGTAGCGATCCCGCAAGCCAGGCACTTCCCGGGTGAAACACTTGACTGCCCACTGCTGCCCGTTCGGAGAGGAGACCTGATAAACGGCAGCGAAGTTCCCGGTGGCGGCCTTAGGCCAACCCCGGGCGTCCACGGTGACACGCCCGTCCTTCAGGTCGGAGTCCTTGAAGCATCGCTTGGGGTTCTGGATGGCCTCCTGGTAGGCCAACACGTCTGGCCAGGACATGGTGCCCAAGGACATGGTGCAGGCCTCGCAAAGTCGCGCCCAAGTTTACACTTGCACCACCAGCAAGGTCACGTCGTCGTTCCGCATCTGGCCCTTGTCACGCAAGTCGCTAATCCAGTCCGCAAAGGCTTTCTCGGCATCCGGTCCGTCCAGGAAGCGGTCAATCGCTTCCCAGGGCTTTCGGTCCGCTTCATATTCGCGCAAGAACCAACAGGCCAGAGCATCAGTCATCAAATAGAACCGATCGCCGGGCTTGCAACAACCTCCTCGGACCCGGAGTTTTTCCCGATCAAGCATGTGCTCAGGGGGGCTGCGCGAACCGACCAGCCAGGGGCTAGTGCCAAATTCCGCCGAACGAGTCAGCGGGAAGGTAGTCCGCAAGTTGCCGGAGCCGAGGTGAAACAGGCAGCTATCCCCCACGGCCACTGCCCGCCATAGCATCCGCGGGAAACAGAGGCCTGTCCGAATAACCAACCCCAAAAACGCAGCGAACGCCCCTTGTTTCAACTTCATCTCGGCATACCAGGGCAAGGGGCGACTGCCTACCTGGTCGAGCCATTGTTGCTGGAGGGGCCGAAGCCAGCTAACCCACCGCCGACGCCGATGCGCCGGCGCGCGGACAAACTGCTGCACCAGCAACTCGGCCCACTGGCGGGCAAACGAGCTTTCACTGGCTCCGTCGGCAATAGCAAAATAGCCCCGGTCCGGGTCGGCCGCGCAAGCATCCTCGTACTCATCGGCCGAGGTTCCTGCCTTGGGTAGCCAGAAGACGGCGCTTGCTTTCATGCGTAGGTCACCTTCAGGAACGCAAGCCGCCCCCTCAGTCCTTAGCGCAGGTTTCTATCCACCCGGGTGCCCACGTCGAGGAACTGGATCACCGAAATAAGGTCGGCGTTGAAAACGAAGCCGCGCGAGGCCTCGGTCACGTTAAACTTTTTCTCGCGGGCCACTGCCAGAAAGGAGGCCGGCAAAATGCTAGACATGCGAAACAACCGCCGGGCTGATTCATCAGGTAGCCCAGCATCGCTGTCCGGGAATTGAATAAGGGCAGCCCTCTGCGAGGAGATGTGGAGATTGAACAGCAGGACGTTGCCATCATTAGTGGCCAGATCCCGAATCGCTACTGCCGCTGGTTCCGGGTCACCATCGGTCGGTTCGCCGTCCGTAAGATTGAGGACGATCGGCGGAAACGAAGCGCGAAACTGGGAGATGAAATCGGCGAGGATCCGCTCGGCGAGAGTTAGGGCCGCCACCATCGGGGTGTGCCCATCCGCCCTCGGCTCAAACCAAACAGGAAACTTGATGGTTTCCTCCACGAGGCCGCCGGCCCCGTCCTCTACCGTGCGGGTGCGATCTTCGACCCGCAGCGGGTTGTTAGCAACCTCGCCTATCGGCACAAGAGTGCGACCAGCCAGAGGACCTCCAAAGGCCGGCCCTACTTGATCACCGTAACCAATGACACCGATGTGGAAGTAGTCGCGGATTCCCTCCCCCTTGGCGCAACGCAGGATCAGTGTCTGAATTAGGCGATTGATGGCATCGGCAACACCGTCGCATTTTTTCTTGCCGGACTCCGCGCCGAAGGGGTCATCCATCGAGCCGGACTGGTCAATCAAGAAGAGAAAGCAGGTTGGGTTACGGCGGCTGATTTCTGCACTGTACGGCATGGTCAATTCCTCCGAAATCGAGTTGCTTCGGGTCCCCTGGCGGTTTGGTTTGAGCCCATGATACTCTTCCGCCACGGAGGCTACAATGATCCGTACTGCGATATGCCGCCGCGTAGACAGAGAGTGTCGCCCGGCCGCAGCTGCTTGAGGGCGTGGTCGATGGTCTTCCAAGGGGCCTGCTGCGTCCCCGGGTTTTGGTCGGCCCCTTTGGCCGGATCGACGAAGTAGGTCGGCCCCGGACCGAGCGGCCGGTTCGAGGACGTCGGTAGCGGCCGTAGGGGCGGGTGGGAACGATACGCCGGCTGCGCCGACAGTGGATTAACGACGACCGCCAGCAGAATAACTGCCAATAGGGTGCAAGTCGGAAGGTATCGCATATCCGGGAGCCTTCGGAAAGATGGTGACATCGGGTTGGTCGGCACAACCGATATTACCCTGTTACTGATTCTCGGGCTACTATCACTTGCGCCTAATTGTTTCTGGACCAGAATTAGGTTTTTTCTAGAGAGAGGGCGGCTGGGGCGTACCGGGCCGCCAGCCTGTCTTGGCCAACCCGTGCCGACACTTGACCCCGCCAAGCAATGGTACACGGTGCGGGAGCTCACAGGACTGCTCGGCGTGACGCCCAAGGCCATCCCGCCGCCCTGGTGTTGGAGAGTTTTGATCGGGACGCCGCACTGCCCACGGTCAGCTTGCCTGCCAGCAGCATCCAGAACCGGCAAGGGGCCTGTCAACCCTGCCTCCAGATGTGGCAACGACGCTACGGGAGCACCTGCGAGGGAAGCCGCGGAGCAGGCCGGTCGGGCCAGGGACTTGGAAGCTGAAAGTGGCAGAGACGTTGCGGAGCAACCTGGAAGCAGCGAGCAATCCCCTACATCAGTGAGGGGACAGACGGTCTCCGGTACACCGACTTCCACAGCCTGCGGCACACGTTCATTGCGTTGCTGGATCAGGTCGGGGTTAGCCTTAAACAGGCGATGTAGTTAGCGCGGCACAGCGACCCCAAACTGATGATGACCGTTTACGGCCGGGCACAACTGCATGACCTCGCCGGGGCCGTGGCGCGCCCGCCGGCAGGACTGCGGTTCTCGACACGAGCTGCGCCTTCGCTCTCGCCGTGAGGATCTTCCCAGGCAAAAGACTTGCCGCGCGTTGTCTTGGTCCGCCCGGCGGGTCTACAATGGTAGTAGGAAGAGCGAGAGGCTTCTAATTTCCGACACCGTCTGTTCCCCTTCCTTTGGGAAAAGGCGTTCCCTGAGAGACGCCCCCGGTTCCCCGACTGGTTTCCCGGTCTCGGCCCACGCCTCCGTTCTTCCGCTGGGCCGTGCCGCGCCGCCCGATTGGTTGGGGGGCTATACGCCGACCCGAAACGAAATTGTCCGCCCCTTCGGATCAGAGGAAATGCAATGACTTCTTATCCTGAAAATGCTGCCCGCTCGGCGTCGGCCCACTGGCAGCAAGTCTGGCCGGAGCTGTTCGACTGCGACCGGGACCTGTCGCTGCCCTATCCACATGTACCGGTCAGCGCCCTGTTGCAAACCGCGGCCCGGCGCTTCCCCGACCGTGCTGCCTGCACCCTGTTCGGCCAGCCGACTACCTATGCCGAGCTGGACGACCAAGCCCGCCGGCTCGCCCGGGCGCTCGCCGAGCTCGGGGCTCGCCCGGGCCGCCACGTCGGCATGTTCCTTCCCAACATTCCGGAATATCTGATCGCCTTGCAAGCTACCTGGCTTACCGGGGCGACCGTCTTGCAGCTCAGTCCGCTCATGGTCGCTGAGGAGGTAGCCCACTGGTTGGAGGCGGTCGGCTGCCACATCGTGATCACGCTCGACCTGCTGGCCCCCGTGGTCATGGGCGCCATGGGGCGCGGACCGCTGGAGCACATCATCACCGCGTCGCTGGTGCCGCACATCTCGCTGTGGCGCGGCTGGCTGTACCGAATCGAGCACCTGCGCCGCAATGGCTCGCTCCGCCTGCGTGAGGATGCCCACCATCACCGCTTCGACAACCTCCTCCAGACCGGGCCGCTGGAGCAGTCACCGCCGGTCGTGCCGGCGGAGGACGTCGCCGTGCTGGCACCGACCGGCGGAACAACCGCCTCCCCCAAGGCGGTGATGCTCACCCACCGCAACCTGGTGGCCAACGCCTTCCAGCTCCGCCACTGGGTCGGCGGCGAGGATGGCACCGAGAGTACGCTAGGGGTGTTACCGTTGTTCCATGCCTACGGGCTGACCACGACGGTGCTGACGACCTGGGTGAAGGGGGGGACCGTCCACCTGTTGCCGCGCTTCGAGGCCCGGGCGGCGCTGCGCGTCATGGAGCGCTACCGTACCGAGTTGGTCGCCGTGGTGCCGCTCATGCTGAACGCCCTCAACCAGGTCCTGCGTCGCCGGCCGCGCGACCTGTCGTACATCCGGGCAGTGGTCTCCGGTGCCTCAGCGCTCGACCCAGCCGTGCGCGCCGAGTTCGAGACCTATCATCCGCAGCACCTGGTCGAGGGCTACGGGCTGACCGAGGCCAGCCCAGTCACACACGCCAACCCGCTCGGCCCGGGCAATCGGCCGGGGACCATCGGCCTGCCGTTGGCCGACACCGAGGCTCGGGTGGTCGATCCGGTGACGGGCGTTGGGGAGGTCCCCGATGGCACGGTCGGCGAGTTGGTGGTGCGCGGGCCGCAGGTGATGAAGGGCTACTTCAATAACCCCGAGGCGACGGCTGCGGTGCTGCGCGACGGCTGGCTGTACACCGGCGACCTGGCCCGGCGCGACGCCGATGGTTACTTCATCCTTGTCGATCGTAAGAAGGACATCATCAAGACGTCGGGCTACCTGGTCTACCCCGCCGAGGTGGAAGAAGTGCTCGCGATGTTCCCGGGCGTGGCCGAGGCGGCGGTAATCGGTCGGCCCGACGCGGAGCGCGGCGAGGTGGTCACGGCGCTGGTGGTGGCGCGGGACCAGGCTCGGCTCGACCTGGCGGCGCTGGAGCGCTACTGCCGCGAGCACCTGGGCAAGCACAAGCGGCCGCGACAGATCGAGGTGGTCGCCGAGTTGCCCAAGAATTTCCTCGGCAAGGTGCTGCGCCGCCGGCTGCGCGAGATGGCCGGCCGCGGTCCGGCTGTCGGTCCTGCCGCCACCTGAGCCGCGCCGCCTCTCCTCTCCATACACTGACTGGTGATCCCGGGCCGCAACGGCGCGTCCGGGTGGCTGGGGGACTTCGAAGACTCAGCCCTGGCCGCACCCTCAGCCGTTTCGACAGAACGGGACCGGATCGCAGGTGCCGCCATGCTTGACATTGCCATCGTCGAGGGAGTCCGCACCCCGTTTGTGAAGGCCTTTGGGCCGCTGGCCGATATACCGGCCCACGAACTGGGACGGCGCGTGACCAAGGTCGTGCTCGAACGGGCCGACCTTCGCCCGGATCAGGTCGATCAGGTCGTCTTCGGCAACGTGGCCACCCCGCCCGATGCCGCCAACATTGCCCGTGTCATCGCCCTGCGGGCGGGCATCCCGCTGGACCGCATCGCCCACACGGTCCACCGCAATTGCGCATCGGGCATGGAGGCGATCACCACCGCGGCCCAGTTGGTCCAACTCGGCGAGGCGCGGACAGTGGTGGCGGGCGGCGCCGAGTCGATGAGCCAGGTCCCGCTGCTGTTCAGCCATGAGGCGGCCAGGTTGTTCCTGCAATTGTCCCGCGCCCGGGGCCTGGGGCCGAGGCTGTGGACCCTGCTCCGCTTCCGCCCACAACATTTCCGACCCGTGTCGGGACTGCGGCTCGGTCTGACTGATCCGGTCTGTGCCCTGACGATGGGCGAGACGGCCGAGGTGCTGGCCGAGGAGTTCGGCATCTCCCGGGAGGAACAAGACGCCTACGCGCTGGAGAGTCACCGCCGGGCCGCGGCTGCCCAGGAGCGCTACGTGCTGGACGAGGAGATCACGCCCCTGTTTTTGGAGGAGACCAGCCAGGAGATCAAGGAAGACATCGGCCCGCGGAAGGACCAGAGCCTGCCGGCACTGGCCCGACTGAAGCCGTACTTCAAGAAGGGAGGCACCGTCACGGTGGGCAATTCCTGCATGGTGACCGACGGTGCCGCCGCCGTGGTGGTGATGCCGGGCGAGGCGGCCCGGGCGGAAGGACGGATCCCGCTCGGTTATTTGCGGGCCTATGCCTACGCCGGCTGCGACCCGCGCCGCATGGGGCTGGGACCGGCCTTTGCCACTAGCAAGCTGCTAAAGCGCACCGGGCTGGGCCTGAAGGACTTTGACCTGATCGAGCTGAACGAGGCCTTTGCCGCCCAGGTGATCGCCAACGAGCGGGCCTTTGCTTCGGACCATTTCGCGCAGCAGGAGCTGGGCCGGCCGTCGGCCCTGGGCGTGCTCGACCGGGGGCGGCTCAATGTTAACGGCGGGGCGATCGCGCTGGGCCATCCGATCAGCGCCACCGGCACTCGGCTGGTGATCACACTGTTGAAGGAGCTGCGGCGGCGCGGGTTGAAGCGCGGCCTGGCGACGCTGTGCGTCGGCGGCGGGCAGGGCGCGGCACTGCTGCTGGAGACGCCGTGACCGCCGGTTGCCGCTTGCGGCTTAGCGGCGCTCGGTAAGGAAGGGTGCGGCGATGGCGTTCTACCAGATCGGCGAAAAGGTCCTCTTCCAAACCGACAACCTTCGTGTCGATCAATCGACCGACGACACCGCCGTCCTCTGGCTCCACGTCGCGGGCCGGCCCCTGAACGTGCTCAACCGCCGGGTCCTCGCCGACCTGGAAGCAGCCTTCGATGCCGTCGCCGTTCGTCCCGAGTTGAAATATCTGCTTATCACCAGCGATCGGGTCGGCGATTTCGTCGCCGGTGCCGACATCCATGAGTTCGCCACCATCCGCAGTCCCGAGGAGGCCGAGGCCCTGTCTGCCGTCGGCCAGCGGCTCTTCGACCAGTTAGCCGGCCTGCGCCTGTGCTCGGTAGCCCTGGTCTGTGGGCCCTGCCTGGGGGGCGGCCTGGAGCTGGCCCTGGCGTGCGACTACCGCGTGGCCGTCGATCACCCCAAGACCCAGTTCGGTTTCCCCGAGATCCAACTCGGCCTGCTGCCGGCATGGGGCGGCACCCAGCGGCTGCCGCGCGTTGTCGGCCTGGAGCGGTCCCTGCGGATGATCCTGGGCGACTACCGGCTGAATGCAAAGGAGGCGCTCCGCTGGGGACTGGCTGACTCGCTGGGCAAGCATGTCGAGGGCCGGCCAATCGAGAGACAGTCGCTGATGGCGCTTGTCGAGCCGGCGGCCATCGCCCAGCGCGGCAAGCCACGGCGAGACGGTCTCCCCCTTCGCACCTGGCGGCAGCGGCTGCTGGAATCGACGGCGCTCGGCCGGGCGCTGATCTTCCGCGGTACGGAACGGCTGCTGCGCCGGCGCGTGCCCGAGGATATGCCGGCGCCGCGCGAGGCGCTGGAGGCAGTGCGCACCGGGTTAAAGCAAGGCCTGGCCGCCGGTCTGGAGTATGAACGTCAAGCGGCGGGCCGGCTGGCGGCTTCACCGGCTTGCCGGAACCTGGTCAATCTCTTCCTCCGGCGCGAGGAGGCCCGCAAGGCGCCCCGATTGGCCGCCGAACAGGCGGGGTCGGAGATCCGCCGGGTGGGCGTCGTTGGCGCCGGCACCATGGGCGCCGGTATCGCCCAGCTCGCCGCCCTCAAGGGGCATGAGGTAGTCATCCACGAGGTGAGCAAGGACGCCCTCGGCGCGGGAGTGCAGCGGATCGTGGCTCTGTTCAACAAGGCGGCCGAGCGGGGGCTGCTCCCGCGGGAGGAACTGGCCCAGCGGCTGGGGGCGATCCGCGGCACCGACAACTGGCAGGGGTTCGATCGCGTGGACCTTGTCGTCGAGGCGGTGGTCGAGGACCTGGCCGTCAAGCGGGCCGTCTTCCGCGAGTTGGAGCGGCGCACGCGCCCCGCGGCGATCCTGGCCACCAACACCTCGTCGCTCTCTGTGGCCGCGCTGCAAGAGGGACTGACCCACCCGGGGCGCGTCGCCGGGCTGCACTTCTTCAATCCAGTCCACAAAATGCCACTGGTCGAGGTGGTGCGCGCGCCGGCCACCGATGAGCACACGATCGCGGTGCTCACCCGCTGGGCCGTCGCACTGGGCAAGACGCCCGTGATGGTCAAGGACAGTCCCGGCTTCGTAGTTAACCGCATTCTCATGCCTTACTTGAACGAGGCGGTGTTACTGCTTGCTGAAGGCATGGGGATCGGCGCGATCGACGAGGCCATGCGGCGGTTCGGCATGCCGATGGGGCCGCTGGAAGTGCTCGACCAGGTGGGACTTGATGTGGCCGCGCACATCGCCCGGTCGGTACAGCCGGCTTTCGGCAGCCGCTTCGATCCGAACCCGGCCTTGGAGCGCCTGGTGGAACGGGGATGGCTTGGACAGAAGAGCGGAGTCGGGTTTTATCGTTACCAGGGCAAGAGCAAGCGCCCGAACATCGCGGTCGCCGGCCTGCTCCACGAGCAGGGGATGGCCGCCTCCGGCCTTATGAGGAAGTTGCCGCCAGCCGTGCAGCTGCAGCAGGCGCGGGAACGGATGGTCCTGTTAATGGTCAACGAGGCAGCCTTGTGCCTGGGCGAAGGGTTGGCGGCCGAGGCGAGCACGATTGATCTGGCGATGGTGCTCGGCACCGGCTGGGCCCCGCACCGGGGCGGGCCGCTGCGCTACGCCGACGACCGCGGCCTGCGTTCGGTCGTACAGACGCTGACCGAGTTGGCGCAACGCCTGGGACCGCGTTTCGAGCCGTGCGCGGAGTTGCGGCAACGGGCAGAGACCGGCAAGCCTTTCCATGAGCAGCCGGCAACAGTCGCACGTCGCTTTCCTCAATGAACGGTGGTTCCGGTATCCCGCACAGACATGCCCAGTTCACAGGGAGCGCCGCGCGGAAAGCGGCCAGCTCGGGTCCTGGGCCTGCACCAGCCGGCTGGCTTGCCGTGACATCGATATGTCAATCAGTGACATAATCATGTCACCAATAGGCCAGAAGTAGGGAGGCATGCTGATCAAGGTGATGGCCGCCGGCTCTGCAGCTCCAGCGAGCGCGCGGCGTGCTCATCCTGGTCATCCTCCTCCAGAATCCGACACACCGTTTCCACGGAAAGCTGCTCCAGGGTCGGCACCACCAGGTCGGCTCCCGCCCCGCGTAGTGCTTTCTCGGAGTGGTGGCCGACGAAGTTAACTGCGATGCACTTCATGCCGCCCACCTTGGCGGCCTGGACGCCCGCAGGCGCATCCTCCATCACCAGGCAGCGCCGCGGAGGCACCGCCAGCTTCCCGGCAGCCGCTAGGAACACCTCCGGATCAGGTTTGCCGCGCTGGGTGTCCTCCATCGAGACGACCGCCGCGAAGAACGGCGTCGTGTGCGTCAGGCGCAGGATCAAGTCGAGATTGGCCCGCGGCGCGCTGGAGCCAATGGCCTGCTTGAGGCCGGCCCGGTGCAACCCTTCCAGCAAGACGCGCGCCCCCGGCAGCAGCTCGACACCCTGGGCAACGGCGGCGGCGCGGTAAAGCTCCTCTTTGCGCCCGCCCAACGCGGCAATCTGCTCGGGGGTGAAGCCACTCCCCCACAATTTCGGGATGATCTCGGGATTGCGCCAGCCGAACGTAGCCGCGAAATCGGCACGGGTAAACGACCGGCCTAGTTCCTTCGCCAGGGCCGACCATGCCTGGAAATGCAGCTCCGCCGTGTCCACCAACGTCCCATCCATGTCCCAGATCACCGCTCGGTCCGTTCCCACCATCGCTGTTCCCTCTTGCCACCCAGCCAACCCTGCCCGTCCGAACAGGGTGATTATATGAGGAACAGCAGCGCCCTTGCGCCGGGAACGTCCGGCCGCCGCGATGGAGAAAACGCCCGGCCAGGTGCGCCAGCGGTCCGTGCGCCGTCTTGGCGCTCACCGCGGCGGGTCCGCACGCATGGGGCCGGTCGGGCCGTCCCCCTCGGACAGGGCACGGAGGAAGGCAACCAGGCTCTGGACTTCTTGCTTGCTGAGCCCCAGCGGTGTGATGGCCGGGTCGAGATGAGGATTCGGCCGTCCTCCCTGATTGTAGAACTCCACCACTTCTTCCAGGGTGGCGATGCTGCCGTCGTGCATGTACGGGGCGGTCCGGGCAACGCCGCGCAACGTGGGCGTCTTGAACCGGCCGCGGTCGGTCTCCCGACCGGTGACGGCGAAGCGGCCGAGGTCGGGCGGCTCCTTGCCCCAACCAACCCCGGTGTTGTGGAACTGTTCGTCGGTGAAGTTCGGCCCCGAGTGGCATCGCCAGCAGCGCCCCTTGCTTTCCCACAGCCACAGACCATGCTTCTCCGACGCGCTCAGCGCCCCAACCTCGCCGGCGCGGAAGCGGTCCACCCGGCTGTTGCCCAAGAGCAGGGTGCGCTGGAAGCCGGCCAGTGCCCGAGCCAGGTTATCGGCCGTCACGCCATCTGCGAAGGCCGCCTGGAACTGGGCGGGATAGTCGGGATGGTCCCGCAGGCGCCGGACGACTTCGGCCACCTGATTGCCCATTTCCAGCGGGTCCTCAATCGGCTGGAGGGCCTGGGCTTCGAGGGTTGTCTCCCGACCGTCCCAGAAGAGGCTGGCCGCGTACGCCCGGTTGAGGAGCGAGGGGGCGTTGCGCCGGCCCCGTTTCCCCTCGATACCGACAGCGAGAGAGTCCCGACCGGCGAAGCCGTGGGCCGGGTCATGGCAACTGGCGCAGGAGATGCTCCGGTCGCGCGACAGCAGCGGGTCGAAGAACAGCTTGCGACCCAGTCGGACACGGGCCTCGGTGAGAGGATTGTCCTCCGGGATGCGCCGGTCGGGGGGCAGGCCACGGGGGATTTCCGTCAGGGGGATGACTTCGGGCAGGGTGTCGCGGGGCAGAGGGGGCGACGTGCCGCCCGCCCCAGGCAGACAAGCGGTGCCGGCAAGCGTCAGCAGGACAGCAAACCAGGCCCGGGGCAACATGTTGGCGTTAAGGCGCACTTTGGCGAGCGGCCGGTGTGAGCCGGCCGGTTCAGACACGTTGGCGAGCGGCCGGTGTGAGCCGGCCGGTTCACACCAGCTGCTCGCCATTTCGCTAGCTGGACTACTTCTTCGCCTCGGCCTCGGCGACCAGTTCGTCAATGAGCCGGTCCAGGGTCTCGGCGCCCGGTGAACCCAGGAACTTGTGCCGGATGACCCCCTTGTGGTCAATCAGGTAAAGCGTGGGCCAACCGCGGACATTCCACTGGGTCGAGATCGGGCCGGAGGTGCTGCCGCCGTTCCAGAACGAGCGCCAGGTGATCTGTTCCTGCTCGTTCTTCTTCTTGCAGTCCTCCCGGTCCCGGTCACTGTTGACGCCGATCAGGGCGAAGGGCTTGCCTTCCATGCGCTTGACGAGCGACCGCTCGTGCGGGAACATGGCCCGGCACGGCGGTCACCAATGCCCCCAGAAGTCAAGGAAGACGACTTTCCCCCGGTAGTCCGACAGCTTGAACTTCACGCCGTCGAGATCCTCCCCCTCGATCTCCGGGGCCGTCTTGCCAACCGACAGATGGCGGATCTCGAACAGTTCCGGCTTGGCGGATTGGGCCAGGGGAACACCCCGCAGATCCTTCGCGTTGCCGTACTCCTTGACGACCCGTTCGAAGAGCTTCTCGGCCTGTTGCAACAGCTGCTCGGCGTCGGGCCGCTTGACGCGCTGGGCCATCTCGGCCTGGTACTTGAGGTTCTGGGCCAGTGCGAGGCAAGCCTGCCCCTGGACGTTCTTGTCGGGGTTCTTCTCCAGGACGGCCCGCAGCAGCTTCTCGGAGCCCGGGGCAGTGGAGCGGCCCAGGGCGGCGATGACGGTGGCCAGGCGAGGGGCCTTCAGGTGGTCGGTGGTGAGGACGGCGACCGCCCGGTCCACCTCCTTCCCTGCCGGCGCATTCATGGTGATCCACAGCAGCGCCTCGACTGCGACGGGATCCTTGGGGTTCTTCTCGGCGACCTCGAGGAACCGGGCCGCAAACGGCTGCAGGTCCGGGGCCTTCTCTTCGACCTGGCGCCGCTCCTCCTGGGTCTTGGCGAGGCGGAGCCGGTTCAGGTGCTCGGAGTAGACTTTGCGGTACTCCTGCATGACCGCGTCGTATTGCTGCTTGGGAGTACCCGGCTCCTTCTTGTCATCGAGCGCTACCAGCGCCGGCACAAAGACCAGCAGCAAGGCGCCGCTCCACAGGGTCCTTCGACACATCGGCATCGACCTCCGGAATGGTGCGCGAGAACGGGCGGATAGGCACAGTCCCCGGCACGGGATCAGGGAGACGGAATCCTCACGCAACCTCTCCTCCTGGCGGCCTGCACCTCCTGTGAGGCGCTCTGTGGCCCGGGTCGAACTCAATCCCTATGATGCCTCCTCGGCCAACCCGGGGCAAGCAATTTCGCCCCGCCCGACTCGCCCAATCGCCCCGGTCCCGGATTTCCCTTCGCAATCCTGGCCCTGGGCCGGTATGCTATTACCATCCGGGCCCCCGAGGCCCCAACGCTGCCTGTGCTTTCCCGCTGTTTGTCCTGCCTGGTTCGCCCTCCGCTGAGCTACATGGGGGTGATGATTCATGCTCGCCGCCACTCGATACCTTTCATCTCGCCCGCCCCAATCCTGGCACCTCATCCTGGCCGGCTGGGCCCTGACACTCTTCCTGACCGGGCCCACGGCGGCGGCTGTTCCGGTCGATCCCGCCGCCCGCGCCGCGGTGGTCGGCCAGCCAGTGGCGCTGCAAGTACAACCCGAGGTCATCATTCTGTCGGGGCCGCGTTCCATGCAGCAGGTGGTGGTGACCGGCCGCTATGCCGACGGCTCGGTCCGCGACCTTACCTCCTTCTGTGAACTGGCCGTCGAAAATGGCGATGTGGCCGCGGTCGGCGCCGATGATCTGGTGCTCCCCCGGCAGAATGGCAACACGACCCTGCTTGTCCGGGCGGGCGGTCAGGAGGCCCGCGTGCCGGTCACCGTCAAGGACTGCGACCGGCCGCAGCCAATCAGCTTTCGCCATGACCTGATCGCGGCCCTCAACGTGGGCGGCTGTAATCAGGGGGCTTGCCACGGCACTCCCAGCGGCAAGAATGGCTTCCGCCTCAGTCTGCGCGGCTACGACCCTGCCGCCGACTACCTCCAGCTCACCCGTGACGTTTTCGGCCGCCGGACCGAGCGGCATGATCCCGAGTCGAGCCTGATCCTGAAGAAGGCGCTGGGCGGTGTGCCCCACGAGGGCGGCCAGCGCTTCCATCCCCGCAGCCTGCCGGCCCAGATCATGAGAGATTGGCTGACCGAGGGGCTGCGAGACGACCCGCCCGACCTGCCCGCCCTGAAGACCATCACCGTCCTGCCCGGCCCGCGTGTCCTCAAGGAGCCGGCGCGGTGGCAGCAGCTGGCGGTATTGGCCCACTTTACCGACGGCAGTGTCCGCGATGTCACCCGGCTGACCGTCTTTTCGTCCAGCGATAGCGCCATCGCCGACGTTAGCGGCACCGGCCTGGTCGAATTCCAGCAAGCCGGCGAGGTGGCCATCCTTTGCCGTTATCTGGAGACGATGCAAGCGGTCCGGCTCACTTACCTGGAGCCGCGCCAGGGCTTTGTCTGGCCCAACCCGCCCGAGCATAACTATGTCGATCAGCATGTCTTCGCCAAGTTGAAATTGCTCAGCATCCCGCCGTCGGAGTTATGCACCGACCCGGAATTCATCCGCCGTGCCTACCTTGATCTCTGCGGCATCCTGCCAACGCCCGACGAGGTGAGGGCCTTCCTCGCCGACGCAAGCAAGGACAAGCGGGCCAAACTGATCGATGCCCTGCTGGAGCGGCCCGAATATGCCGACTTCTGGACGCTGAAGTGGTCCGACGTGCTCCGCTCCAGCCGCAAGAGCATCCAGCTCAAGGGGACGCATGTCTTCCAGCAATGGCTGCGCACCCAGATCAGCCGGAACGTGCCGTTCGACCAAGTGGTGCGCGAACTGTTGACGGCCAGCGGCAGCACCTTCGCCAACCCGCCGGCCAACTATTATCGGATCGCCCGCGACCCGACCAGCCTGGCAGAGACGACGGCCCAGCTGTTCTTCGGCGTCCGCATGCAGTGCGCCAAGTGCCACAACCACCCGTTCGAGAAATGGACCCAGGACGACTACTACAGCCTGGCCGCTTTCTTCGCTCGGGTAAGGCAGAAGCGGGACCCCGTGGAGCCGGGCGAGGGCCGGCAGGCGCAGGGAGCCTCCGAGGTGATCTATACCGAGCGCAGCGGCGAGGTGACGCAGCCGCGCACCAACAAGGTAATGCCGCCCAAGATCATGGGCTTACCGCCGCCGCCAATCCCGCCCGGCAAGGACCGCCGCGAGGTGCTGGCCGACGCCATCACCGCCCCCGACAACCCGTTCTTCGCCCGATCGGTCGTCAACCGCATCTGGTATCACCTTAACGGCCGGGGCATTGTCGATCCGGTCGATGACTTCCGTGACTCCAACCCGTCGGCCAACGACGAATTGCTCGACGCGCTGGCGAAGGACTTCGTCGCCCACCATTTCGATGTCAAGCACCTGATCCGGGTAATCATGAACTCGCGGACCTATCAGCTCAGCGCCGAGAGCAACGAGTTCAACAAGGACGACAGCAAGTACTTCTCGCACGCTGTGGCCCGGCTATTGACGGCGGAGCAGCTGCTCGACGCCATTTGTGCGGTAACCGAGGTGCCGGAGAAGTACCCCGGACTCCCGCCGGGCACACGGGCAGTGCAGTTGCCCGACGGCGAGGTCAACCACCCGTTCCTGAAGACATTCGGCCAACCGGCCCGCGAACTGGCCTGCGAGTGCGAGCGCGAGGGGGACAGCAACCTGGCCCAGGCGCTGCAGCTGATCAACGGGCCGACGGTCAACGAGAAACTGCGTCACCCGAAGAACCGCATCGGCCGGCTGCTGGAGAAGAAGCTGCCCGACGTGGAGGTGCTGACCGAGTTGTATCTGGCGACCCTATCTCGCCCGCCGGCAGACGATGAGGTGAAACTGTTCCTGGGCCACGTCAACGCCGCCATGGACAAGCGCAAGGCGTGGGAAGACGTCCAGTGGTCGCTCTTGAACGCCAAGGAGTTCCTGTTCCGGCATTGAGAGACGGGACAAGTTAGCCAAACTTACCGAGGACACGAGCCATCGGGCTCGTGTCCTTTTTGTTTCCGGTTACAAGCTTGACGCAGCAGCCCCCTGGAAGAACAATCCGGCATTGTACTCCCTAACCAGCTGATGGCTGTTGGCCGGGACAATGGCGGTGGTCCTGGGAGGATGGGCCGGATGCTCACGCGGGGAGGATGAGGGACCGCCTTCACCAAACTTGTTCTTACCTTGCCTCGGCATAAGCTATCCGGGTAGGTCATTCGGACCGCTCGGACGGCCCCAGGCCTCCACAGGACCGCCGGTTGCGACAAACGGTCAGGCGCAAAACATACTCCAGCTGTCCTATTAAGGTACATTGCGCGGGACTAACTTCCCTCCGGTGGCCGAACGATGCCATTATCCTATCATTCTGCCCAGGATATCGTCGCTTCCCTGCGGACTACCGGCAACGACCTGGTGCTGCGTTACCTCCGATCAACGGTTGCTTCGCGCGGCACCAGCGAAAGGGCTGCTGACGTTCGATCCCGCAACGCAGACCCAGACCGACCTGCATATCCTGATGGTACCATGAACGAACTCGGAGCAAGTGCAAGTCGGCGATTTGAAGGAGAGGCAACTCGTGTCCGCGACTCCGGATGACATGACCGCATCCCGCCCAGGGCTATCCTGGAAGCGCGGGACGTTGGCGGCCGTCCTGGTGCTGGGCATCGTCGGCTTCTACGCCCTGGGCTTGCAGCAATACCTATCGTGGGATTACATCCACGGCAATGTCGAGAGGTGGCAGGCGCAGGTCCGGCAGAACCTGCTCGCTGCCGTGGTGATCTTCTTCGTCGTCTACGTGGCGGTCACCGCTCTGTCGTTGCCCGCGGCAACCGCCCTCTCGCTGCTGGCCGGGGCGCTGTTCGGCCGCTGGCTCGGCACCGCCGTCGTCAGCGCGGCT
The DNA here is from genome assembly GCA_035575035.1 of Gemmataceae bacterium. Classification (GTDB taxonomy): domain Bacteria; phylum Planctomycetota; class Planctomycetia; order Gemmatales; family Gemmataceae; genus DATLYH01. Next base: position 17,827 of record DATLYH010000103.1, read on the forward strand.
GCGACCCTCGGCGCGACCCTGGCCTTCCTCAGCAGCCGTTATCTCTTCCGCGATTTGGTGCAGCGGCGGTGGGGCGATCGGCTCCGGCCCCTCAACGAGGGGATCCAGAAGGACGGAGCCTACTACCTGTTTTTGCTCCGGCTGGTCCCGCTCTTCCCTTTCTTTCTGATCAACCTCGGCATGGGCTTGACGCCGATGCGCGTCAGGACGTTCGCCTGGGTGAGTTGGCTTGGGATGCTGCCGGGCACGTTCCTGTATCTTCACACCGGCGACCTTCTGTCCTCTCTCGATTCACCCCGGGAAGTGTTCTCACCGGGCGTGCTCATTTCGCTGGCCCTGTTGGGAATCGTACCGCTGGCCCTGCGGCAACTGATACGGTGGCGGAACCGAACGCCCTGACTGGGAAGGGCGACCGCACCAAGGCAGCATCAGTCCTCGCGAAGGGCCGGCGGTTCGTTCTCCGGTTCGGGCAGGGCAAGCGCCCAGGGATCGAGCGGCTCTGCGGCAAGTTGCTTGAGGAGGCCGGCCACGGCAGGGACCTCTTCGGGCACCGCGGGGACGGTGATGTCGGCGAGAACAGCCTGCGGGTCGGGAACCTCGACGGCGGGGGTGTAGTCCTCCAGCGGCTTCTCAACGTCGAGCGGTTGCCAGTCGAGGCCGCCTTGCCCCCCATAGCGCCGGCTAATGCGGCGCAGCACCGCCTCGCTGGTGTCGGCATTCAGGCTGGCCGCGTCGGCCCGGACACGCCGCTCTGCGTCGTTGATCACCTCCCGGGCCCAGTTGATGTCCTCCAGGGCGATCCGGCTCTGCTGCTTGCGTGCCCAGATGACGCGCCGGGCCCAGTTGGCCTCAATCTCTTCTCGGTCCGCGTCCTTGTCTACCCCCAGCAACAGGAAGGGGCCGATCTGCTCGCGCGGCAAGGGCGCCAGCTCCAGAATGACGGGCTCTTGGTTATTGGCCATCTCGCTTTCCTCGTCCGTAGTCCGTAGTCCGTAGCAAGGGGTGGCTACGGACTACGGACTACGGACTAAGCACCCATCTCACGGCATACGTCGATCTTGCGGTCAATGTGCGCGATCAGCTCGCGAATGGTGCAACGGTGCTCTTCATGAGTGATCAACGGCAGGCACTTGATGACGAGCCGCTGTAGTCGCAGGAACTCGCGTTGCAGGTCGTGCATCACCTCGCGCACGGCCGGCCAGTTGACCTGCTGGTAGCTCGGCACGTCGCGCACCTGATCGATGACCTTGTTCAGCTGGTCGGTCAGCTGGTTGCAGAAATTCCCCATCAGCGGGATGAGGGCCACGGCCCGTTCCTCGACCCGGGCGTTATGCGGATGGCGCTTGCGGATGCGCTCGATCTCGGTCAGCATCCGGTCGAGGTCGCCCAGTCCCTTGACCTCGATCAGGTCCAGTTCGTGCAGTTCGTACTGCACCTCACCCGGCTTCAGCTCGCGGAGTTGCTGCAACACCCGGCGAGCGTCCTGCGGCCGCCGGACGTGGTTGTACAGATAGAACAGCCGTTCCAGCGTGTCGGGGAGGGCTGCCGGAGACGCTGGCCCAGGCGGGGTTCCTCTTCGACATCCCGGAGCGGTATACCCCGGAGAGTCGCGAGGTACCGACGGCGGCGGAGGTGGCACCGTGGGTGGAGACGATCCTGCGGCTGTGGGATGATCCGGCGTTCTACGAGGGCGAGCGGCAGCGCTGCAGGCGGCGGAGGCCTGGCGACCGGAGAAACTGGCCGAGGATTACGAGGCGTTCTTCAGCCAGGTCCTCACCTCTGCCTGATTCGACTCTTTGCCAGGAAAGATACAATAAGGATAAAATACGTAAACAACAAATAATTGGAATTGATCTTGACAGCACGTGGGGGTGACAGCAATATAGTACCCAAACTTTTTCCTGATCTATCGGGGCGAAGAAGCCTTACTAGAGTAGCTTTTCCCTTCTAGCTACTTTTTCGCAATTTACAAATTCGTACCGCTATCGGGCATAAACAACACTGGATGTTCTTCAGAAAGGAGGTTGAGACTGTTTCATAACCTCGTTTAGCCCTTGCCAGACAAGGGTTTGCGGCGTGGAACCAGGGTTTTGAAACAGTCTCTAGGCCCATGTCCCACCATTTTGACTCGGGGCCTGATCGATCAGTTCGGAAGGTACTCCGCCGCTGGGTGCAGACCGTGCCGCTGTCGCTGGTTGGTGCGCGGGGTCCGCGGCCTGCGCCGCGCCGACCGCGGCGTCCCCCGGGCTTTGAGGCGCTGGAAGATCGGCTGCCCCCTGGCTCCCTGTTCAGCCTGCTGTTGGGCGGAACCGCCTTCGCAATCGGAGCGGAGAACCTGGAAGGAACCGCGCTGACCGCGGGACTGGAAACCGAGGGGAACGGGAATAAAGGGGTGTCGGACCTCGCTCGGCCGGAGGACGACAGCCTTATCCCTGTCGGTCGGACTGTTGCCCGATACGGGGGCGGCGCCGGACCACCACCAGACCGCCTCCGGAGCCCCTGCGACCTCCGAACCCTTCCCTCCATCGCAGGCAGTCGATACACTCCACGACGAACTACGTTCGGGGTTGGTGGAAGCTAACCTCCTTTCAACGATGCTCTCCTGCGATGACCTGCTGGGCTTCGACGGGCCGGCTCCGCCCGCCGGGCTGCTCGGAAGCCAGCCTCCCGACGCGCTGCCAAGCGACGCAATGACGACGGCCGGCGGGGAGGCCGGGGCCAGCCTTATTGGGGGCGCAGCGGCCACTGCCGTGGTTGCGCCGCGCTCCCACGGCGCGATCACCCCTCTGTCCCTGGATAGGCCCACGGGAGGTCCTGCGCCTGGCTCGCCAGGCGGTGAAAGCAGCCGGGCAGGCGGCGGAAAGGAGGCGGCTTCGCCCATTGCCTCTAACGGCGGTGTGGCTGCCCCCGTGTACGGCAGTCGAGCCGGTGAAGAAGGTGGCTCGTTCGTGGCTTCCTCAACCTCCTCGTGTGATTTGGGCGGCGGCGACCCCGCTTATGATACCTACCTGGCTGCCGTTGATGAGGCGAACCAGGTTTATGAGGATGCGGTGATGTCTGCCGTGGCGGATCGCGACGCCGCCTTCGCCGCGGCCGCGTCCGCCGCCCAGTCGGCGGCGGACGGGGCTTTCACCACGTATCAGGATTCGAGTTCCGCAGCCTACCAGACCTATCTATCAGCGGAAGCATCGGCCCGGGCGACCTACGATGCCGCCGTGCAGGCCGCGGACGAGGCGTTTGCAGATGCGCTTTTGGAAGCGGCCGATGACTATTTCGCCGCCGGAGGGGTCGAAGGGCCAGCAGATGGCGATCTCACCCCCGAGCAAGAGCAAGCCCTGGACGACTACTTGGTCAGCCTGAATGCGGCCACGGACGCTTGGGTCAGCGCTGAAGAGGCTGCGTGGAGCACGTATGTTGCTGCCGAGGCGTCCGCGTGGGCAACTTACGTATCAGCCGAAGACTCCGCGTGGACAACCTACCTGAGTTCCATGGCTAACATCCAAGCCAACCTCACGTCGGCGGAACAGGCGGCGGAGGCGAACCTCGACAGCGCCGTCGATGCGGCCCTCGCCAATTGGCAGTCGAGCGAGGCGACGGCCTGGAACGACTACCAGGCGGCGGCGCCCGAGAACCCTTGCCCACGTATTACCGACCCCCCGGCAGTAGGAATCCCTCCGGGGAACGGCTTCGTCTTGCAGGTCCAAGACCGGCCCCAGTTAGCCCAGCGGGAGCAGCCACGGCGAACGACAAGGGGCATCATCAAGCTAAATCCCGGGGCCGGATCCAGGAAGGAGGGGACCGAGATCGAGCTCCAAGTGAGCGCCATGGATCCGAACACAGCATTGGAGGTCGATTTTAACGGGGACGAGGTCACAATCGTCGGCAACGCCACGACGGACGCAAACGGAAAGGCCACGTTCAAGATCAAGCTGAAGAAGGATTACCCGAAACTCTTCGGGATAGATCGGTTTGGGAACCCCATTGGCTACACCATCCGAGTGAAAAGTGGGGCGGGGGCGAGCGCACGGTTCGCCTACGAGGTCTACCAAGCTATCAAAGATTGAGCCCCGAGGAAGTAGGGGGATGGCGAGCGGGTGGAAATAGCTCGGGGGATAGCCCTCCCCGGTCATTCCCTCGCCGCTCCCCCTGGAGTCGGCGCCAGCCATGAACAAATCGAGCACGAGTTTTGGGTCGCCGTGGCTCCCCTTGCTTATCGGCGCCGTGGCCTGCTTGCTCGCTCTTACGCCCATCGAGCGAAGCGGCGGG
>DATLYH010000104.1:0-10549 GCA_035575035.1 Gemmataceae bacterium
CTGGCCGGCCGCGAGGGTGAGGGTGCCGCTGGTGGCGGTATAGTCCGACGGCGCCGTCGCCGTGCCGTTGGCGGTAGCAAATTGCACCGTGATCGGCTGGCTGCTGGGGTTGCTCAGACTGACGGTGAAGACAAACGGCGTCGTGCCGCTGTTCCCCTCGTTGGCCGAGACATCGTTGATGGTGATGCCCGGCGTCGGATCATCATCGACGATGGTCAAGACGGCGGTGTTCGGGGTGCCGAGGGTGGCGCCGCCAGTGGGGCCGGTGAGGGCCAGGTTGACCGTCTCGTCGGACTCGTCGATGTTGTCGTTGATGATCGGGATGGTGACAGTGGCGACGGTCTGGCCAGCGCTGAAGCTGACGGTGGTCGTCGTCGCGGTGAAGTCCACCCCCGCGGTGGCGGTGCCGCCGCTGCTGGCAAAGGTGACGGCAATGGCGCCGTCGCTGCCGCCAGTGCGGGTGAGGGTCACCGTGGCGCTGCCGGCGTTCTCGTTCACCGAGTAGGTCGCCGCGCTGAACTGCAACTGCCCCGGCGTGGCGGCGGTGCCGATCGTGACGCCACCATCGACACCGGGGTCGTTGTCGGCGTCAGTTGGTGGTGGAAATACCGCGGCGGGATCATCATTAATTGAGGTTCGCTGAGGGAAACCGGAGAATTGCGGCACGAGGTTGACGGCCGCTCTACCGTCCGGGGCGGTCGCATTGACCGTGAAATTCAGGAGCAGCATCACCCCGGATCCTCCCTCGGGGATCAGGGGGGGATTATTCACGTCAATGAGGATAGCGAGTTGATCGGCTGGACGGCCGGACGCCAAACTGGGGGTTAGCCCAGCGCTGGCGAACGGGCCGCTGGTTGGTGCCATGGCGTTCACGAAAGTGAGACGGCTGGTGTCGAACCGAATGTTGAGAAAGGCACCCAGGAACTCAAACTGTGGCGGTTCACCAGCCCGGCGATTGTACGTGAAGGTGATGGGTACTTGCACCGGTTGGCCCCGCGTGCCCGTGACGTTCCCGATGGTAAGCTGGGGGTCGGGCACACCGGTCACGGGCGGAGGGGTCCCAGGCAGAGGCGGGATCTCCGGCCGGTCGCTCGGACCGCCCAGGATTTCCTGGCGCAAGCGGGTGACGTCGACGGCACCCAGGGAGCCGTTGTTGTCAATGTCGGCGATCAGGGTGGGGTCGGCCAACTGGTAAGCACTGAAGCCACTGTTGGTCCCGAGAATCACCTGGCGCAGACGAGTCACATCCACGGCCCCATAGGATTGATTGCCGTCGGTTTCACCCAGGAAGGCGGCGACGTGGATGCCGTCGTCGTCCACCGAGTCCAGCTCTTCCAGCCGGTTGGTCGAGGAGAAGACGGCCAGGTTGCTGATATCCAGGATTTGTTTGGACGCATAGGGGGCGTTGCCCGGCACCGTGGCGGTGAACCGGCCCAGGATGATCGGCGTGGTGCTGGCGCTGAGCTGCTGCCCGGCGGGGGCGGTCACCTGGATGGTGGCGGTGCCTCCGGTGACGTTGATCGTTCGCGTGCCGTTGATGCCCGGTTCGACGGTGAAGTCGGTGATGCTCAACAGCGCCGGGTTAAAGCGCAGCACAAAGTTGATCTGGCCAACGCCGGCGCCCCGGCTGATGGTGAGCGGGATGCCCGTAGAGGCGCCCGTGCTGGGCACGTCAACCGGCTGCCCGCCGCCGCGCACAAAGTCGGGGATGGTGAGCACGACCGGCTGCGGTGCCGTCGGCGGCAGGCTGGGGACGAGGAAGTTCCAGACGAAATTGCCGCCCGCGGTGTTGTTGGCGTCGCCGTCCAGGGCGTTGCCCGCGGTGTCCCGGACGCCGTTGGCGGCGTCGCTGCGGAGGGTGACCTGGTAGTTCCCCGCGGTCAGCACGCCGGATGGAGTGGGCGTGGTGGGCGTGGCAGGGGGGCGGTTGGTGGCGATGAACCGGAACCCCCGGTTGTCCGCGTCCATCACGATGGAGCCGGCCACCGCTCCGGCAGGCCCCGTGACTGTGACGTCCGACGGCCCCAACACCCCGCCCTGGTCATACAGGTTCAGGACGTTGGTATCAACTGCACGATTGAAGCGGACGGCGAAGCCGGTGCTGGTGGCCACGTGCTGGGTCACCTGGAAGGTTGGGGCCGGTGCTCCGTTTTGCACCGTGATACTGCCGTCGCTGGCGTCGTTGCTCGCGTCGGTCGGCGCCGGGTCGTCGTTGAGGATCGTCCCGGTGCCGGTGGGACGGCTGATGGTGCCGCTGCTGGCATTGCTCAGGTTAACGGTGAAAGTCTCGTCCGATTCGACCGTGGTATCACCGAACACCGGGACCGTGATGATCTGCCGGGTCACGCCTGGGGCGAAAGTGAGGGTGCCGCTGGTGGCGCCGTAGTCGGCGGGGGCGGCCGTGCCCGCCGTGGCCGTCCCGTTGGCGGTGGCGAACTGCACCGTCACTTGCGAGGTGGAGGCGCTGGGCAGGCTGACGGTAAAGAGGAAGGCGGTGGTGCCGCTGTTCCCTTCCAGTTGGCGCACGTCGCTGACGGCGATGCCGGTCTGCGAACCCAGCGGAGGGTTCTCGTATTCCAGGCCGGTGGTGGTGATCTGGGAGCCGTCCCGCGGGTCGATCTTCTCCATCAGGTTGATGAAGGCCGGACCATCCACGGCGCCGGCCCGGACCCGGAAGTTGATCTGCAAGATGCTGCCCGCACCCCGGCCGGTGATCGGGCCGGCGGTCCGCCCCAGGCCGACACGGATGGCACCGGGGATCGGCGGGCTGGCACTAGGAGCCGGATTGGTGTTGGCCAGGAAGACATCGAAGTCCGAGGTCAGCGTGCCCTTCTGGACCGGCGGGTTCGGGCCGTCGGTCACCAACTCCAGCCGGGTGGTGTCGTAGGAGATGGCCACGTCGGCGGCGACAAGGCCTTCGGAATCGTCCAGGTTGACCGGCACCAGGACTTCCTGCCCCGGGCTGCGGATGATGCCCGTGGGGATGCTGAGCCGGGCGAGCAATTCCCGCTTTTCCAGGAGCTCGAGCGTGGGGCGGAATCCCTTGGCAGAAGCGCGGCGGGATGACGGACGGCCGAACCGCAAGCCGAACAAACTCCACGTCATGAGAGAAACTCCTCTGTACCTGGATGGGCAACGAAGGCGCAGCAGGTCAACTCACCGTTGTTTTCGGACACCCGGTCCGACGGGCCGCGCAACGGCGGCGATCAACACTCCCAAGGGATCGTGTCCCCTTCCCGGTGGGGAGGTATGATGTGACGGCAAGGCACCAAGCCAAGCGGGCAACGCGGGTCAAGATTCGACGGCGAATGTAACGGCTCAGAACCTGGATTGCAAGCATACAAATGGCAAATTTTTCTTTTTTGTCGGTCCCATCGCGGACGCTTTCAGAGCCTGGGGCGTCCGCGACGGGAAAGTGTCCGGGGTAGCCGCCCCCCTCACCCTTACCCTCTCCCCCCTGTGGGGGGAGAGGGGAGAAGAACGCGCTCCCCACTTTTTCTCCCTCTCCCTCGAAGCGGGGCGAGAGAAGAAGAGTGGTTCCCCTCGCCCCCGCTTCGGGGGCAAGGGGAGAAGATGGTTCCCCTCGCCCCCGCTTCGGGGGAGAGGGGTTAGGGGTGAGGGGCAGGGCATCGCAGACGCTCCGCCCCGGCCACTCAACGGGGCTCGCTTCTTCATACGCAGCTCCCCCAGAGACGTGACGCGCAGACTCTCCTCGGTCCGCCCGTACCGAACCGCACCAAGGCGAACCGATCCTTGACCGCCCGCTCGCCGGCCGGTACTCTGGCACTGGCCCGCAAGATCAATCCCACCTGTCGAGCCGTTTCATGAACAAGCCGCTCTCCCTTACCGCTGAGGCCCAGGCCACCCGGGTTCGCTATGGCGTGCTCGCCTGGGTCTGCTCGCTGTCGATGCTCACCTACATCGACCGTGTCGCCATCAAGAGCGTCCGTCCCGAAATGCAGGGGGAACTCGGCCTGAGCAACGAGCAGTTCGCCTACATCTTCGCCGCCTTCGGGCTGGCCTACGCTCTGTTCGAAGTGCCCAGCGGCTGGCTGGGGGACCGCATCGGGCCGCGCAAGGTGCTGGCCCGGATCGTGTTCGCCTGGTCGCTGTTTACCGCCCTGACCGGGCTGGTCTGGAACTTCGCCTGGCTGAACACCGGCATCCGGGTGACGCTTCCCTTCTCCGGGATCGAGGCGGTGCTCTTTGACGCCTTCATCCTGTTGGTACTGGTGCGTTTCCTCTTCGGCATGGGCGAGGCGGGGGCGTACCCCAACATCGCCCGGGCGATGAAAAGCTGGTTCCCCTACCGGCAGCGCGGCCTGGGGCAGGGACTGCTGTGGACGTTCGGCCGGTGGGGCGGGGCGATCTCGCCGCTGCTGGTCGTGCTGATCTCGCAGGTGGTCGGCTGGCGTGGGGCGTTCGTGTTCTTTGGCGTGGTGGGAGTGGTCTGGGTGGTTTTCTTCTACCTCTGGTTCCGCGACACGCCGCGCGAACACCCCGGCGTCAACGCCGCGGAGTTGGCCCTGATCGAGCAGGGCAACGGCTCCACCGGCCGGCTGCCGCCCTTGTCGTGGCGGACCCTCCTGGCCAGCCCGACGCTGTGGCTGCTGTGCCTGATGTACGTGTGCAGCAATGCCGGCTGGTCGTTCTTCATCACCTGGGACGTGGCCTACTTCCAGAAAAAGCTGCACCTGTCCGGTCTGGAGCTGGGTTTGGCGTCGGGGGCGCCGCTGTTCTTTGGCGGGGTGGCCTGCTTCCTGGGCGGCTTCCTGACCGACCGGCAAGTGCGTGTCTGGGGCCGGCGCTGGGGGCGGACGCTGCAGGGCGCCGCCGCTTACTTCGTCGGCGGGCTGCTTTTCCTGCTCGCCTTCTTGCTGACCCACCTTCTCAGTGGGAACCTGGCCGACGGCTCCGGCTGGCTGGTTGTCTTGCTGACTTTCCTGGCGGTGCTGGCCTTGTGCTTGGCGTCATTCGCCAAGGACTTCGCCATGGCAGTGAGCTGGTCCACCTGCATTGACATCGGCCACCGCTACTCCGGCACCGTGTCTGGTTTCATGAACATGGTGGGGAACCTGGGCACGCCGGTCACCTCGTTCATGGTGCCGTGGCTGGCCAGCCGGGCGGGCCCCGGGGAGGAGGCCAACTGGAGCATCGCCCTGATCTACTCCGGCTGCATGTTCTTAATCTCGGCGGCCTGCTGGCTGTTCATCAACCCGCGTCGGGTCATCGTTTACGCGCCCGCGGACAAGGAGCGCCTGCGCCGCGAAGGGGCGCTGGAGTAAATCTCCCCAGCCGCCTGCGGCTCAGCGCTGGGCCGCCCGCGGCACCGCTGCGTTGTCCTTGACAGACGCGCGCCGCCGTTGCCACAATTCAATCCGTACCAGGGTCGGGAGGGAACCGGCCCTCCTCCCCCCTTCTTCCGCCTGTTCCACCGGAGGACGATCTCATGGCCACCGCAACCGCTTCCAGACCTCGCACGGTCAAGCCGCCCAAGGTCAAGGACCAGCCGATGTTCATCGGCGGCAAGTGGGTCGATAGCGTCTCGGGCAAGACCTTCCCCACGATCAACCCGGCCACCGGCGAGACCATCTGCCAGGTCGCCGAGGGGGACAAGGCCGACATCGACCTGGCGGTCAAGGCCGCCCGCAAGGCGTTCGAGGAAGGGCCCTGGCCGAAGATGAGCGCCAGCGAGCGCGGCCGGCTGCTCCACAAACTGGCCGATCTCATTGAACAAAACCAGGAGGAGCTGGCCGCCCTGGAGACGCTCGACAACGGCAAGCCCTACACCGACTCGCTCACCATCGACTTGCCATTGACCATCAAGTGCTACCGCTACTATGCCGGCTGGGCTGACAAGATTCACGGCAAAACCATCCCGGTCGAGGGGCCGTACTTCTGCTACACGCGCCACGAGCCGGTCGGCGTGGTCGGCCAGATCATCCCGTGGAACTTCCCGCTCTTGATGCAGGCGTGGAAGTGGGGTCCGGCCCTGGCCACCGGCTGCACCGTGGTGCTCAAGCCGGCCGAGCAAACGCCGCTGACCGCCTTGCGTGTCGCCGCTTTGGCCCAGGAGGCCGGCTTCCCCGACGGCGTGATCAACGTGGTGCCCGGCTACGGCCCGACCGCCGGCGCCGCCCTCGCCAGCCACATGGACGTGGACAAGGTCGCCTTCACGGGCGAGTACACCACCGGCCAGCTCGTCATGGAGGCGGCGGCCAAGAGCAACCTCAAGCGCGTCAGCCTGGAGCTGGGCGGCAAGAGCCCCAACATCGTCTTTGCCGACGCCGACCTCGACGCCGCTATTGAGGGGGCCTACTTCGGCCTGTTCTTCAACCAGGGCCAGTGCTGCTGCGCCGGCAGCCGACTGTTCGTCGAGGAGAAGATCCACGACCAGTTCGTCGATAAGATGCTGGCAAAGGCGAAGGCCCGCAAGGTCGGCGACCCGTTCGACCCCCAGACGGAGCAGGGGCCGCAGGTCTCGCAGGAGCAGTTTGACAAGGTCATGAGTTTTATCGAGGCGGGCAAGAAGGAAGGGGCGAAGCTGCTTTGCGGCGGCCGGCGCGTCGGCGACCGGGGCTACTTCATCGAGCCGACCATCTTCACCGAGGTCACCGACGACATGAAGATCGCCCGGGACGAGATCTTCGGCCCGGTGATGAACATCCTGAAGTTCAAGGACACCGACGAGGTGCTCCGCCGCGGCAACCAGACGTACTACGGCCTGGCGGCGGCGGTGTGGACGCGGGACATCACCAAGGCACACCGGCTGGCCAATGGCCTGCGGGCCGGTACGGTCTGGATCAATTGCTACGACGTCTTCGATGCGGCGGCCCCGTTCGGCGGCTACAAAATGAGCGGTCAGGGCCGCGAACTCGGCGAGTACGCCCTGGAGCTGTACACCGAAGTAAAGACGGTCTACGTCAACCTGGCTTAGAGGATAAAGTGAGTGGTGAGTGGTGGCCTCACTCACCACTCACCACTCACGGCCAGATGCCGCGCTCCAGGGCCACATGGGCCACGCGCTCGACGGCCACGATCAGCGCCGCCGTGCGCAGGTCGATCGGCTCCAGCGGCCCAGGCGCGGCCGACTTGGTCTTCTTGCCGTCCGATTTCGCCCTTTTGCCTTCCTTCGTCTCCAGGGCGCGGTTGATCTCCGCCTGCTTGGCAAGCACAGCATCGGTTGCCCGCTCCATCTTGGCCTGGAGCTTCTGATTGACCTCGGCCAGGTCCCACTGTTGGTTCTCCAGGTTCTGCACCCACTCGAAGTAACTGACACAGACGCCGCCCGAGTTGGCCAGGATGTCAGGCAGTACCGGGATACCGCGGTCGGCGAGGATGCGGTCGGCTGCCGGCGTTGTCGGGCCGTTGGCTGCTTCCACGATCAGCCGTGCCTTGACCTCAGCCGCATTGTCTCGGCGAATCTGATTCTCCAGGGCCGCCGGGATCAGGATGTCGCACTCCAGCGTCAAAAGTTCCTCGTTACTGATGGTACGTGTGCCCGGAGTGCCGACCACCGACCCGCCGGCGGCCTTGTGCCGAGCCACGGCGTCCACGTCAAGGCCGGCCTCGCGGTAGACCCCGCCGCGCGAGTCGCTGACGGCGATGATGCGGGCGCCAGCCTCGTGGAACAGCCGGGCCGCGGTCGCGCCGGCATTGCCGAACCCCTGGATGGCCACCCGCGTCCCGGCGACATCCTCGAGACCGGGCACCAAGGCCCGGCTCAGGGCGCGTCGGCAGCAGTACAGACAGCCGCGGGCCGTCGCCTCGTTTCGGCCGTGCGAGCCGCCGATGTCGAGCGGCTTGCCCGTGACCACCGGCAGGTTGTTGCGGCCGGGGTGCATCATGGCGTAGGTGTCGTAGATCCAGGCCATGGTCTGGGCATCGGTGTAGACATCGGGGGCGGGAATGTCGGTGTGCGGACCGATCAGGTCGCCCAGATCCGAGATGTACCGCCGGGTGATCTTGCGCAGATCAGCCTCGCTCAGCTCCTTGGGGTTGCAGGCGACGCCTCCCTTGGCCCCGCCGAAGGGAACGTCGATGACGGCACATTTCCAGGTCATCCATGCCGCCAAAGCGCGGACTTCATCGACGGTGACATCGGGGTGGTAGCGGATGCCGCCCTTGCCCGGACCGCGCACCCGGCTGTGCAGCACGCGGTGGCCGGTGAATGTCCGCACGGAGCCGTCGCTCATCTCGACGGGAAATTCCAGCGTCACCGTCCGAGCCGGCCGCTTGAGGAATTCGATCAGCCCGCGCTTCAGCTGCGGCATGTAAGCCAGCGCCCGATCGAGTTGCTGGGCGGCGATGTGGTAGGGGTTGAGGTCTTCGGGTTCCGCCGGCGCCGCGCCGGCATTGGCCGATTGGGTTGCGGACTTGTTCGCTGCCATGATTCTCCCTCACCGATGCGAGGCCCGCAGCCCGGCAACCCTCAAGCCTCGACCGGCACCAGTTTGGCGTCCGCCCCCGCCGGCAACGGCACGGCCGGCTTCAGACGCAGATAGACAAGATAACCGGTCAGAGCAAGTATCCAGCAGATTACCAGCTGCACTACCGAGCCGAGGATGCCAGCCGCGGCCCCGCAGCCAAGCCAACGGTACAGCGCCCCGAAGCCAAGCTGCCCAATTCCCGCCCCGCCGGGGAACAGCGGCATCGCCTGGATGACCAGCCCGATCGGGACGATCAGGAAGTGTTCGGTCACCCCCGGGATCTTCTGGGCGGGGTCGGCCGGGTCGAAAAGCGTGCGGACGCAGCAGTAGAAGGTGAGGATGAAGCCGACGAAGCCGACGAAAGAGATCAGCATAGCCGCCGCCACGCTCCGCTGCCGGCAGCGGTACATCCACACGGCCCGCCAGAACTCGGCCAGACTACCGCCGACATGACGCACCCGTGCCAGTCGGCCGGCGAAACGTTCCGCCCGGTGCGCTGGCAGCAGGCCCAGGACCAGCCACAGTCCGAAGGTAACGGCGACGATGCCGGTTGCCATCTGGACGATGAATTGGCATTCCTGCCCCCCCTCGCCTTGAAGCAGGCCGCCAGCCCAGAACACGCCGCCGAGCACCGCCACAAACCAGATCAGGGCCCACAGGGCGATGGCCCGGTCCATGATGACGGTGGCGACGGCGACCGTCCGGCGACTGTGCTCGCGGGCCAGGAACACCGCCTTGATGGCATCCCCGCCGATCGAGCCGGGCAGGAAGATGTTAAAGAAGAAGCCGATCAGCCCCAGCCGCAGCGCGTCGCTGAGGCGGAACGGCAGGCCCACCGCCCGCACCAAAAGATGCCAGCGCACGAAGGTCAGCAGCGCGGCCGCCGCGTAAAACAGCACGGCCAGGAGGAGGAACCCGGTGTGGATCGGCTCCCCTTCGACAATATGCTTCCGCCAAACGTATCCCACCCCGGGCGGCGCCTCCCAGACCGCGACCGCGCTGCCGATCTTGATGTTGTCCGACAACTGCGTTTTCGAGTTGATGACCAGTTCGACCGGCGCCGCGGCGCGGCCGCCGTTCGCCGGCCGCTGGACAGTGATGGATTGGTCCGGGATGTACGCGATCACCTGCCCTGTGAAGGTCGGCATGTCCTCGGCCGACGCATCCGCCGGGGTTTCCCCGCTGACAATCTTGCTTGCCACCTGCCTGCTGTCCCCCCAGTTCCGCCAGATTACGATGGCGAGGAGCCCGAAGGCCAGGACATACTTGAGGATGTTGATGAAGAAGTGTCGTGTCACGTGTGGTTCCTTGTGGTATCGGGGGAAACCCAGGGAGGCCGCAGGGCACGGCCATCGTACCGCGGCCCGGGCGGACAAGGCGGCGGCGTGTCTGCCTTGGGGCAGGCCGGCACGGTCTCATCCGTCGGACCGGCAGCGCTGCCCGCCTCGATAGCATTCTGTGTTATGGCCGGCGGGCTGTCCAGTTCGGTTCGCCGGTGATTCGTCCGACCGGACCAATGGGAGTGCCGTTCTGCCCTTGCGGTACCCCGCGAATGAAAACCGGAAACGCCAGCGCTTCCATCCCCTGGGCTGGACACGCGCAAACGGAGCTCTGCCCGGCAAATCGGAGGCGGTTGACAGCTTGGGCAAGCTGCTATATTGTTAGGGAGAACATGTAAGGTCAGACCGCACCTCAAGGAGGAGACCACGAGCGCGACCAACAAGGTTGGTGAACGGACGGCAGCCCGGATAGTTCTCGTCGGGTTGATCCTGCCCGGATAACCAACGGACGCGGATTCGCTGGGCTGATGATTACGAAATTGGGGCCGTGGCGCAATTGGGAGCGCGCCGCAATGGCATTGCGGAGGTTACGGGTTCGATCCCCGTCGGCTCCACTCCTTCGATCTTTTCTCCACGCTGAGTGGCGCAACGGCATCGGGAAAATGCTGCGTCTTCCTACCGTTTTTCGGCCTGCTTAAGAACCTCGGCCCACCACTCGCGCAGACCGCTCCACCAGGAACGTGTCTTGTCGCTGGCTCCGTCCTCCTTCCGGCCAGGGCCGCCCGCTGGGACCTCCCCGCGCCTTCCTTTGCGCTTGCGCTTGCCGTGCCGGCGCTCGCC
>DATLYH010000105.1:0-14744 GCA_035575035.1 Gemmataceae bacterium
GGCAGGCGGGGCGGCTCGTCGATGCCGTAGATGCGCTTGTAAGGGACCAGGGCCCGCGGCCATTGCTCGTTGTAATTCGGATCGTTCTTGATCAGAAGCATCTGCCCCGGCTCCTCGATCGGCTTACCATCCTTGATCAGATAGATGCCGGCGTCCACCAGGGGCAGGTGGAGCCCATTATGGTTGACCGGCCCCGGCGACCAGACCGTCAGCAGGTGGTTGTCCGGGGCGCCGGAGGGGTGGGTGAATTTCCCCACGCGGGGGGATGTGCCGTCGTTAGGATCGGACAGACCGGCAGGGAAATCGGAGGGTGTGGCGAAAGGGGTCAGCGATTCGATGCCGTAGGGGCTGAACGGTAGGGCCTTGAACACGGGGGTGCCGTCGCCGTGCCGGCCGACGCGCAGCCGGCCGTTCCGTGGATCATCGGGGTTGGCCGGGCCGAACGTCGGCTGGCCCGGGGGGGGCTTGACCGGGAACTTGTAGTAGGTGCCGAACCCCCAGTTGTTCTGCTGGTAGTATTCCTCAATCACAATGTCGCCATTGGAGAGCTGCGTCTGAAAGTGGGTCGTCTGGGCGGCGCTACCATAGTTGAAGGCGCTGAGCATCGGCCCCCAGTTGGTGCCGTCGGGGTGGATGCTCCATAGACCCCACAGGGTACTCGCCCGCAGCCCCTGGGACTCCAGCGAGCTGAACATCACCCGCCCATCTTTGAGAATGACCGGGTGCAGGGCCATGCCGAGGTTCATGAAGCCAACCTGTTCCACATTGCTGCCGTCATCATCCATGACGAATAATTGCAGGCAGGGGCTTGAGTGCTTGGGCGGGATGAAGGCGTTGCGGTTGCTGGTGAACATCACCTTACCGCCGGGCAGCGGGCAAGGGCCCGTGTGGAAAACGCCGTGGTACTGGAGGTAGTTTGTCCCCTCCTCGTGGCGATTGCGCGGGGGCGATCCCAGCCAGTAGGCCGCCCCGGTATTCGGAGTGTAAACCTGCTGCGTCAGCCGCACCACTTTTCGGGTCTTGACATGGATCTTGTAAATATCTGCTCCACGCGGCGGAGGCTCATGGCGGCGGGCATTTGTCAGATCGTAGATGTAGCAGTAATAGACCCATTCGCCGTCGAAGGAAACGGCCGGGTCCATGACTGCTCCCTTGCCTCCGGGCACCAGCACCTCCTCGCTGCCGTCGGGGTGCAGCAGCATCAGGTCGGCCCCCGGGGTCATCCACAGCGGGTTGTTGACCTCAGCGAAGTAAATGGGCTTCTCCCCACTCGGGTCGCGCGGCGCCCGGACGTAGACGATGTCATAGTCGTACTTGACCGAGGGGTCGGTGGAGATGTGCGGCGGGTTGACGTTGAGCCGACCCCGTTTGGGACCCGTCACCTGGTTGCCGTACAGGGCGGAGAAGCCCGCGAGTACGGCCAGCCCTAGGCCGGCCCCCAGGAAGAACGAAGGATGATTCCTCATGGCTGGCCCTCCGATCACCGATGCCAAGTCACTGCGAATGTACCACCGCCGATTGGGCGGAATCAAGGATCGATTGCCCCGCTTGCCCGGACGGCTTGATCCAGCGAGGCTCCCCAGTCGTCGGGCTTTGCCAGGCTTGCGCCACAGCGGCCGTGCTTCCCGTTCCGCCTTGACAAGGCCCCGATAGAGGGCTTCAATCCGTGGGCAGCCGTGATTTCCAGGCAGGGTTGTTTTCTGGATATCGCAGGAGAGAGGTCCGTTACGTCGTCATAGGGAGGTGAGAACCGCTGATGGCCGATGCACTCACGCCGGAAGGCGCCCGACCGGACGCCGGTGGAACGGAAGCAATGGGCGGCCCGGGCGCGGGAAGTGACTGCCACGGCAAACGTCCGCTGCCGGCTCCCAATGGGGTGCTTGCCGTGACCTCGCCGGGACAGAAGGATGCGGCCCGCGCTTGCCCCCTGTGCAGCGGCTCGGGCAGGTTGGACGCCTCCTCTGCCGGCGAGCTGCTGGCGCGTTGGCTGGAGAGCGGCGCCTGCCGGCGGGTCGGCCTGTACCCCATTCCCCCCGGCCTGCGCCTGTCGGTCGTCATCCCCGTCTATAACGAGGCCGCCACCATCGCGGAAACCATTCGCGCCGTCCGCGCCGTCCCCATCGCCAAGGAAATCATCGTGGTCGATGACGGCAGCACCGACGGCACGCGGGAGGTGCTCGCTACTCTGGGCGGCGAAGACTTGCGCATCATCTTCCACGAGAAGAACCAGGGGAAAGGGGCGGCCCTGACCACCGGCTTTCGCCATGTCCGCGGCGACATCGTCATCATCCAGGACGCCGACCGCGAGTACGACCCTGCCGAGTATCCCCGGCTCATCCAGCCGATCGTTGAGGGGAAGGCCGACGTCGTCTACGGCTCGCGCTTCCTCGGCGACGGCACCCATCGGGTCCTTTACTTCTGGCACTACGTCGGCAATCGGCTGCTGACGACCCTCTCCAACATGTTCACCAATCTGAATCTCACCGACATGGAGACCGGCTACAAGGTCTTCCGCCGGGAGGTCATCGAGGCGATCGCGCCCACCTTGAAGCAGAAGCGTTTCGGCATCGAGCCGGAACTGACGGCCAAGGTGGCGCGGCGGCGTTACCGCATCTACGAGACGGCGATCAGCTACGCGGGGCGGACCTACAGCGAAGGAAAGAAGATCGGCTGGCGCGACGGCCTCAAGGCGCTGTGGTGTATCCTTCGCTACTGGAAATGGGATTGACACGGCCCGGGGGACGTCTATTTGATCTGGTGCACCACGTAGGTGCCGGCCCGAAAGACGACCGGCAAGGACCAGGGCAGCGACTTCAATTTCTCCGGCGGGAAATCGGGGGGCAGGGCCAGCGGCTCGCCCGACCGCTCTTTCCGCGCCTGCTCAGCGGTCAGACCGGCTGACAGCAGGTCGCTCACCAGGTAGCACCGACGGCCCGTCTCCAGGGATTCCCACACTTCTTGTGCCCGGGCAGGATAAGCGTGAATAGCGCCTTCGAACATGGTGAAGCGGGTCGCTGGTTGGAGGTCAAGCTCCAGGTAGAGCGGAATGGTCGAGTAGCTGTAACAAGCAACTTCGCCGTCCTGCACGCCCCAGGCCCGCAACTCTGCGGCGACGCGCTCCAACTCTACCCAGCGGGGAAAGCCCCGGGCCACCCCTCTCACGGCCAGCGCATCACGCACCTGGGCGGAACTTCCCTCGCGCCAGCACTTTCCCCAGACCGCCAGCCGCTCGAGGCGCAGCGCCGGAGACCACCAGCTGACGACAACGACAAACCCAGCGATCAGGCCGGCACGAAGGGCGCGGTGGTTGACCAGCCAATCCCCCTGGGCCACCTGCACGATAGCGAGCAGGACCGGCGGCACCAGAATGTATTCAAACTTTTGCTGTAGCACAACGGCCTGGAACAGCCAGCCCAGGTAAAAAGCCGCGAAGAGACCCGGGGGAGCCAGGCCGGCCAGGGCCGCCGGATCCCGGAACCTTGGTACGGCCCGCAGCAGGCGCCCGAGCGAGGCCAGTGCCAGCGGCACCGCCAGGAGGTGGATGAGATTCCACCCGTTTAGCCGCACCAGGAACCACCAGTAGACCCACCACGCCGTCAGGCGGAACCCGTACCAGTTCCACTGGTAGTAGCCCTCCTTGACGTTCCAGTTCAGCATCGCGTCCACGAAATACGGCCAGCTACCCGACCCGATCAGCCAGGCCAGTCCCAGGCCGCCCGCTGTCAGGCCCCCGGCCAGTAGCCCTGCCGCATCGGCTGCCGCCAATCTTATCGCCCGCCGTCCCCCGGGCGCGACCACCAACACACCGACCAGCCAGCAGGCCAACCCCGGCACCACTACGAACGGCTTTATCCAGCAGGCCGCTCCCCAGCAAAGCCCTTCTCCCCAAGCACGGATCAGCGTGCTGGCCGCCGAGAGATCTCCGGCCAGCAGGGCTGCCACCTGACGGCGGCGCAGCGCCAGCGCGATCAGGGCCGGCAGGAGCATCCAGGGGTCGCGCTGGCAATGCGACCATTCGGAGGTGGTCAGGTAGAACATGGCCAGGGCCACCGCGACCCACACCCGGTAAGCTGCCGAGCAACCTGTGGGGAGCCACCGCAGCAGCAGCGCGATCACCGTGCCCAGAATGAGAACGTCCACGGCGCGCAGGGCGACCGAACTCCAACCCAGCAGCGCGCGGATGCCGATGTGGAGCCAGAGGATCCCTGGGAAATTCATGTCGAAGATGTCGCGATAGTGGACCCCGCCTTGCATCACACTGCGGGCGGCAATGTCGTAATGCGTCACATCCACCCAGAGCGGCATGCACAGGTGCAGCGGCAGCCCAATGACCAGCAGTACCGCCAGGGCAATCCCACCTGCCCACAAAAACCAGCGGCTAGATGGCGTCGGGCCTGAGAGTCGGGCAGCATCCCGGGGAGAGAGGGAAACGGTGGTTGCCATACGGGTACCTAACCGGTCTGTCTGTTGGGTTGGTTTAGACGTGCTGCTCGGGACCACGACGCTTACCGGAAGTCGATGTCCGTCCAGAAGGAAAGATCGGTCCGGTTCTGCTCCCCCCGGACATTCAAGGTCCTGAAGACGATTTCGCCTCCTCCCCGGGCGGGCAGCGAAACGGCCAGCCTCTGCAAGCCGCGATCTTTCTCGTTCCTCTCCGGATCGAGCCGGCGCTCAAAGAGCGTGCTCACCCGGCCGTCCTCCGCGACATGGTCCACGAGGAACCGAATACCGGGCGTCTCCCACATCGTCCGCGGCAGGTAAGCGGAGGGGAGGATGCCGAACTGGGCCACTACCTGCCGCGCCATCGGCGGCCTCTTGAAGCGGACCTCGCCTACCGGCGGGACGAGAAGGACTTCCGTATCGTCGAACAACGTCGAGGTGACCGCGAGGTCCGAGCGCACTGCCGCCGGGACTTCTTTCAGCATCGGGTAGAGGAGCCGGTTCAGTTCGCTCTCGGGAAGCCGGCAGCAAACGAGGTCGGAGAGACCCTTCACGGTCACCGAGATGGCGGGGTCGAACCAGGGCTCCGGGCTCCCCTGCGCCAAGAGCCTGAAACTCTTGACCCTCGTCCCGCCGGACGGGGCGTAGAGCTTCAGCACGTCATGGTTATCCTGCAACAGGGGGTTCAGGAGGAAACCCACCCTCGCCATGGCGGGAATCATGCGGTAGGTCGCGACCTGCCCGGAGGTGGTCGTGACCTCGATGGAGACTGCCGGCGGCCGGTAGGCGGCGGCCCTCAGCTTGCCCAGTGGCGCGGGTTTGAAATCGAGCATGACAGTCTGGTAGCGGCCGGGCAGGCTGTCCACCTCCACCTCCTCGCCGAACCTCACGACCCGGGTTACCACGGCCTCATCCCGGGGCGGCACAGCCGCATCCCTCCGAGCTACCCGCTTGAAGAGGATGAAGGACTTCTCGGTCAGCACCGGGCGGTAGTGCCGGAAGAGTTCGGACAGGGCAGGGCTGTCGTCCAGGGCGGGGAAGCGATTGAAGATGGTCCGCAGCCGAAACAGGACGTAGGGCGGCGCCTTGTCGGACTGGAAGAACCGGGCGTTCTCGGCGAGCAGGAACGGCGTGTAGGCGGAATAACTCTGGTAGACGGGCCGCGGCCGCCAGTTCAGCTCGTTGAGCAGCGCGACCCCCTGCCCGTGATAGAACATCACGTCGATCGGCGCCGGGCCCACCTCGGCCTTGACGCGCGGCAGCTGCCAGCGCTCCCGCAGCCGTCCCCGCAGCGCCTCTAGCTCGCGGGCTTTTCGGCAGGGGGCCGCGGCCGCGACGGCGTTATCCACGATGCGCGTAGAGCCCAAGCGGGCGAACTCCCGCGCCGTCGTCCCGTAGTCCACCCAGCCCTTGACGAAGGCCCCGGCGGCGAGCGCCACACAGGCGGCCAGCGGCACGAGGCGGGGCAGGCCCCAGCGCCGCCCGGGGGGGCAGAGCGCCAGGTACAGAAAGGGGACCAGCGCGGTGAAGGAGAAGAAGCGGAGCGAGGCCCGGCCGTGCGAGGTGAAGGAGTGCTTCCACTGGAGCAGGAGGCAAACGCCGAACAGCGCCAGGACCGCCAGGCGCGTGCAGCGCCGGTCCCGCGGCAGCGGCACGAGCACGGCGAGCACGGCGAGAAGGAAGAGCAGGATCAAGGCCGAGTACACCTGGTCTGGGAAACCCTCGACGGCCATCCCCTCCCCGTAGCCGGCCGCCACCTCCCACGAGGCGCGGAGGTAGCGGGGGAGCCCCGCCAAGGACTGGCCGAGGGCCACCCAGAGGGCCAGGTACTGGGCAATGAAAAGCAGCGGCAGCGCCACGGCGGCCAGCGGCCGGCGGTTGACCAGCCAGTAGGCGGATGCGATTGCCAGGATTAGCAAGATGTTCACCGTGAACGTGAACTTGACCAGGGCGAGTAGCGCCGCCAGCAGGGTGAGGGCGAGGAGGGCTGGCCAAGCCCAGTGGCTCTCTAATAGCAGCAGCACGCCCATCGCCAAAAGGACGAAAGTGTACAGGGCGTCGGTGCTCAAGGGCAGCAGGTACGCGGCAAGGGCGCAGAACGACAGCCGCGCCACGCAGCCGGGCAGGTGAACGGCGACGCGCAGGAGGACGACGGCGAAGGCCAGCTTGACGAGCAGCTCCCAGGCGTATTTCCACCAAAAGAGTTCGGCATCGTAAGGGGTACCGAAGAAGTAGCCCAGCGGGCCGAAGGTGAAGATGAAGTCTTCGCCGGCCTGAAAGCCCTGGCGCAAGAAGTAGCCGTGGGCCTGTTGCCAGCCGAGCGGGCCGGTGACGGTGGCGATGCCGTCGGGGAACTGCAGGAAGGAGGCCCACACGAGCAGGCCGGCCAGGAGCAGCACTAGGCCCTCCCGCCGGCCGAGGGGTGGCCGAGAGGGCGAGACAGGAGGGGGCGGGGTGCCGGGATCGGTCCGGCTCGTCCCAGCGAGGGGGACCGGTTCGTGCTGTTTTTCGGTGGCGGAGGGGGAGAGGTCAGGAGTCCAGGCAGGAGGCATGTGGGTTCTCCTCGGCTTTCGGACGGGGCGGCGGAGGGCAAGGGCGGCGGAAGCGGAGCGCCAGAGCGTAGAGGTACCAGTAAAGGTACTTCGACAGCCACTTGCGCAGGCGGAACCGGGACTCCCCGGCGGTCCGGTCCCGCTAGGTCGTCAGGACCTCGGCGATGTTGAGCGGCATGCACAGGTGCAGCGGCAGCCCAATGACCAGCAGCACCGCCAGGGCAATCCCACCCGCCCACAAAGGCCAGCGGCTAGATGGCGTCGGGCCGGCGAATTGGGCGGCATTCCCGGGAGAAGGGGAAACAGTGGTTGCCATGAGAAAAGCCTATTCGCTTAAAGTTTCTAAATGTCGTTCTCGAGCCGGTCGCTCAGGTACCTTTCGGGCCAGTCAAGGGGAACATCCCATAGATCAACAGTCCGATAAGCAGCATCGCGCCGCCCTGTACCAAATAAGTGGAGTTCGCCATCCAGGGACCGACATTCATCCCAAGATACTGACCGGGGAAGGTGAGCAGATCGCCAGAAGAATCTACGCTCATAGTCAGCCAGAACTTCGAAGCGAAGATCGAGAGCCCGGCCAAAATGCCATAATGGACTCGCTTCCAGTCCAGACCATCAATAACCTTCATAATGGGCGCGACCAGTAGGGGAAACATATTGTTCAATCCGCGCGATTCACTACAGAGGGTTTGCAAGAAAGCAAGGATCACGCACAAAGTCATGCCTAGGCCCCATTGGTGAACATGGCGACAATAACGTCTCCAGAGAAAGGCCGTGAGGATGACGACAGGGCCGTAGTAGACGGCAAGGGCGAGGAAGAAAATGCCCGGCTTGCTCACGCTTGTGATCCCCGTCCATGCCAACCGCCATTTCAGATTGTAGGCGGCGGGCCCGTGAGAGAGAACGAGTTGGATGCCTTTCACGGCGCAAAACAATAGCAGGGCCAGCACAGCTCGAGGCTGCCATAAATTGTTCGACCAGTAACGGCAGTCATAGATCTTGTCCCATTCGAGCAGATATAATAAGCCCAACAAGATATATATAGCCCCCAAGGGAAGGCTAAGATACAGGAGGTGATAGAGGGGGGGGGTGAGCCCTGAAGGGCATATCATACCCGTGGGCGAGTACCAGAAGAGTGCCCAATACATAGGTGAACGCGACTGCCGCCGCGGTCGTCACGGCGGCGGGCCGTAGCCAGGAAGGGGATGGGGATGCGTCAGCCTCAAGCTCCTTCTGCGGCCTGCGGGGAAAGAGAAGCAGAAGGCATCCCACATAAATCGCTGTGGGCCAGACGAATGCCCCGAGCAGCGTGGTTACACAGAGGCCGCTTCCCGAGTTTCGCAGGAAGAAAAATAGAGACAGAGTACCAATCAGGATTGCTGTCGGATCAGTCAATACCGGCAGGAAAGACGACTGTTTGATAACGGGAAAGCTCAGGAATATGATGATGAAGCTTAGCACCTTGACCGGCCGGCTCAGGGCCAGTTCTCGCGTGCAGAGTAGCCAGAAGTATCCTCCTGCCATCACCACAACAATATCTAGTACAACAAAGCCATTAAAGATATTACTGTCTGAGAGAGGTAACCCCAGAAGTCGCAAGGAATAATGCACGATGCCTGATGGGAGAATACGCTGAATGTAGAATGGGTCCAATTTCCCATCAACCAACAATGTGGGCCAATCCTTTGCCAACTGCCTATAGATTACCCCGTCCCAACCGAAGCCATTATTAAACGGGACCCGTTCCAAACCCAACTGGGAAGCCAACACGGCAACCAGAAGGCCAGCCCAAAGAATATAGTCCCAAGGGTAGGTCAACCGATATGCCGCAAGCATACCGACCTTCTCCGGTGAATCAACAGCCTGGCGAACAAAGGCAGGCAGCGATGGGTCAGCCCGAGTACCGGCATGGAAAGCTTCAGGCGACATGACCTACCTGGAGGAAACACGGCGTTGGTTGGAACAGACAGAAGGCTGATAGGACGGGCAATCCTCTCAGGCCCCATCAAGCGCCTCTTGGTCGTGGCCCTACCGATGGGATAGCCGGGGCAGCGTAGAGCGAGGCCCCCAGGAGGCGAGTGTTGAAGTCTCTGCCCCGGATCGCCAAACCGACCTTGGGATTTTGCTCTAGAAGGCTCTTCTTGAGCGCCGCCGGGTCGGTCTTGCCCATAAGGCATAGACGTACCAGTACAGATACCGCGGCAGCCACTTGCGCAGGCGGAACCGGGACTCCCCGGCGGTCCGGTCCCGCCAGGTCGTCGGGACCTCGGCGATCTTGACGCCCCGGCGAAATGCCTTGGCCGTCAGTTCCAGGGCGAGCTCGAACCCGCCCGTGCTCTCGATGCCGAGTTCGTTCACCAGGGCGGCATCGTAGAGGCGGAAATTGTTGGTCGCGTCATGGGTGGGGAAACCGGCCAGATACCAAAGTGACAGCCCGGCCGCCCGGCTCAGGAAGCGCTTCAGGAGCGGGCCGCCGAGCTGCCGGCCGCCCCGCATGTAGCGGCTCGGGCAGACCATCCGGAAGCCCTGGCCGTACAGGGCCAGCATCTCCGGCACGATGCTCAGGTCGTCCGACAGGTCAGCCATCAGCACCAGAGCAGGCCCGCTCGCCACGACCCGGAAGCCGGTCCGGATGGCCCCGACCACGCCGCGCCCCTCGTTTTTCACCAGCCGCAGCCAGGGGCGGGTCAAGGCGAGTTGCCGCGCTACCGGCACCGTCGTGTCGCCGTCGAAGTCGTAAACCATGTAGAGGGTGTACGGCGGCGGCACGTGCCGTTCTACCTCGGCCACCAAACGGGGGAAGTTCTCCGCCTCGTTGTAGACGGGGACGATCAGGGCCAACGGCCCGACCTTCGCGGCTGGCGGGCCGGTGGTGGCGCCGGCCCCCGGGCCGGCCATTGCCTGAGCGGATGCTTCCATCAGATGGCCCCTATCTCGATCTGCTGGCGGATCCACGGGATCACCTCGTCGAGGACCTCGTCCAGAGTCGTGGTCGCCTCGAAGCCGAGCAAGCGCTTGGCCTTCTCGACCGATGGAATGCGGCAGCGCACGTCATACTCGAAGGGCTTGTCGGAGACGTAGCGGAACGGTTTACTGGTGCCGTGGACCTTCCGCCAGATCAACTCGGCCAGCTCCAGCACTGTGGTGGAGGTCGCTGTGGAGAGGTTGAAGTCCTCGTTCAGGGCCGCCGGGTGCTCCATGCAGAGGCGGATGCCGCGGGCCAGGTCGCCGCCGTAGGTGTAGTGGCGGACCTGCTGGCCGTCGCCCAGGATGTGCAGCGGGTCCTGTCCCTTGAGCACTTTCTGCACCAGGTCGGGCACCACGTGGCTCATCGCCAGCTTGACGTTGCCCGACAGGATCTCCCGGTCGCCCAGGGCGCGGCGCTCGCCGATGCCGACGCAGTTAAACGGGCGGGCGATGGTGTAAGGAAGGCCGTACTGCTCGTGCGCCCCCTGGGCGAAGTATTCGACCGCCAGCTTCTGGAAGCCGTAGGTGGATGCCGGCGGCGGGCAGCGGCGCTGCTCCCCTTCGGGGGTCGGAAAGCGGGTCGCGTTCTCGAAGACCATTGACGACGAGATCACGGTGATCTTCTGGAGCTTGCGGTGCTGGTAGGCCCAGATGGCGGCATCGAAGGTGGCGGCGGTGATGCGCTCGTTCTCGGCCAAGAGGTCGTAGGCGTACTCATGGAAGTAGCTGATGCCGCCGATCCGGGCGGCGCCGGCGATCAGATGGTCGGCATCCGCCAGCAACTCCTTGAGCAGGCCGACATCCTTGGCATCCCCTTGAACGAACCGGTAACGGGGATGGGTCCGCGAGGCTTGGCGGAGCGGCCCGTACTTGGAGAAGTTGTCGAGGCCGACGACCTCGTAGCCGGCTTGCAACAGCTCTTCGACGAGGTAGCCGCCGATGAATCCGGCGGCGCCGGTGACTAACACTTTCATGAGCAATTACGCCTTCCGGGTGATGGTGGCGGTGATGTCGATGACCGGCTGGCGGAAGTTCAGGCCGCGGTAGCAGTCGTGCGGCGTGCCGACGATTAGCAGGTCGGCCTCTTCCAGCACCCGTTCCAGCGGCACCAGGTTGGGGTCGGGCACATACGGATCGGTACAGAGCACGCGGCGGCACTCGAGCAGCAAGACCTTGCGCAGCTTGTACGACAGCGACTCGCGCGGATCGTCACAGTTTGGTTTGAAGGCCATCCCCAGGATGCCGACGGTCATCTCCGACAGCGGGTAGGCGCGCTTGACCTCCTGCACCACCAGGTAGGGTAGTCCCTCGTTGACCATCATGGCCGCCTGCCCGAGCACGAACGAACCATGGTTGAACGCCCCCAGTTGCATGGTGTCCTTGAACAGGCAGGGCCCGGCGGCGAAACCGGGACGGGCAAAGCCGGCCATCCGCGGATAGTCCTCGCGTAGCGCCTGGTGGATGCGGTGGAAGTCGGCCCCGAAGTGGTTGGCCATCACGTAGAACTGATTCGAGATGGCGAAATTGATGTATCGCCAGGCGTTGCAAAACAGCTTGGCCAGCTCCGCCTCGATCGGCCGGAGGAAGATCACCTTGGGGCAGATGAGGCGGAACAGCGCCGCGGCCCGCTCGGCGGCTCGGGGAGTAACCCCGCCGACCAGCTGGGGGAGTTGGGCCAGCTCGACCAATGATTTCCCCTGAACGATCCGCTCGGGGCAGTAGGCCAGGTCCACGTCAGCGCGGCCCATCTGTTCAAGCTGCCGGGCCAGGCGGTCGGTGACGCCGGGGAAGACAGTGCTCCGCAGCACCAGGAGTTGCCCGGGCCGGATATGTTCCAGCAGCCCGTGCAGGGCGCGGTCAAAGGCGCAGACCGACGGGTCGAGGTGCTCGTCCACCGGGGTGCCGATGGTGATGATGACGGCCGAGGCATCCTCCATTGTTGCGAGGTCGGTAGTGGCCTTGACCAATCCCGACTGGACCGTTTGGGCCAGCAGCTCATCAGCATCGTCTTCGTGGAACGGCATCTTGCCGCTGTTGACCAGGGCGACCCGTTCGGCGGACGTGTCGATCAGATCGACCTGGTAGCCTTTCCGAGCCAGGGCCAGGCCGAGGGGAAGCCCGACATGGCCGCAACCGCCCACGATGGCCAACGGCCCGGTCGCCAGAATGTCTTCCGCACCGGAATCGGGTGCATAGTGGAGGCCCGGTTCACCCGCTTGTTGGACCTTTTCCTCAGCGGCAGATAGTGGCTCTTTCATGATGAAATAACCTTAACATCGAGTGAAGCGAAAAGAAACGATGAAGGGGAGTTGACGCGGGGAACTGGTCCCCATGCCGTCGACACCACGGGCATTTCCCAACCTTCCCTCCGAGCATCTCCTATGCCAACCGCCTTCTTCTAAGAGTATCTCTTCTTTGCTTGATTGAAAGTCCCGCTGCCCAATCGGTTACACCAATGCTCCCGTTGGGGTCCACCTTTATGGGCTGCTGATGGTGTTAAAGGACGTTAACTCCCCCCGGCAAGGAAGTAAACCAAAGGAGCCTCATCCGGCGGAGGCAGTTCACGGGATGCCGCGCACGATGGCCGGCCCGATCAGGCGCGTCAGCCAGACCGGCAGGCGTTGCCAGAGTCGGATCAGCCGCTGGTAGCGCGGGTTGTCCGGGCGCATGTCGGTCACGGTTCCGCGGCGCATGTAATATTGCCACTCAGCTGGGCTCGGTGCCGCACCCCATTGCTCCTTGAAGCCGTAGGTTCCGCTTCCCGGGGTCGAACGGCCGAAATCGAAGACCGCTTGCTTGCGCTGGACGGCGCGTTCCAGCAGGTGCCAGTACATTAACATGTTGGCACAGGTCTTGTTGTACTGCCGTAGCGAGCTGGCGCTGGGCACCTCAGTGACGCCGCGGCCATGCAGCACCAGGGCCGCCGCTGCCGCCGCCCCGCCCGTCCGCACCACGCACAGCTCCGCCTGACCTGGGAACTGTTCCAGCACGGCTCGGAACAGGCGGCGCGGATAGACCGGCGTGCCCAGGTCGCGCATGTTGTGGCTGAAGACCGCGTAGAACTCGCTCAGCAGGTCAACGCCGCCCCAGGTGACGGTCAGGCCGCTCTTCTGCCCCTTGCGCACCTGGTTGCGGACCTTGCCGTCCAGTTGCTTCCACAACTCTTCCGGGCTGCCGGGTAGCGGGCGGCGCATGTGTACCTTGCCGTTGGCCCGGGTGGTCAGGGCGGGGTGGCTGATGGCTCGCTCCTGGCGCAGCTCCAGGAAGCGCACGCCCAGTTCGTCGGCCAGTTGGACGGCACGCTCGATGAGTCGGCCGGCCGCCTCGTCGTCATCGGCCAGCACGCCGCCGTAATTGACGTAGGGCAGGCTTACCAGGAACCGGCCGAAGAGCAGGCTTTTCACGTAGGCCAGACCTAAAAGGCCGCGGGTCTTGCCCTCCCGCACGACCTCCAGGCAGTAAGGCGTGTGCCCCAGCCCCTGCTGTAGCACCAGCAGCCAGTCGAGCTGCCGGTGGCCCAGCGACCCCGGTGCCGCACGGCCGGCGTAGGCTTGCAGGCGTTCAAGGTGCTTGGCCAGATCAGGGGGTTGGTGGACCCGGACATCGATCAGTGCCACGGCGGACGGCGATTGTTGGAGGAGCATGTTGGGTGCGTCCTCAGAGGTTGAGGGAGCAGAATCCAGGGGTGACAGTAGGTTGCTTGGATGGAACGGGGCCTGGTTGATCGGGCGGGCGGTATCGGCGGGGTTACTTGACTGCCTCGACGATCAGGTCGTTGGCGGCCTCCACGGCAGCCACGTCCGCGATGCGGCTCTGGTGGTAGGGCATCCGCTCCACGTCGCGGAAACCGACCTGTTCCAGTAGCTTGATGAGGGAGATTTCGTCGTACATCCACTTGTGGTAGTGCCCCATGGAGCGGAAGGGCCGTCGGCGGACGCAGATGTCGCGGAAAAACAGCGCGATCCAGCGCGTGTGCTCTAGCGTCCATTCGCTCCGAGGGAGCCGCCGGGTCCGCTGATACTCCTCCAGGTAACGGCTCCAGAAGCGGGCCATGTCGGGGACGCGGACCCGCAGGATGCCGCCCGGCTCCAGCACGCGGTAGCATTCCCGCACCACGTACTCTCCCCCCTCGCGCGTGAAGTGCTCCAGCACCTCGCCCAGGTAGATCGCGTGGACTGAGCCGGTCCGCCAGGGGAAACGCTGCTTCAGGTTGAAGTAATAGGTCTGACGGTTGAACTCTGTGGGGGGGAGCAGGCGCAGGGCTACCAGCAGTCGGTCGAGTAGGGGCAGGTGCGATGCCAGCCAGGCGCGGTTGGAGTCGTCCACGTTGATCCAGCCGGCCGGCTGCACCGGTCCGCAGCCGAGGTTTAGTTTCAGCCGCACCGGGGCGGGGGGAGGACCGTTGCGACACGGCGGTGCCGCACCGGTCTTCGCGGTCTCGGGCTGGGTTGAGGGAAGTTGCATAATGGTTAAACCTTGATGTGTCTTTGCAGCAAGGAGTCGTAAAGGACCCGGACCTTCTGCATCCGGGCCTCGAAACTGTAGCCAGCCTCGATCGTCCGCCGCCCCGCCGCCCGCAGCCGCTGACGCAAGGCGGTATCGGCCAACAAACGCGCCAGGGCCTGGGTCAGCGCCGCAGCGGCGCCCGGCTCGACCAGCAGGCCGTTCTCCCCGTCCCGGATTAGTCGCGGCACTCCCGCAACCCGCGTGGCCACGACCGGCACCCCCATCGCCATCGCCTCCAGCACGACGTTCGGCAGCCCCTCGCGCAGACTGCTCAGGGCG
>DATLYH010000106.1:0-34465 GCA_035575035.1 Gemmataceae bacterium
CGGCCGCTCGCCCACACCGGCCGGCTCACGCCGGCCGCTCGCCCGCACCGGCCGGCTCACGCCGGCCGCTCGCCCGCACCGGCCGGCTGGTGCTCCGGGCGCGGATCAAAAATACCCTCAACTTGACCCCATCAAGTAGCCGCGCAGGTCGATGAAGATCTGCGAGCACAACTCGCGCACCTCGGGGTCGTTGATCATGCTTGCGTCGGCCGGGCGTAGGATGACGGTGATGTTCAACATGCTGTTGCGCTGCGGGTCGCCGCGCTGGAGCAACAGCTCCATGTCGATCCAGCCGGAGCGGTGGCGGAGGCCGAGCCAGTTGCGGGCCGGCATCCCGTAGACGCTGCCGCGGCCCCCCAGACGGACACGGATGCGGCCGGGGACGCTCTCGATCACCTTTCCGCCCACATCCTGGACAAAGCCACGCAGTTTGTAGGCGGCGACCTTCTCGGGCATCCAGGCATCGAGTTGGTGAACTACCGCCGTCGGGTCGAACTCCTTGCCGGCCTGACCCCGGACCCCGGACTCCTGACCCCTGCTCGGAGCCTTGGCCGCCCCGTTCTGGTAGGGGGCATCGGGATGGGGCGGCAGCGACGCCTCATGCACCGCCTGCTCATGGGCCAACGCCGTCTCGTAGCGCTCGGCCAGGTCGCGGGCGCTGGCTGGCCGGTCAGCTGGGTCTTTGGCCAGGCAGCTCCGCACCACCGCCTCAATGGCCGGCGGCACCCAATCGCCGGCGCCGACCTCGGCGAACGACGGCGGCTCCTCGGTGGCGTGGGCGATGAGCGTGTCGATGGTGGACCGGCCGGCGAACGGCAGCCGACCGCTGAGCAGCTGATAGAGGATGACGCCGACACTGTACAGGTCGCCCCGGTGATCCATCTCCTCGCCTTTGGCCTGCTCCGGCGACATGTAGCCCGGCGTGCCGATGGCGAACTCGGCATTGGGCGAGCTGATGTTCTTCACGGCCCGAGTGTCGATTAGTTTGGCCAACCCGAAGTCCATCACCTTGATCATCTCGTAGGGGGTGTCCGGGTCAACCACCATCAGGTTGGCCGGCTTCAAGTCCCGGTGGATGATGCCGGCCGAGTGGGCTGCTTGCAGCACCTCACAGAGTTGGCCAAGGAGCCGGCCGGTCCGCTCGGGGGTGAGCCGCGTGTTCCGCTCCAGCAGAACGTCAAGGGTGATGCCGCGGATATACTCCATGACGATGCACGGCCCCTGCGGATCGTTGAGGGAGGCATCGTACAGGGTGACGGCGTAGGGGTGTTGGAAGCGCGCCATCAGCAGCGTCTCGCGCTGGAAGCGCTCGCGGAACTTGGCGTCGGCGGCGACGTGGTCATGCATCACCTTGACCACCACCTGCCGGCCAAGGTCGAGCTGACGGGCCAGGTAGACCCGGCCCATCCCCCCCTCGCCGAGCAAGCGAATGGCTTCGTAGCGGCCCAAAAAGACACGGCCCACCATGCGGCTAATCCACCGGTCCCAGAGTCAGGATGGAATATCGTTCATACAAATGTAGGTCGGAAACGCCGATCTTGCTTTCGTCTGGGGACATTTTTCCTGGAACGAAAGCCCGGCCGACGGCGAAAACCCTGCCCGCGGGTGCGATGAGAGGCCCGACTCGGCCTGGGAGCCGCCCTGCTGTTCACCATCCGGCCGGGGGCACTCGGCACAAGGTGGTGCCTGCCGGACCGATCGGCCTGCGACAGCTCGGGCGTCTGCCGGGATGGTGGGTCGGCAAAGATGGGCAAGCGGCGTCCCAGACGACCGTTGCGTTAACCGGGCAAGGTGGGCTAAGAAGCTCCCGGCCCAGCGCTGCGCACCTGGCTTCCCCTGGGCCTGCGGACCATTTCCGGGACGACAGAATCCATCACCCCGGAATTATTGCACACCTCGGTGTTGCAATCCCCGGCACACCCGCCACTAGGCTGCCACCCGCCCGCTTTTTCCCGGCCGCAAAAACCCTGAAAAATCCGGCCATTTGCACCAGGCCCTTCCCTGGGAAAGGGACCGGCACACGTTTTGCTCCTTCGTTTTTCCTCTCAACAGGATTCGAGCTTCCCTTCCCCTTCATGGAGGAGCGTCATGTTGGTCCTGAGCAGAAAGCCCGGCGAGAAGGTGGTCATCGGCGGCTGCATCACAATCACCGTGGTGGAGGTTGACGGCCGGCGCGTCAAGCTGGCCTTTGACGCTCCTTCTGATGTCCACATCCTGCGGGCCGAGTTGGCCGAGTGGCACGACCGGCCGGCCGCCGTCCATGAGGTTCCCGTATCCGGTCGCTCCGGCCGAGTGCCGGATGCCGCTGTCCGGCCCGATCTGATAATCAAGGGCTGAGCCGACGCGCGGCCCAAGCGCGGGGCTTGAGCCTTTGCCCACCCTCGTACCGGCTGGCTTGTTCCTGGGTCGCTGTAGCCACCGCAAAGCCCGCCTTGGCGGCGTGCAGTAGGACTGAGGGTATTTTGCGCCACCCAGCAGGGCTGCCGTCCGTGAATGCCTCTCACAACCGCCATTGCCAGTCGCGCATCTGCCGGAGCATCGCCGCGTGCGTCAGGTTGAACTGGAGCGGCGTGACGGTGATGTAGCCCTCGGCCAGGACGCTGACGTCGGTGTCGGGGTGCGGCTCGGGGCAGCAGAAGTCAGGGGTGGTCCAGAAGTAGACCCGCCCGCGCGGGTCGGTGCGGCGGTCAAACCGCTCGACATAGGGGACCACGTTCTGCGGCACAGTGCGGATGCCACGGATCGGTCCCTTCTCCAGGCTGGGGATGTTGACGTTAAATAGCGAGCCGGGGACGGGGTGGTGGGCCATGATCTGCTCGATGACCGAGCGGGCCAGGTCGGCGGCGCGGGGGAAGTCAAGCGGCTTGGGCTTGGTGTACTCCAGGGAAACGGCGATGCTGGTCCGCTGGAAGAACGCCCCTTCGATAGCAGCCGCCACCGTGCCAGAGTAGAGGATGTTGATGCCGGCGTTGGCCCCCGCGTTCAGACCGCTGACGACCAGGTCGGGCGGGTCGGGGAGCAATTCCAGCAAGGCCAGCTTGACGCAGTCGGCCGGCCGGCCCTCGACCGCCCATCCCATGAACTGGTCTTGCTCGTCGAGGACCTCCTGGACCAGCAACGGCGTCAACAGGGTAATGGAGTGCCCGACGGCGCTCTGCTCCGTCGCCGGGGCCACCACCACCACCTCGCCCAGCTTCTGTAATTCCCGGCGCAGGGCCCGCAAGCCGGGAGCGTAAACGCCGTCATCATTCGTCAGCAAGATCCGCACGGGTTCTTCCTCTGAGGGCCAGGGGAGCGACTCCAGGGGGAATACGGAACCACCCGAGATTGCTTGCACGGCCGGTGGCGAGCGGCCGGTGTCCGCCGGCCGGTGGCGCACGCCGATTGTCTTTTAGAGTAGCAACTGCCGCGCCTCTTTCAGGCAGGCCTCGGCCAGGTCCGACAGCGCTACCGCGTAATCCGCTTGCAGCGGGATGGCCCGCTCTTTCTGCGCTCCGTGCAGCTGCTTCAGACAGTCGCGTGCCTCTGCCAGGTCGTTGCGCCCCAAGCGCCCCAGCCGGCGCTCTTCCCGAGAAAGAGGATGGTCCACGAATGGCCACCTGACTGCACGAGACTTCCCCAGCTCTTTGTGGGGGCGCTGGCGCATCTTATAATCAACCCGGCCCGCACTCAACCGGATTGGATGCCGCATCGGTTAGCCGCGAGGCTCCGGTCGCTGACGCTCTCGGCTCGCCATTCTGCGCTCCCGCGCTCGCCGGAGGCTCGCGGCTAAACGAACCGGAGTTACTCCCTGATGCCCGCAGATTCTCCCACCCGCAGCGAACTGGCCGACCTGTACCTCCAGCAGCTGCCCTATACCCCGTACCCCGTGCAGGAGGAAGCGCTGCTGGCCTGGTTCACCAGCGAACAGGGGGTGCTCGTCTGCGCCCCGACCGGCACCGGCAAGACCCTGATCGCGCAGGCGGCCCTGTTCGAGGCCCTGCATACCGGCCGGATCGCCTACTACACCACGCCGCTGATCGCCCTGACCGAGCAGAAATTCCACGAGATGCAGGAGTCGGCAGTCCGTTGGGGCTTCCGGGCCGAGGATGTCGGCCTGGTCACCGGCAACCGCCGCGTCAACCCCGACGCGCGCGTTCTGGTCGTTGTCGCTGAGATTCTCCTCAATCGGCTGCTTAACCCGGCCGTGTTCGACTTCAGCGGTGTCTCTGCGGTGGTCATGGACGAGTTCCACAGCTTCGCCGATCCGGAGCGCGGTATCGTCTGGGAGCTGTCGCTGGCCATGCTCCCGCCTCATATCCGCCTGCTGTTGCTGTCGGCCACGGTCGGCAACGCGGCCGAGTTCGTCAACTGGCTCCAGCGCTGCCACGGCCGGAAGGTTGAGCTGGTCCAGAGCACCGAGCGCCGCGTTCCCCTCACTTACCACTGGGTCCCCGACGAGTTCCTCAATGACCACTTGGTCAACATGGCCAAGGGGGACGAGCGAACCCGCAAGACGCCCGCTTTGGTCTTCTGCTTCAACCGCGATGAGTGCTGGAGCATTGCCGAGCAGCTCAAGGGCCTGCCGCTCCTCGACAGCACGCAGAAGAGCCGGCTGCATGCTGAGGTTAACAAGCTCGACTGGACGCAAGGGGCCGGGCCGAAGCTGCGCCAGCTACTGCACCGTGGTGTCGGTGTCCACCACGCCGGCATGCTCCCCAAGTACCGCCGAGCGGTCGAGGACCTGTTCGAGCGCAAGCTGCTGGCCGTGGTGGTCTGCACCGAGACCCTGGCTGCGGGGATCAACCTGCCGGCCCGGTCGGTGGTGCTCAGCTCGCTGGTCAAGGGGCCGTATGGCAAGGAACGGCTGGTAGACGCCAGCACCGCTCACCAGATCTTCGGCCGCGCCGGCCGACCGCAGTACGACGACCGCGGCTATGTCTTCGCCCTGGCCCACGAGGACGACGTCCGCATCCTCCGCTGGAAGGAGCAGTACGACGCCATCCCCGAGAACACCAAGGACCCGGCCCTGCTCAAGGCGAAGAAGGCGCTGAAACGAAAGAAGCCGACCCGCAGCGATGGGAAGCAGTACTGGAGCGAGTCGCAGTTCAAGCAGCTCCAGGCCGCCCCGCCTGGCCGGCTTTACAGCAAGGGCCCGCTCCCCTGGCGGCTGCTGGCCTATCTCCTCAAAGTCTCGCCCGAGGTAGCCCGGGTCCGCGCCGTCGTCCGCAAGCGCCTGATGGACGAGCCGCGCATCCGGGCCCAGGAAAAGGCCCTCGACCATATGTTGCTGACCCTGGCGGCCGGCGGCTTCGTCACACTGGAACCGCCCCTGCTGCTGCCTGCTCCTGAAGGCCAGCCCGCCCCAGCGAATGACCCGGCCCCTTACAGTCCAGTCCTGGCTCATCCGACGCCGAAGCTCGACAAGCTCCTGGTATTTCGCAGCATCCACCCCCTCTATGGCGCGTTCCTGATCGATCAGCTTGGTATTGCCGATCGGAACGAACGGCTCCAGGCTTTCGAAAGCGTCCTGGAGATGCCGCGGCCGCTGCTGAAGTTTGTGCGCGTGCCCCGGCCCGATGACCTGCCCCCCGGACCGCTGGCCGTCAACCGGCTCGACCCCGAGTTGGTCCGCCGCGGCCTGATCACCGCTCCGATTCCCAAGGACGAAATCGACGATGACGAGGAGGAACCAGACGACTGGGAAGAGGAACGGCCGCCGACGCTGGCGGAGAAGCTGCGCCTGCTCTTCGACGCCCTACATCCGGATGTGACCGACGTACATACACAATCGGTCTGGTGTGCCGGCGAGCTGCTCCGGTTCGGTGGCAATTTCAACAAGTACGTCCAGTCACGCGACCTGGTCAAACAGGAGGGGATTATCTTCCGCCACCTGCTCCGGCTGATCCTGTTGTTGGGTGAGTTCGCCCAGGTCTGTCCGCCGGATGCGGATGCCGGCGCCTGGCAGGCCGAGCTGCGCGACCTGGCCGAGCAGCTGACGGCGAGCTGCCGCGCCGTCGATCCAGCGAGCACCGACGAAACCATCGAACTGGCCCACGCCGCCGACGTGGTCGAGGGCGAGGCCGAGGCGAAGCAAGATTAGTGGGAAGCTCCCTCACCCCCCTGCGGGGGGAGAGGGGGCGGCTGTGCCGGTCGGTGGGGAGGCACCGCCATGCTCGCCAGCAGCGGCACCAACGGCATGTAGTTGCGCGACTCGTACATCCAGCCGAAGCAAAGGTTGCTCAGCAGCAGCAACGGCGTCAGGGTCAGAAAAACTATCCGCAGTCGGCCGTCGAGCCGCCGCCAGTTCCCGATGATGAACGGCAAGAAGGTGCCGACGAAGAGGAGCGGCTGGAGATAGTTCTGGTACAGCGGAGCGGCGGAGTGGGCGATGGGGGTGCCGATCCCCAGGTTGGTGCCGATCATCAGCGCGTCCAGGCCGTTCAGGTCGGCGTTGCCCGGCCGCCAGCCCAGCGGCAGCCGCACGACCAAAAACGCCGCTGCGCCCGCTGCCCCGAGGGCAATCGTCCTGGCAAGAGTCGGCCATCCCCGCCGCCAGTAACAGGCCGCGTAGCCCGGCACCACGAGCAAGACCGTCTCTTTCGCCATCACGCCGAGTGCCAGGGTGCCGGCCAGCAGCAGCCGGCGATCTTGCACCAGGTAGATCAGGGCCAGCACGAACAGCGCATGACTGAGCGGGTCGGTGAGCTGGCCCCAGTACCAGAGCACCGAGAAGGGGTACAGCAGCGGCACGGAGAGCAGCGCCAGCAGGGCCTGCCGGGGGGCGTGGAACAGCCGGGCGAAGCGGTAGCAGCCCCACAGGAACCAATAGGTGAAAAACCAGCGGTAGGCGACGCAGGAGAACCACCAATCGCCGGTGAGCCGCTCCAGGCCGCGCACAAAGCCGTAGGGCAAGGGGCGGTACTGATGCGGCGGGTCACAGTGATGATTCAGGATTTGCAGATAGAGGGCACGCTGCCAGTCGGCCCGCTCCTCGAACTGGTCCACCAGCAGTCCGTGGCACGCCGTCATCAGGCCGGCCAGCAGTACCAGCGTCAGGGCCAGCAACCTTGGCCGTGGTTCGTCGGCGCAATCCAGCCGGGCGCGCAGCCCCACGGCCAGGCCCATCAACAGGATGACCAGGACCTTGGCCCCCCAGCGTTCGGCGGCCGAGGTGAAAGGCTCCGCCCACGCCACAGGTGGCCGGTCAGCCAGAAGCGGGCCGAGGCACACGACCGCCAGCAGTACCAGGGCAAGGCCGGCCAGGTGTTCGGTTGACCGGCCCGGACTCTTCACAGGGGAGTCGTCGCTCATCGGTCAACCCGGTTGCCTCAGGGGCGGATGCCGCGCGGCGTCCGTTCGCCTTTCACCCGGACGTGTGATCGTGGACGATGCGCCACCCCTCGGCGAATTTCTTGAGGATGAGGGTGCACAGGCCGGTCAGAGAACCCCTGTCTGTGTTCACCTGCCACCGGCCGCGTACATACGCGCTGTCGGGACTGAGCAGGTCGATCTCCAGGTCGCTCAGCGTGAGGTGGCCCATCGGCACCCCGTCCTGCTGGTAGCGCTGGCGATAATGGTCGAAGGTAAACCGCCAACCGCGGAAACGCTCCTTGCCGGACCAAAGGCTCAGGTCCGGCGACCGCCAGTAACCGTCCATGAAACCTTCCAGGTCGCCCCGGTTCCAGGCAGCCACCTGATTGTCCAGCAGTTGCCGGATCTCCGCCTCGACGGCAGACGGCTCAACTGGTTCAGGATTGAATGGCATCAACATGGTTCAATGGTTCAGTCAACAAGGATAGGACAGCAAGACACCGCTGGGGAACAGCGGAAGCAGATGACGCGCCGCTCGGAATTAGCCCGCCCGTTCAGGCTGAGCTACTGGGCGCTTCAGATCATCCGGTGGGGAGGTCGTTGTCCTGCGAACCTGTGGGCAATTACAGACCGTCCGTCTGCCCGACGCCGTTGTCAAAGCCAGACATCTTGGCCGACGCAGAGACTACCTTATGAACTGAAGGTCAGGAACGGCGAGCCCCCCTCAACTCGATCCGACTTGAAGAAGGACGGTGCGCTGCTCGTCGTTGAGGCGACAAGCAAACAACACCTTCCTCCCTTCCCTTACAAGTGTAGCATCTGCAACCCGCTCATGTCGGCCCGGGATTGAAATTTCACAACGTCGGGCCGATGCTCCAGGGGGCGAACTCCTCCTCGCCGACGCCGCTCAGCTCGCTCTTGGTCTTC
Source organism: Gemmataceae bacterium (assembly GCA_035575035.1). Taxonomy (GTDB): domain Bacteria; phylum Planctomycetota; class Planctomycetia; order Gemmatales; family Gemmataceae; genus DATLYH01. The sequence goes on from DATLYH010000106.1 coordinate 8,221, forward strand.
TTGCCGCTGGCCACCGCCAGGATCTCCTCGAAGATCTGTCGGCCAACCTCTTCCACCGGCGTCCCTTCCAGGATGACGCCGGCGTTGATGTCCATGTCGTCGATCATGTGCTGGTACATCGGCGTGTTGGTCGCCACCTTGATCGACGGCGCCGGCTTGCAGCCAAAGACCGAGCCACGCCCCGTGGTGAAGACCAAAACGTTGGCGCCGCCGGCTACAATGCCGGTCATGCTCACCGGATCGTGGCCCGGCGTGTCCATGACCACAAGACCTTTGGCCTTGACCGGCTCGGCGTAGCGAACCACATCCATCAAAGCGGTGCTCCCCCCCTTGGCGATGGCGCCGAGCGACTTCTCGTAGATGGTAGTCAGGCCTCCTTCCTTGTTGCCCGGCGACGGGTTGTTGTTGATCTCGGCACCGAAGATCCCCGTGTACCACTCCCACCACTTGATGCGCTCGATCAGTTTCTCACCGACCTCGCGGCGAATGGCCCGGCGCGTCAGCAGGTGCTCGGCGCCGTAGATCTCGGGGGTCTCGCCGAGGATGACGGTCCCTCCTTGCGCGACCAGCAGATCGGCGGCCACTCCCAGGGCCGGGTTGGCCGTCACGCCGCTGTTGCCGTCGGAGCCGCCGCAGTTGGTCCCCAAGATAAGTTTGTCGGCCGAGAGGCGGGTGCGGCGGACGTCGTTGACCCGCGGCAGCAGCTCGGCCACTGCCCGGACGCCGGCCTCGACCGTCTTGGCGATACCGCCGCATTCCTGAATGGTGAGAACAATCGGCTTCTTCTGCAAGCCGCCCAGCTGGAGCAGCCCTTGGTGCTCGATCAGGTGGACCGCCTGGCCCGTCTCGCAGCCAAGGCCGACCAGGATGTAGGCGGCGACGTTGGGATGCTTGGCGAAGCCGGCCAGGGTGCGGTCGAGTTGGTGGTGGTCAGGGCCGTCGTACTGCATGGCGCACCCCCCCTTGTGGGTGATCGCCACCACCCCATCGACATTGGCGTACTTTTGGAGCAGGCCGGAGACGCGCACCCGCTCGGAGATGTACTTGCTGGTGCTGGCCGAACAATTCACCGTGCTGATGAGGGCGATGTAATTGCGCGTGCCGTAGCGGAGGTGCTCGGGGCGGTCGGGGCCGCGGTCGTAGCCAAGGAAGTAGCGCGGCTCGGCCGGCGGCGGTGGCGGCGGACAATCACGGCAGAAGGCGTAGTCGCGCTCGAAGGCATCAGCCGAGACATTGTGAATATGGACATGGCTGCCAGCAGGGATGTCCTCACGGGCGAAGCCGATGATCTGGCCGTATTTATAGATCGCCTCGCCCTTGTTGATGTCGCGCAGGGCGATCTTATGTCCCAGACCGATGCGCTGGGAGAGGGTAAAGGTGCGGCCATTGTACTGGACCGCGAGCCCAGGCGGCAGATTCCGGACGGCGACCGCGATGTTGTCTTCCGGGCGGAGATGGACAGCAACCTGCGACAGTGGCACGGCGGGCATGAGCAGACTCTCCGAAGAAGGACCAGAGGCTTTCCGTAACGATACCGGAGGAGAGGGATCGTTGCAAATGGCGAAGGGGTGGAAACCTGAAGCGTCTGTAACGGGCGCGATGCTACTACAAGCCCGAAGCGCGAGCGACAGGACGCAACGTCACCCGTCGCTAACGCTCCGGGCTCGGAAGAACCGTCGGGCTCGGAAGAACCGTCGGGATTCAACCGGACAGCGGGCGCGGGCCATCCGGCCGCCGGTAGGTCCAGACCACCAGCAGACCGAGCACCACCAACGCCCCCGTCGCGCAGCCGAGCCCCTGAAGGCGGAGCACAGTCGGCTCCCCCAGGCGGTCGGCGGCGGGGCCGAGCAGCAAGTTGCCCAACGGTTGGGCGCCGCTAAGCACCATTGACCAGATCCCCATGATCGGCCCTCGGATGTGGTCGGCGGCGCCGAGTTGCATCACCGCCTGGCCGGTCGCCATGAACAGGATCAGCCCGTAACCGATCACCGCGCAGCAGGCCACGGCCAAGGGTAGGCTGCGCACCTGCGACAGCAGCACCAGGGCGGACGCCGTCAGCACGGTGCCGGTGCCGATGAAGCGGCGGCTGCGGGCCAGGGTGCCGAACGAGGCGATGGTCAGGGCGGCCAGCAGGGCTCCGCCGCCGACGCCGCTGAGCAGCAGGCCATAACCGATCTTCTCCGGCCCCAACCGCTGGTCGGCCAGGAGAGGGGGCAGCCAGGAAACCAGCCCCTCCACCTCGAGATGGTGTTGGGCCAGGGCCGGTAAGAGCGAGAGCACGGGCCAACCGAAGAACGACATCACCGCCACCATCACCAGCAGCAGCGCCAGCCGCGGCTTGCCGGCCAGGTAGCCGAAGGCCGCCCGAACGGATCCGCCCGCGCTGCCGACCTCCGGGCCGCTGCCCGGGATGACCACTTGCATCCGTGCCAGCGCCAGCAGTACTGCCAGATAGCTCAACCCATTGAGGAGGAAGCACGGTCCCGGCCCCAACAACGAGAGCAGCACCGCGCCGACGGCCGGCCCCAGCGCCCGGGCCAGGTTGAAGGTCAGCGAGTTCAGGGCGACGGCATTGAGCAGGTCGTCGCGCCCGACCATGTCGATGACGAACGATAGCCGAGCGGGGAGGTCCACGGCGTTGACCAGGCCGCTGGCCGCTGCGATCGCCACCAGGTGCCAGGGGGCGACCGTGCCGGTCAGGACCAGGCCGGCCAGCAGCAGGGCGTTGCTCATCAGCAGCGCCTGCGTGGTCATGATCAGGCGGCGGCGCGGCCAGCGCCCGGCCAGCGACCCGCCCCAGACGCCCAAAAAGCAAGTGGGAACGACTTGCAGAGCGCTGATCAGGGCCGGCCATTTTGATTCCTGGGTCAGGTTGAAGGCCAGCCACATCAGGGCGGTCGTCTGCACCCAGGAGCCGGTCAGCGAGACCAGCTGGCCGGAAAAGTAGAGTCGGTAGTTGCGGTGGCGCAGGGCGCGGAACGTGCCCAGCCGCCGGCCAGCCGGCCGAGGGGCTACGACCGGCTGCGGGCCGGTGTCTTCCAGATACGAGGCGGGGGAAAGCGCGTCCGCGGGCGGGGCCGGCTCACCAGGCGCTCCGTTCGTGGGCATGCGGATAGGCTAGGCAGGCAGGGGGGCGGGTCAAGAGTTTGACGCGGCCGATGGCGTGAAGACGACGCCCAACCGCGGGAATCCGACAAAATCGCGCCGAAAGGCATTGCTCCGCCCGCGCCTGGTTCTTACAATCTCTCCTTGACAACCTGGTGAGTATCTTATCCAGAGTGGCTGAGGGACGGGCCCTGTGACGCCACAGCAACCGGTCGGAAGAACGGCTGAGGGATGAAGGAGGAAGGATGAATCAAGACGCGCCCCCTTGATGCCTCCTTCCGCTTTCCTCCTTTCTCCTTCCGAAGACGCTGGTGCTAACTCCCGCCCGGTACTGCCCGGGAGAGATAAGATCGTGCCTCTGCACGCCTCTTCTCTCATCTACCGCAGGAGGCCCTTGTTGGGGCCGTCCTGTCGGTCCATCCGGATGATACCCACCGTCGGAATGGCGGCTTGCCGATCGCGGAGAGCGGAGTGAAGAACGTCTCTTGCCCGCCGCCGTCGGCAATCCCCAATCCGTCACCGTAAGTCCTGGGAGGAATCTGTACGTGCGCACCGACTTTGTGCTGGGTCTGAAGTGTCGTTTATGTGGCAAGGCGTATCCCAAGCAGCCGCTCAACTTCTGTACCGAGGACTTTGGCCCTCTGGAGGTTGATTACGACTACGAGGCCATCGCCGAGACGCTGAACCGGGGGAAAATCGAAGCCCGCCCCAACACCATGTGGCGCTATCGCGAATTGCTGCCCATCGACGGCGAGCCGACCGTCGGGCCGCAGGTCGGCGGCACGCCGTTGGTTCGGGCCGACCGCCTGGCCGAGGCCCTGGGTGTGCGGCGGCTGTGGATCAAGAATGACGCGGTCAACTTCCCAACCCTTTCCTTCAAGGACCGGGTGGTATCGGTGGCGCTGAGCAAGGCGCGGGAGTTCGGCTTCCGTACCGTCGGCTGCGCCTCGACCGGCAACCTGGCGAACAGCGTGGCGGCCAACGCCGCGGCCGCCGGGCTGGAGAGCTACATCTTCGTCCCGGCCGACCTCGAGCGCTCCAAGATCCTGGGCACCAGCATCTATGGGGCCAAGCTGATCGGAGTCAACGGCACCTACGACCAGGTCAACCGCCTCTGCACTCAGATCGCCGACAAGTACGGCTGGGCCTTCGTCAACATCAACTTTCGGCCGTACTACGCCGAGGGCTCCAAGACCGTCGGCTTCGAGATCGCCGAGGCCCTGGGCTGGCGGACGCCGCAGCACGTGGTGGTGCCGATGGCCGGCGGCAGCCTGATTTGCAAGGTGCAGAAGGCGTTCCAGGAGTTGGCCCGGGTCGGCCTGATCGCCGACGCCTCGTGCAAAATCCACGGCGCCCAGGCGACCGGTTGCAACCCGATCAGCGCCCAGGTGAAGAATGGCTGGGAGGCGCACAAGCCGGTGCGCAAGCCGAGCACCATTGCCAAATCGCTGGCGATCGGCGACCCGGCCGACGCTTACTTCGCGGCCAACGTCATCCGCCGCTCGGGCGGCTGGGCCGAGGATGTCAGCGATCAGGAGATCGTCGAGGCGATGGTGCTGCTCGGCTACACCGAGGGGATCTTCGCCGAGACGGCTGGCGGTGTGACGGTGGCGGTGGCGCGGAAGTTGATCGAGCAGGGCCGCATTCCGCGCGACGAGGAGGTGGTGCTGTGCATCACCGGCAACGGCCTGAAAACGCAGGACGCCGTGGCCGACTACTTGCCGCAGCCGGCCGTGATCGAGCCGTCGCTGAAGGCATTCGACGCCCTGCTGGGAGGCGCCCGCGAGCCGGCGCTGGTTTGAGATATTGGCATGGTTTAGCCGCGAGCCCCCTCACCCCTACCCCTCGGAGGGGGAAAGGGGTAGGGGTGAGGGGGTGAGCGCGCCGTTCACCGAATCATCGAAGGAGCACCCATGTCCGTTCGCATTCATATCCCGACGCCGATGCGTCAGCACACCGAGGGCCAGGCCGTGGTCGAGGTAAACGCCGCCACGGTCCAGGCCGCCCTGGACGAGTTGGGCCGGAAGTACCCAGCCATCGTGCAGAAGATTTTCGCCAACGGCCAGGTCCAGCGCTACGTTAACCTGTACCTGAACGACGAGGATATTCGCTACCTCGACAATCTGGCCACTCCGGTCAAGGACGGCGACGAGCTGGCCATCATCCCTGCGGTGGCCGGAGGGTGAAGAAAAGGATGAAGGAGGGATGAAAGAATGAACGATTGATTCCTCCTTCATCCTTGTCGGAGAGGGTGACATGATCCGCGATGTCGAACCCCAGGTGCCGGAGGGGGCGGCGGTCTTTCCGCTGATCCCCGAGGAACTCGGCGTCCATCCGCTGCTGCTGGCCGTTCTCCATGCGGTTGTCTTCCTGGACGGCTCGGAGCCGAACGTGGTCAACTCGGACGCAGCCCTGGAGGCGCGGGAGTACATCGCAACTTACCTCCAGCGCCTGCGCGGGCCGGAGCTGCGACGGGTGCGCGAGGACCTGGAGGCGCTGGTCAGCTATGCCCGCCAGCAGAAATGGCCGCGGGAGCAGGTCCGCTTCCTGAAGGAATTCCTCAAAGAACACGGCGTCGGAGGAGAGGACAAGGCATGAAGGAAGTTTCCCTGGAACGTTATAGCCGGCAAATGCGGTTTCCCGGCATCGGCGAGGAGGGGCAGCGGCGGCTGCTGGCCAGCCACGTGACGCTGTGTGGCTGCGGCGCCTTGGGCACAGTGCTGGCCAACGCCCTGGTCCGCGCCGGCGTCGGCCACCTTCGCCTGATCGACCGCGACTTCATCGAGACCAACAACCTTCAGCGCCAGGTCCTCTTTGACGAGCACGACGTAGCCGAGAACCTGCCCAAGGCTGAGGCTGCCGCCCGCAAGCTGGCCGCCATCAACTCGTCGGTCCATGTCGAGCCGGTGGTCACCGATATCGACCGCACTAACATCCTGGAACTGGTCGGCGACGCTGACCTGATCCTGGACGGCACCGACAACTTTGAGGTCCGTTATTTGATTAACGACGCGGCGGTGAAGCTGGGCAAGCCGTGGGTCTACGGCGGCTGCATCGGCAGCCACGGCCAGACGATGACCATTCTGCCGGGCGAGACGCCCTGTTTGCGCTGCGTCTTCGAGGCGGCACCGGCCCCGGGCGAGGCCGCTACCTGCGAGACAGCCGGCGTCCTGTCGCCGATTGTCAACATCGTCGCCAGCTTTCAGGCAGTAGAGGCGCTCAAGATCCTCACCGGCCGGCGCGAGCAGATCAGCCGCGACCTGATCTACATCGATGTCTGGGAGAACGTTTACCGGCGGATCAAGATTACGCCGCTTCGGGACAAGGTCGATTGCCCCTGCTGCCGGCACCGCCGCTTCGAGTGGCTGGAGGGGGAGCACGGCACCCACACCACCAGCCTGTGTGGTCGGAACGCCGTGCAGGTGGCTCATCGCAGTGCCACCCGGCTGAACTTCGAGGAATTGGCTCGGCACCTGGAGGTCCACGGCGAGGTGAGCTACAACCGCTTCCTGCTGAAGTTCACGGTGGACGGCTACGACTTCACCGTCTTCCCTGACGGCCGGGCGATCATCAAGGGGACCAGCGACGTGGACCGGGCCCGGACGCTGTACGCCAAGTACATCGGGCATTAGAGCGACGTTGGAGAGGCAGGGGGCGGCGTGGTACAGTGGGAAGAGAAAGGGGTGTGGCCATGCCTGACCTGATCCTGACCGAAGAGCAGACCAAAGTAGTGACCCAGGCCTTGGGCCCAGTCACAGTGCGGGACGCAAGCGGCAATGTGCTCGGACGCATGGAGCCGAAATACACGCCGGAAATGATCGCGGAGCTGAAACGCCGAGCCGCGTCACCGGGACCGTGGTACACGGGCGAGCAGGTGCAAGCCCGGTTGCGGGCCTTGCAAGAAGAATGGGACCGTACCGGCGGATTCGACAAGGCTTACATGCTCGAGTTCTTGAAGCGCTTGAACGAGGCGGACCCGGGCCATATGAGGCCGAAGGAACAGGCCGGATGAGCTACGCCGTTGACTGGGATGACGATGCCCTATTCACCCTCGCGGCGATCTGGATCGGTGCCTCTGACCGACAGGCCGTCACGGTTGCACAGGCCACCATCGACCGCGTCCTCGCTTCCAACCCGGTGGGGAATGGCACACCGGTAGGCGAAGGACTCTACGCATTTGAAGTTCCTCCCCTGCGTGTGCTGTTCGAGGTGTGCGACCCGATTCGATCGGTGCGGGTCGTTTCCGTGGGCGAGTTGGTTTGAAAAGTTGGGGGGGAAGAGCACCATGCCGGGCGATCATCAAGGGGACCAGCGACGTGGACCGGGCCCGGACGCTGTACGCCAAGTACATCGGGCATTAGCCGCTGTGCCGCGGGTGGTATCATGAGTGAATGGAGGGAAGGAAGGACCGACCAACAGGGCGAGGTGAGTCATGGCCACGGCGGTGAAGACGGTTCCTGGGGTTGAATACATTCCTTCGGACCGGCTTTATCGCCTGACCGTCGAGCAGTATCACCACATGATTGAGGCCGGTGTGCTTGTCGAAGGCGCCCCTGTGGAGCTGCTCGAAGGTCTGCTTCTCACGAAGATGACGAAAAACCCGTCCCATGATGTGGCGCTGGACCTGACGCGAGAGGCCCTTGAAGAACTCCTGCCAAGCGGTTGGCGTGTCCGGGTGCAGTCGGCAATCACCACGGCAGACAGCGAACCGGAGCCGGACCTGGCCGTGGTCGTTGGTCCTGCTCGCCGCTACCTGAAAGCCCACCCTCGGCCGAAGGAAATTGCTCTGCTTGTCGAAGTCGCCGATGCCAGCCTCTTCGAGGATCGTGGGAGGAAAGCCCGCATTTATGCTCGCGCACGCATCCCGGTCTACTGGATCGTCAATGTCAAGGAATCAAAAGTCGAAGTCTACACCGATCCCAAGGGTGGCAAATCGCCTGCGTACAGTCAGCAGCACGATTACGGCATCGGGGAATCCGTGCCCTTGATTATCGAAGGCGAAGAGATCGGTCGGATCCCAGTGAAGGAATTGCTGCCGTAGTTCTAACCATCAAGGGGACCAGCGACGTGGACCGGGCGCGGACGCTGTACGCCAAGTACATCGGGCATTAACCAACCTTGGGGGAAGAAGGGGCGGCCTGGTAAACTGAAGGGCGTGCCAGGTCAAGCATATTCGGCATCGAGAGGACACAGCCTCATGGCTAGCGTGGTGGCCCCCTTGTCGCCGACTCCCTGGGTACCTCCGTTCCCGGTCTACCGGTTTACGGTAGAGCAATACCACCGGATGATTGAAACCGGCATTTTGACCAAGGACGACCGGGTCGAATTGCTCGAAGGCTGGATCGTCCCGAAGATGCCGCACAGCCCACCTCATGATGGCACCGTCTGGTTGGTGCAGACCGCCCTGCTTGCCCGGTTGCCGCCCCAATGGATCCTGCGCGTCCAGTCTGCCATCACCACCCTGGACAGCGAGCCCGAACCGGACCTGGTAGTCGCCCGAGGCCCTGGCTTGCGTTACTTCACCAGCCACCCCCAACCAGATGACATTCCCCTTGTTGTTGAAGTCTCGGATACGTCCTTGCAGGAAGATCGGGATGGCAAGGGACGGTTGTACGCCCGGGCCGGCATCCCGGTCTACTGGATCGTCAACTTGCCGGAATCAAAAGTTGAAGTCTACACGGAACCCCGAGCCGGCAAGCGGCCCGCGTACCGCCAGCGCACAGATTACAAGACCCCTAAGTCACTTCCGCTCGTGCTTGAAGGGCAGCAAGTCGCGCGCATTGGGTTGCGCGAACTGCTGGCCTGAGCACCTGCCGGGGAAGTCGGAATGATCTACCTCGACAACGCCGCTACCAGTTTCCCCAAGCCCGAAACGGTCTACCAGACGCTGGACCGCTTCGCCCGCCAGAGTCTGGCCAACCCCGGGCGGGCCGGCCACAAGATGGCCCTGGCCGCCGAGCGCGCCCTCGACGACGCCCGCCACCTCCTCAACCAGTTCTTCCACGGCGAGGGGCCCGAGCGCTTCGTTTTCACCCTCAACTGCACCGACGCGCTCAACATGGCCTTCAAGGGAGTGCTGGCCGAGGGGGACCATGTCATCACCACCGACCTGGAGCACAACAGCGTCAGCCGGCCGCTGCGGCAGATGGAGCTCGACGGCCGGATCACCCTGACGCGCGTCCGGGCCGACAGCGGCGGCACCATCGACCCCGACGATATCCGCCGCGCCATCACGCTGCGCACCCGGCTGATCGCCCTGACCCACGCCAGCAACGTGCTCGGCACCGTGCAGCCGATCGCCGACGTGGGCCGCATCGCCCGGGAACGCGACCTCCTCTTCCTGGTCGATGCCGCTCAGACGGCCGGCGTCGTACCGATCGACATCCAGGCGATGGCCATTGACCTCTTGGCGTTCCCCGGTCACAAGTCGCTCCTGGGACCGACCGGCACCGGCGCCCTGTATGCCGGTCCACGCGTCAGGGTGCGGGCCTGGCGCGAAGGGGGCACCGGCGGCGACTCGGCCAGCGAAACCCAACCGCGCGAACTGCCGTATTTCCTCGAAGGCGGTACGCCCAATGTCCTGGGCGTCGCCGGCCTGGCCGCGGGCATCCAGTACGTCCAGGAACAGGGCATCGAGCGCATCCGCGCCCACGAGGTGATGCTGACCGAACGGCTCTGGCGGCGGCTGGAGGAGATCGGCGGTTATCAAGTCTATGGCCACCGCGACCCGGCCCGGCGGGTCGGCACGCTGAGCTTCCGCAGCGAGCTACTCCCCGCGGCGGAACTCGGCGGCATCCTCGACCAGGCCTTCGACGTGGCGGTGCGGCCCGGACTGCACTGCGCCCCGTACATCCACCGCTCGTTGGGGACTTTCCCGGAAGGGACAGTACGCGTCAGCCCGGGACCATTCAACACCGAAGAGGACATCGATTACCTGGCCCGAGCGCTGGCAGAGATCGGTGCTTGAATTTACTCCTTCAGGGAGACCTTTACCATGAGTAACCAACCCAGAGACATCCCGTGGGTCGATTCCAACCTGTTTACAGAGAACTTCAACAAGTACCCAGCCGAGGAACTGCTCAAGTATGCCGGGCAATACGTGGCCTGGACCCTGGACGGCACGCGCATTCTGGCCAGCGGCAGCGATGAATTGGAGATGGAGGAGCGCCTGAAAGAAATGGGCCTCGATCCCAGCAGGGTGGTGGGTATGTATATCCCGACCCCCGACCAATCGACGATCCTATGAACCTTCGGTTTCGCTACAAGCTCGTACGGGCGGGGCGGCTGATCCCCTCCCTTGGCGGCCGGACCGTCCGGCCACGCCCCCTGGTAGACGTGACCGTGATCGGGCCGATCGGCAGCCGCGTCCGCCCCGCCCTCCTGGACACGGCGGCCGATGACACGATCCTCCCCGAATCCCTGGCCGTCCTCATCGGTGTGGATCTCAGCACAGCACCGACCGGTTCGGCTACCAGCCCCATCACCGGTTCAATCCCGCTGCGCTACGCTCCGGTGACGCTGCGGCTGACCGATGGCCGTGAGCAGCGCGAATGGCCGGCAACGGTAGCCTTTACCCCGGCGCGTTTGATCCATCCCCTGCTCGGCTTCGCCGGCTGCCTGCAATACTTCACTGCAACATTCATGGGCGACCGGGAGGAAGTCGAACTTGCAGTGAACGCCTTGTATCCGGGGACGTGACCTACGCTTCTATCCAGCCCAGGATGCCCGGTGGCAGGGCTGCTTCCCCTACCAATTCCTCGGCCCCGCGCTTCCGCAAGACGAGCTTCGGCCAATGGGTCGGCAGGTGGTCCCGCAGGTGCTCCTCGCAAAGGACGAAGGAGACTTTCTCCGGCAGTGGGCCGGCCGGCGGCTGCTTGAGTTCCATCCCCAGCAGCTGGCCGCGGAATCGGTCCGGAAGGGTCTGGGCGACGATCCCAGCCAACTCCTGGTCCACGGCTTCGGGCGCTACCACCCAGCCCAGGCAGCAGACGTGCTTGCGGAAGGCCTCGGCCCGCTGGACTTCTGCCTTGAGTTGCGCCCGGTCGGCAATCCGCACCAGCACCAGGAACCCGAACCGGTCCGCCAGGTCCCAGAGGACGGCGTCCGCACCGGCCGGGACCAACAGCGTGTTGTACCCCGCTTGATGTAGCGCGCGGGCCTCCGCCTCGGAGCACTCGCTGACTAAAACCCCGCGGAGCGCCAGCAGGTGTCCGTTCAAGCGCAAGCCGCGCGGCCCGAGGTTAAGCACGCGCAGGCCGTAGGTTACCTCCACCCGATCACAGCACTGGCGGCCCTGCCAGAGATCGAGCCAGCACTGATAAAGGAAGGGACTTATCGGGTCCCAGAGGTTCGCTTCCGGGATGATGGCGCGCATGCTCAGGCGGGGCCCTCCGGTCGATTCGTACTCGCGCCCCTGCTCGCGGAGGGGGTAGGCCACCTCGACGGTGGTCGCGTAGGGGCAGCGGGGGCCTATCAGCCGGCCTGTGGCCTGGGTGTCGGAAGTGAGGCGCTCGGGATAAACCGTGACCCAGACTTCCGCCTCGGCAGGGCTGAGCCTTCCGTACCGTATGCTCACGTTTTGAATCCGGTTCATCATGGGAGCCCGGCGACCTTTAGAGGATCAGCATCGCATCCCCATAACTGTAAAAGCGGTATTCCTGCTCTACTGCCGTCGTATACGCCCGCCGGGTGAGATCAACGCCGGCGAAAGCGCTGACCAGCAGCAGCAGCGTCGAACGCGGCAAATGGAAGTTGGTCACCAGCGCATCGACTACCTTGAAGGAGTACGGCGGGTAGATGAACAACTCCGTCTCGCCGAACCAGGGGCGGATCGGTCCCGCCCCGGCCACCGTCTCCAGCAGCCGCACCGACGTCGTGCCGACGGCGACGACCCGGCCGCCCCGATCCCGGCAGGCGGCAATCGCCTCGGCCGTCGCCGCCGGCAACTCGCCCCACTCACGGTGCATCCGGTGTTGACGGAAGTCTTCCACCTGGATCGGCTGAAAAGTGCCCAGGCCGATGTGCAAGGTAATGAAGGTCCAGCCGATGCCGCGCTCTTGGAGACGCTTGAAGACCCGCGGCGTGAAGTGCAGCCCGGCTGTCGGTGCAGCGACGGCGCCCGGCCGGCCGGCGAACACCGTCTGGTAGCGCTCGCGATCGGCGGCCGAGGCCCGGCCCTTGCGGATGTATGGCGGCAGCGGCACCTGGCCATGACGCTCCAGCAGCTCCAGCGGCGAACCCGGCTCAGACGGTCGGGCCAGCCAGTGACCCTCCGGCGTCCGGCTCAGCAAGCGCAGCTCCAGCGGCCCCGGTTCCACGAGGATCGTCTCGCCTTCGGTCAGTCGGCCGCGCGTCTGGCAGAGGATTTCCCATGTCCCATCCGGCGTCTGACGCAGGAACAGGCCCTCCCACTTGCCGCCGGTGCGGGCGCGGCGCCCCAGCAGCCGGGCCGGCAGCACGCGCGTGTCGTTCAGCACCAGCAGGTCGCCGGGCGAAAGCAGCTCGGGCAGTTCATGAAAGATATGATGCTCGATGGCACCATCCGCCCGACGCAGCACCATCAGCCGCGCCTGGTCACGCTCGGGGCAAGGCTCCTGGGCGATCAGGCGGGCAGGCAACTCGTAATCCAGGAAGTCCTCAGCCATGACGGCACTCAGCGGCCCGCCCTTCCTCTCGCCTCCTTTGAAGGGGAAGAGGGGAAAAGAAAATCCCCCCTCTCCCCCTGGGAGGGAGCGGGAGACCAAGATGCTCCCCTCTCCCCGTGGGGGAGAGCGGGGTCGGGGGTGAGGGGAGCCGGCCGCGGATTACCACCGGCCCTCATTTGAATCCCATCAGCCACTCATCGAATCCCTTCTTGTAATGCTCCACCGTCCGGGCAGGGCCGACCAGCCGGAAGAAGTAAGGGCCCCCCTTGCTGTCCCAGTAGACCGCCAACATCCGGAAGTCGGATTTGGGCGGCAGCTTCTCGAACGGTGCCCCCTTGTAGGTGCCCCGCACGTCCACGTAGGTCACCGGCACACCGCTGACCTTTAACTTCTTCACTTCGGATGCCTCATCAATCGACTTGCCCGGCGGCGGGATGAACATCCCCTTCCAGCGGGTGACGTTCTCCTCGGCCGAGCCGCCCTGACCCTCCAGGTGGATCACCAGCAGCACGGCGTCTTCCTTGTCCTCACCGACCTTGGGAAGCCGGAACTGCTTCAGCCGGAACTTGGTCGTCGGCTTCTCCTCCTGCCACTCCGCCGGGGCACGTGACTTCAGGCCGTCGATCTCCACCACCGTCCCCTTGTCGTCGGCCCCGGCCTTCGCCTCGGCCAGGCCGAGGGCGGCCGCCAGGGCCGCGAAGCCCAGCAGGGCCGGCCAGAAAGCGCTTTTCATCGGCAGCTCCTCCCGTGAAGGTTTGGACGCCGTTACCCCTTCCCCCTCCCGGGGGAGAGGACGGCGGACCTGAGTGACAGGTCACTCCGTCAGTTAACGCGGCCGGTTGGGGGATGGCAAGAGGAAAGGAAGAGTCTTTAGGTATCGGTGCGGGAGTCGCCTCTCCTTTGGGCCCTCTCTTCCGTGAGGCTTTCGAGTCGATGCCGGCTACCTTCCCCTGGACCGGGCCGGCCTCTTCAGGTGGAAATCGACCGTATGCTTGCCCGGCTTGACCTCTACCTTGGCGTTGTTCCCCTCCGCATGCGGCGGGATAATGTCGGCCGGGTCGATCAACCCTGAGCCGTCTCCTTTCGCCTTGTTCTCGGCGGCCCGCTTGGCCATCTCCTCGCTGCTGCGAGCGAACGGCACCTCCTTGACGGCCTCGATTTTCACCACCTTAGGACCGGGAGTCAGGTTCTCGACCGTGTAGCGGCCGTTGGCGATCCGCCCGCCGGCAGCCGGTCCCTGGCCATCGGCCGGCAAGAACGTGACGTATCCCTCTGCCACCGGCTGACCGTCGTAGGTCACTTCCCCGGTGAGGGTGGCGGTGTTGCCGCCGCCGCAGCCGGCCAGCAACACCAGCACCAGGGCCGGCGGAACGGATGGGGCGCTGCATGTGCGGAGCATGAGTCGCACGTCCTCCGGTCTCACGGAAGGGTGACTGTTTCGCCGCCGTTGCGGGTTCCCATCGCCCGCCAGATACTCTGGTTAATCCCATTGGAAATGAACTGGACCGAGCCATCGGCCAAGGCGACGTTTACCCCGTTGGGGTGCTTGCTGCGGGCGGCGACGTGGGCCCCTCGGGCGCTCGGGGTCCACCAGGCGTTGCCGCCCAGCGACAAGCATGGCTCGCGGTACGACGGGTCAAAAGTCGGGCAGGGGCCGATCGGTCGATCCGCGGCGGTGGAGTTCGGCGTCAGGCTGGCCGAGAACAGTGCCCCGCCCATGTTGCCGTAGATGTGGGCCCCGATCGGTCCGCCCCATCCGGCTGACTGGATGGGCACGACCCCTTCCGACAGCAACAAGGTGTTGGAGGTTCCGTCAATGATGTCGGTGATCCGCGCTCCAGTGGTCTTGGGAGGGCCGCCATCGAAACTCTGGCCGGCGCGAACGCCAAAGACGCCGACGCCCCACGGCCCAGCCGTCGAATCGGTCGGATTGCCGTACATGTCGCCGCTGCCGACGCAGCCGCGGTAGTTGCCGCGCAGGTGTCCGAACTGGGTAGTGCCTAGCTCATTCCCCTGTGGTCCCTTGTCGCTAGGGCAAAGGTAGAGCGGGATCAGGGCGTGCCGCGACTGCCGCAGTCGGGCATCATCACCGATCGGCCCGTTCGGCCCGGGGTAGGATGTCCGGTAGCCGGTCTGGGGGAGCGTCCAGTATCCCTGGTAGATGGCATCTTGTTCGATATAGGGGAGGATCAGTTGCGTCCAGGTGTAAGTGTCCCAGATGTCGTACTTCCGACCGTAGGGCATCTCGCCGGTCGTCTGTTGGTAATTGTGACAGGCGAGGGCCATTTGCTTGAGATTGTTGGAACACTTGGCGCGGTTAGCCGCCTCGCGCACCTTCTGCACCGCCGGCAGTAAGAGCGCAATCAGGATGGCGATGATAGCAATAACGACCAGGAGTTCGATCAGGGTGAACCCTTCTCGACCGCCCCGGGCACCGGATGGTATTTGCCGCATGACACTCCTCCAGATGGGGATGACAAGGGCGACGAACCGCTGCAGTATTTGCAGGAGAAAGAAGGACTACAGGAATTGAAAATACCTACCCCGGGCCGCAGAGTCAAAGAGTTTTCGGAAGGCGAGCCACAGGCCCCGTCAGGGGCGGTGTGTTGGGAAGAGCGTTCGTTGCCCGGCGCGCGACAGCCACTATTCGCGGCACGCCTCATCCGGAACCGTTATAATCATCAGACTACCAGCGTGCCGCGGGACCGGCCAAGGAACGGCCGCCTGGGCCATCCACCTACGGGGATCGACCATGGGCGCAGACATCCTCAAACAGTACGAGTGCGGGCCGTTCCACTTCGCGCACAGCGATTATTACGACCGCCATGTCGTCTTTGACCATGTTGTCAGCCTGGAACGGGCCAGCCAGCGCGAGCGGTTCGAGGCGGTGGCTCGGTCGCTCCGCGACCTGCTGACGCAGCGCTGGCTGCTGACCCAAGAAACCCACGACCGGGTCAACCCCAAGCGCGTCTACTACCTGTCGATGGAGTTTCTCATCGGCCGGTCGCTGGTCAACAACATCATCAACCTGGGAGTCGAAGACTTCGTCCGCGAGGACCTCCGCTCCGACCCGCGGCAGGACTGGACCGCCGTCGTCGAGCAGGAGCCGGATGCCGGCCTGGGCAACGGCGGCCTGGGCCGGCTGGCCGCCTGCTTCATCGACTCGCTGGCCACGCTCCAGATCCCGGCGATCGGCTATGGCCTGCGCTACGAGTACGGCATCTTCCGTCAGGAGATCAAGGATGGCTATCAGGTCGAGAGCCCCGACAACTGGCTGCGCCGGCCCGACCCGTGGGAGGTGGTCCGCCCGGGCGAAACCGTACACGTCCACGTTAACGCTACCGTCCAGGTGCGCAACGGCGTTCCTCAGCTGGTCGGCGGCCATCCCACCACCCTGCTAGGCATCCCCCACGACCGGCCGGTCGTCGGCTACGGCGGCAAGACCATCAATACGCTCCGCCTTTGGGAGGCGGCTTCACCGGACTTCTTTGACCTGGGCGAGTTCAGCAGCGGCGAGTTCTTCGACGCGGTACACGATCGGGTGGTGGCCGAGAACCTGACCCGCGTCCTTTACCCCGACGACTCTACCCCCGCCGGCCGAGGGCTCCGCTTCGCCCAGGAGTACTTCCTGGTCGCCTGCTCGCTGGCCGACATCATCGCCCGCTTCCGCCGCGGCAACAACGACTGGCACGCCCTGCCCGACAAGGTAGCCATCCAGCTCAACGACACTCACCCCTCCCTTGCCGTGGCCGAACTGATGCGCCTCCTCCTCGACGACGCCCACCTCGGCTGGGATGAGGCCTGGGACCTGACCGTGCGAACGCTGGCCTACACCAATCACACCCTCCTTCCCGAGGCCCTGGAGAAGTGGCCGGTCACGCTCTTCGAGACGCTGCTGCCGCGGCAGCTGGAAATCATCTACGAGATCAACCGCCGCTTCCTCAACGAGGTGCGGGCCCGCTACCCCGGCGATGGCGATCGGGTCCGGCGCATGAGCCTGATCGAGGAGACGCCGACGCGCCAGGTGCGCATGGCCCACCTGGCGGTTGTCGGCACCCACAGCACCAACGGCGTCTCCGCCATCCACTCGACGCTGCTCCGCCAGAAGACGCTGGCCGACTTCGCCGAGATGTTCCCCCAGCGCTTCAACAACAAGACCAACGGCGTCACGCCGCGGCGCTGGCTGTTGCTGGCCAACCCGCCGCTTGCCCGGCTGATCACCGAGGCGATCGGCGACGGCTGGCCCACCGACCTGGAGCAGCTCCGCAAACTCCGCCCCCTGGCCGAGGACCCCGCCTTCCGCGAGAAGTTCCGCCAGGCCAAGCGGCAGGCGAAGGCCCGCTTCACCGATTGGGTCCGGTCAACGACTGGGCAGCAGGTCGATCCGGACACGATCTTCGACTGCCAGGTCAAGCGCATCCACGAGTACAAACGGCAACTGCTCAACATTCTGCACATCATTGTCCTGTACAACCGCCTCCGCCAGGACCCGAAGCTCGATGTGCCGCCGCGCACCTTCTTCTTCGCCGGCAAGGCGGCGCCGGCGTACCGCTTGGCCAAGCTGATCATCAAACTGATCAACAATGTCGCCGGCACGATCGACGGCGACCCGGCGATGCGCGGCCGGCTGAAGGTGCTCTTCCTGCCCGACTACAACGTATCGCTGGCAGAGCGGATCATCCCCGCCGCCGACGTGTCAGAGCAGATCTCCACTGCCGGCTACGAGGCCAGCGGCACCAGCAACATGAAGTTCATGATGAACGGCGCGTTGACCGTCGGCACCCGCGATGGCGCGACCATCGAAATGGCCCAGGAGGCGGGCGAAGAGAACTTCTTCCTCTTCGGCCTGACAGCGGACCAGGTGCCGAACAGCCGCGGCTGGTATAGCCGGTGGCACTACGAGAACGAGCCGGAGACACGCCAGGCGCTCGACCTGATCTTCACGGACCACTTCAGCCGCTACGAGCCGGGCATCTTCGGCCCAATCCGGGACATGCTGCTGACGCAGGGGGACTACTACGTACACCTGGCTGACCTGAAGCCCTACATCGAGGCCCAGACCCGTGTCGGCGAGCTGTACCGCGATCCCGAGACCTGGGCGCGCAAGGCGATCCTCAACATAGCCGGTGCCGGCAAGTTCTCCAGCGACCGCACCATCCGGGAATACGCCGCCGACATCTGGAAAGCCGAGCCGTGCCCCATACCGTAGTCCGGGGATACCAATGGGAGGAAATCATGGCCATCCATCCGCTGGCGGGCAAGCCGGCCCCCGCCGACCTGCTTGTTGACGTGGCCCGGCTGGAGCGGGAGTACCACCAGCGCCGGCCCGATCTGAGCGACCCGCGCCAACTGGTCAGCTTCGGCACCAGCGGCCATCGCGGTACGCCGCTCGACGGCACCTTCACCGCGGCGCACATCCAGGCCATCACCCAGGCGATCTGCGAGTACCGTCAGAGCCAGGGAATCGACGGCCCCCTTTTCATGGGTAAGGACAGCCACGCGCTGTCGGGACCGGCCCAGCGCACTGCCCTGGAAGTGCTCGCCGCCAACGGCGTCACGACCGTCATCCAGCGCGACGATGGCTTCACCCCGACGCCGGTCATCTCGCGGATGATTCTGGTCTACAACCGCGACCGCCGGGAGCACCTCGCCGACGGCATCATCATCACGCCGTCGCACAACCCGCCGGAGGACGGCGGCTTCAAGTACAACCCGCCCAACGGCGGCCCCGCCGACACCGATGTTACTCGTTGGATCCAGGAGCGCGCCAACCATCTTCTCCGAGCCGGCAACGCCGCGGTCAAGCGCATCCCCTTCGCAAGGGCGTTGCAAGCCCCGACGACGCGCCAGGAAGACTTCATCCTTCCCTACGTCAACGATCTGCGGAACGTCGTTGATCTGGATGCTGTTCGCGCCGCCGGGCTGGAGCTGGGCGTGGATCCGCTCGGCGGCGCCTCGGTCCGCTACTGGGAGCCGATTGCCTCTGTCTACGACCTGAAGATCACGGTGGTCAACCCCCGGATCGATCCGACGTTCGGCTTCATGACGGTGGATCACGACGGCAAGATCCGGATGGACTGCTCCAGTCCCTACGCCATGGCCGGCCTGGTCGGATTGAAGGACCGCTACCGGGTCGCCTTCGGCAACGACCCGGACGCCGACCGGCACGGGATCGTCACACCGTCGGCGGGACTGATGAATCCCAACCACTTCCTGGCCGTCGCCATCCGTTATCTGCTCACTCACCGGCCCCGCTGGCCGGCCCACGCCGCGGTCGGCAAAACGCTAGTCAGCAGCAGCCTGATTGACCGAGTGGTGCAGGCCTTGGGCCGTCGGCTGGC
The DNA here is from genome assembly GCA_035575035.1 of Gemmataceae bacterium. Lineage (GTDB taxonomy): Bacteria > Planctomycetota > Planctomycetia > Gemmatales > Gemmataceae > DATLYH01. The sequence goes on from DATLYH010000106.1 coordinate 27,311, forward strand.
GGAGGTGCCGGTCGGCTTCAAGTGGTTTGCCCCGGGGCTGTTCGACGGCTCGTACTGCTTTGGCGGCGAAGAGAGCGCCGGGGCCAGCTTCCTGCGGCAGGACGGCACCGTCTGGACCACCGACAAGGACGGCATCATCATGGACCTGTTGGCCGCGGAGATCACCGCCATCACCGGCAAGGACCCAGGCGAGCACTACCGAGAGTTGACGGCTACCTTCGGGACGCCGTATTACACCCGTCTCGACGCACCGGCCACGCCGGAGCAGAAGGCCCGGTTGCAGGGGCTGACTCCTGAGGCGGTGAAGACGGCGACGCTGGCCGGCGAGCCGATCATCGCCAAGCTCACCCGGGCGCCGGGCAACAATGCCCCGATCGGTGGGCTGAAGGTTATCACGGCGAACGGTTGGTTCGCGGCCCGGCCGTCGGGCACGGAGAACATCTATAAAATCTACGCCGAGAGCTTCCAGGGCCCGGACCACCTTGACGCCATCGTGGCCGAGGCCCAGCGGATCGTGACGGCGGCGCTGGCGGACGGCTCGTAGCAATCGGCAACCATTCAACCAAGAAGGAGCCGCACATGGATAGCAAGCGATGGGGTTTCCCGTGTCTCTGGGCACTGCTCGTGGGCGGCGCGCTGGCGGCCCTTGGCAGCGGGACGGTAGCCGCCGCCGAGCAGCGCCCCAACATCGTTCTTATCATGGTGGACGACATCGGCATCGGCGGCTTCAGCTGCTACGGCAGCGACAAGTACCAGACGCCGCAGATCGATGCCCTGGCCCAAAGCGGCGTCCGTTTCGAGCACTGCTTTTCGATGGCCCTGTGCGGGCCGTCGCGCGCCTGTCTGCTTACCGGCCGCTACGCCTTCCGCACCGGCATGACCGGCAATAACACGGGCAAGAAGGTCACGCCGGACCGGGAGGTCTGCGTTGCCCGTGTCCTCCGGGAAGCGGGATACACGACCGCGTTCGCCGGCAAGTGGAACCAACTCAGCTACCTGAACTCGCCCGAGGACGCGCGGCGGTGGGGCTGGGACGAGTACCTGGTCTGGGATTCGTCAGACAGCCCCGGCCGGTACTGGAAGCCCCGCTATTACAAGAACGGCGAGCTGCTCCGCGGCGTCGAGGACCGGTACGGGCCCGACCTGTGCCACGAGTTCGCCGTTGATTTCATCAGCCGCCATAAGGACCGGCCGTTCTTCCTGTATTGCCCGATGGTCCTGGTGCACGGACCGATCATGCGGACGCCGGATAGCCCGCCGGGAAGCAAGGACCTGCGGCGCGACATGGTGGCCTACATGGATAAACTGGTCGGCAAACTCGTCGAGGAGCTGGGGCGGCAGAAGTTGCTGGAGCGGACCGTGATCCTGTTCACCAGTGACAACGGCACGCCCGGTACCGACACAATCGGCGGCAAGGCTATTGACGGCCGCAAGGGATCAATGCAGGAGGGCGGCACCCGGGTGCCGCTGATTGTCAGCTGGAAAGGGACCATTGCCGCGGGCCGGGTTTGCAGCGACCTGGTCGATTTCAGTGATTTCTTCCCCACGCTGGTCGAGCTGGCGGGGGCCAAGCCGCCGTCCGGCGTGGTCCTCGACGGTCGGAGTTTTGTCCCCCAGCTCCTGGGCCGACCGGGCAACCCGCGCGAATGGGTGTACGTCCAGTTGCAGGACCGCCGCTATGTCCGCGACAAGCGGTGGAAGCTGTACGGCGACGGCACACTATGTGATATGAAGGACGCGCCGTTCCGAGAGATTGTGATCGAGAAGGGGACCGAGGACGGTCCGGCCGCGGAGGCGCGCAAGCGGCTCCAGGCGGTCCTGGACCGGTTGAACTAAACTCCGGGCCATTCTTCTCCCCTCTCCTCCTGTGGGGGCGAGGGGTTGGGGGTGAGGGGGCAATTACTTCTCCCCTCTCCCCTGTGGGGGCGAGGGGTTGGGGGTGAGGGGGCCGATGGCGGAGCGCTATGACCTGGTTGTGATCGGGGCCGGTCCCGGCGGCTACGTCGCCGCCATCCGGGCGGCTCAACTCGGCCTGAAGGTTGCCTGTGTCGATAAGCGCCCGGTGCTGGGTGGCACCTGTCTGAATATCGGCTGCATCCCCAGTAAGGCGCTGCTCGACTCCAGCGAGCTGTTCGCCCTGGCCCGTTCGCGCCTCGCCCGCCACGGCATTCAGATCGGCGACGTGAAGTTTGACCTCAAGGCGATGATGGCCCGCAAGGACCACGTCGTCAAGGGACTCACCGACGGCCTCGCCTACCTCTTCAAAAAGCACCAGATAACCTTCATCCACGGCACGGCTCGGCTCGGTCCAGGGGGCAAGGTCATCGTCAAAAGCGCCAAGGAAGAGGCCGTCATCCTGGAAGGAAAGTCGATCGTGTTGGCGACCGGGAGTGAGCCGGCCAGTCTGTCGGCCCTGCCGTTCGACGGCGTCTCGATCGTCAGCTCCACCGAGGCGCTGTCCTTCGACAAGGTGCCCGAGCATCTGATCGTGGTCGGCGCCGGTTACATCGGGCTGGAGCTGGGCTCGGTCTGGAACCGCCTTGGCTCCAAGGTGACGGTCGTCGAGTTCTTGCCGCGCATCGTGGCCGGGGCGGACCAGGAAATTGCTGCGGCATTGCACAAGGCGCTGGCCAGGCAGGGGCTGGTATTCCATCTGGAAACCCGCGTCACCGGCGCTTCCACCCAGGGAGGCGAGGTGATCGTCAATGCCATGGCACGCGATCGGGAGGTGCTCTTCCAGGGGGACAAGGTACTGGTGGCGGTGGGTCGGCGGCCGTACACCACGGGGCTGGGCCTGGAGGAAATCGGCGTCCAGCTGGAGGAGGGGACGGGGCGAGTGGTGGTCGATGAAAACTTACAGACCACGGTGCCGGGGATCTACGCCATCGGCGACCTGGTCGCCGGCCCGATGCTGGCCCACAAGGCGGAGGAGGAGGGGATCGCGGTCGTGGAGCGGCTGGCGGGCCGGAAGACACACGTCAATTACCAGACCATCCCCAGTGTGATTTACACCTGGCCGGAGCTGGCCAGCGTCGGGCTGACCGAGGAGCAGGTCAAGGAGAGCGGCCGGGAGTACCGCGTGGGCAAGTTCCCCTTCAGCGCCAGCGGCCGGGCACGCTGCCTGGATGAGGCGGACGGGATGGTCAAGGTGATTGCCGACGCCCGCACCGACCGGCTGCTGGGGGTACACATCCTTGGCCCGCGGGCCTCCGACCTGATCGCCGAGGCGGTCACCTTCATGGAATTTGCCGGCAGTGCCGAGGACATCGCCCGTACCTGCCACGCCCACCCCAGCCTGTCCGAGGCCATCCGCGAGGCGGCCCTGGCCGTTGACCGGCGGGCCATCCATGTCTGAGAGGCGGCAAAGCCGGCATGTCGTGCTCTGGTCCACCTGTCGGCGGCAAAAACCGCTCCAACCGGGCCGCCCGACCATTTTCCGGAAAACGCCACGTCGCCACAATGGAAAGGTTAAAGCCGCCGGCGGAAGCCGCCATTCGCCGGGGCGCCACCACGGGACCGACATGTACGCCGCTGCTTCCATCCCGCCGGGCCACTCGCTTCCGCGGCAAGGTAAACCACCGGGACCGGCCGGGGTCTGCGGCATCCTTGTAATGTTGATCCTGCTCCTACCTGCCGAGCTTTTCGCCGGCCCACCCCCCTCACCCGGCAGTTCCCGCCCCAGCCTGCGCGACTCGCAGCTGACGCTCCAGGCCCGCCAGGTCCTGACGCAGGATGAGCTGCTCGCCCCGTTGAACCTGGGTGTCAGCGTCCGGCAAGGCGTGGCCACGGTCTGGGGACCGGTCCCGTCGGAGGCTGCGGCCCGCCGGGCCGTGGAACGACTGCGACAAGTGCAGGGACTGCTCGACATCCGCAGCCAGATGTACATCCGCCCGGCGGACGACCCGACGGCCGAACCGCCCCTTTCCCGCGAGCCGCTGCGGCCCCCCCTGCTGCCGCTGGAGCCGCGGTCGGCCGGCGCCCTGATGGGCCGGCCCGGCGAAGCAGGAGTGGCTCCGGGGCAAACGCTCAAGGCCCCGCGCGGCGCCGGCCGAGACTGGCGAGCGGCCGGGGTGAGCCGTCCGGGCTACCCGCGCGGCCTGGCGGAGGCGGTCGCCCTTCTGCCACCCGTCCCGGCATCGACCGATCGCGCGCCGCCGGAGACTTTCTCCAGCCTGCCGCTGCTGATCGAACAACTGCGGCAGACCGACCCGCGTTACCAACAGATTCATCCGCAGGTCCAGGGGGGCGCGGTCCATCTTTATGGCACGGTGGCCCGCTGGGAAGACATGCTTGACTTCGCCGAGGCGGTCTCGCGCCTCCCCAGGGTGGAGCGCGTCATCATCCAGCGCGTGCAGACCGACTCCCGCCTCGCGCCGGGGGGCGGCGTCCTCTCCCGGGAAGAACCGTCCCCGTAGATACAGGGAGCAAGCCATGTCCGGGCCTTCGTCGGCTGCCGAGCCTGACGGACGTGCCGGACGCAGGGATGTCCCGGTCCAGGCGGCCGTTCGTTTTTCCCTAGCCGCCTTCCGCGCTGTGCCCAGGTTGAGTTATGGTGGGAGGGGTGAGGAAAGACAGCAAGGCCCGGCAATCGAGGAGAGAAATATCCCATGATGCGGCAGTTGGCCCAGCGGCGCTTTCTGATCACCGGCGCTTCCAGCGGCATCGGCCGGTCGTTGGCCGAGCAGGCGGTCGGCCGCGGCGCCCGGGTGATCCTGGCGGCCCGCTCGGGGGACAAACTGGAAGACCTGGCCCGGGCCCTGACCGGTCGCGGCGGCGAGGCGGTCGCGGTGCCGGCCGACGTCACCTCGGAGATAGACCGGCAGCGCCTCCTGGAAATCGCCATTGAGCACTTCGGCGGCCTGGACGTGTTGATCAACAACGCCGGCATCGGCAGCTTCGGTCACTTCGCCGACTCATCGGAGGAGGTTCTCCGCCGGATCATGGAGGTGAACTTCTTTGCCCCGGCCGAGTTGATGCGGCTGTTCATCCCGGTCCTGGCCCAGGGGCAGCAGCCGGCCATTGTCAACATCGCCTCGATGTGTGGGCGGCGTGGACTGCCGGCCTGGACGGAATACTCCGCCAGCAAGTTCGCCTTGTGCGGCCTGACCGAGGCCCTGCGCGGCGAGATGGCCCGCTTCGACATCGACGTGTTGCTGGTCCTGCCGGGCCTGACGCGCAGCGACCTGCCCCGCCACCTGCTGCGCAACACCGGCCGGATGAAGATCGCGTTTGACCGCGGCATGCCGCCCGAGCAGGTGGCCGACGCCGTCCTGCGAGCGCTGGAGCGCAACCGCGCCGAGACGATCATCGGCCGGGATGCCCGCTGGCTGCTCCGCTTCAACCGGTTGTTCCCGCGGCTGACGGATCGGCTGATCGCCCGCCGGGTCCGGCAACTGTATGCGCCATAACCTCCCATCCCTGGATCGACCACCCGGGGCGGTCCCTGACCGGGGCCCGCTCCGTTCGTTTTCCTCGGACGGCTGCGTCACGCTTTGGTCAGTTTCCTGTAGGTGACAAGGAGAGGCGGCTGTTTGCCGTGTGGGGCCTGGTGTTGAGCAGCGGGCCTGGTCAGCGCCCGAAGCGCCCGCTTGCATACCGGGCAGGTGTGTTATAATGGGGCGACCAGGCAAACCGGAGGAAGCCGGAACGTTCAGGCTCCCGCCTGCCAGCGGGACAAGGTTGTCTCGGAAGGCGCCGGCGCGGGGCGGGCCGAGGCCTTGGAGATGCCCTACTCCCTGATCATCATCTGGCACGAACGGCTCCGCTACCTGCCGGCCATCGTGGCCGTGGCCTTCAGTGCCCTGCTGATCGCCCTACAGTGCGGGCTGCTGCTCGGCCTGTTCACCCTGACCTCCATCCCGGTCGATCACAGCTCGGCCGATGTCTGGGTCGGCTACCCCGGCGTGCTCAGCGTCGATCTGGGTCGGCCCATCCCCGAGGGCTGGCTGACCCGCGTGGCCCGGCAGCCGGAGGTGGTCCGCGTCGAACCGTGCCTGCTCAACTTTGCTTTCTGGCGCAGCGAGCGCAGCCATCAAATCGAGACCTGCACCGTCATCGGCACGCGCCTGCACAAAGGGTCGCTGGGGGCTCCTGAGCAGCTGGGGCCGGAGCTCCGCGCCCGCCTGGCCGAACCCGACACGATCGTGGTCGATCAGTCGGAGCTAAGCCGACTCGGCATCGAGGGGATACGGGACTACGCCGAAATTAACGGCCGGCGCGTGCGTGTCGTCGGGCTGGTCAGCGGCCTGAAAAGCCTGGGCGGGCCATACGTCTTCTGTTCGCTGGAGACGGCCCGGTCGCTGCTTCGTCTGCGGCCTGACCAGACCACTTACCTGCTGGCCCGCTGTCGCCGCCCCGCTGATGCCCCGATCGTGGCGGAGCGGCTGCAGGGGCGCTACAAGGATATGTCGGCATTCAGCAAGGATAGCTTCTCCCGGCGCTCGCAGTGGCACTGGCTGACCAAAACCCGGGCAGGGGTGGCGTTGGGATTGGCGGCGGCGCTGGGGCTGCTGGTCGGCGCGGTGGTCACCGGCCAGACCCTCTATGGGGCGACGGCAGCCTCGCTGCCGCAATACGCGGTGCTGCGGGCCCAGGGCATCTCGCGGCTGCGGATCGCCTCGATCGTGCTAGCCATCGCCTTCTGGGTCGGTATCGCCGGCGTCGCCCTGGCCCTGCCGACAGTCTGGCTGCTGGCCGAGTTGGCCGAGGCCGCCGCCCGAACCAAGGTGCTGTTGCCGCCCTGGCTGCTCGCGGCCGCCGGCAGCGTCACCCTGGCCATGGCGCTGCTGTCCGGCCTGGCTGCCCTTCGCCTGGTCTGGCGCATCAAGCTGGGGGAGGTGCTGCGCTAGGCAGGGGCCAGGTCGGCGCCTGGAGCATACGCTGTCCGAGCCGTGGGGCCGCCTAGTCCGTAGTCGGTAGCCCATAGTCCGTAGCAAGACCGTCCGCATCGGTGGGCGAGCGGCCCGCGTCAGCGGGCCGGTCCTAGCGAGCGGCCTGCGTCAGCGGGCCGGTTCTAGCGAGCGGCCCGCGTCAGCGGGCCGGTGGGCGAGCGGCCCGCGTCAGCGGGCCGGTTCTAGCGAGCGGCCCGCGTCAGCGGGCCGGTGGGACATGAACCAACTCGCCTCGGCCGACGGCTACCAACTACCGACTACGGAC
>DATLYH010000107.1:0-15012 GCA_035575035.1 Gemmataceae bacterium
CGAAACGGGGCGAGGGGAGACTCTTCTCCCCTCTCCCCCCGCAGGGGGGAGAGGGTAAGGGTGAGGGGGGAACCCTGTGCCGTGGCACCGGCTGACAGTTGGTGCTAACGGGGGATGACTCAGCCGGTCCGCTGCTTGACCCCTTTTGCCGCTAGGTTCTATAATGCGCGTCAGGTTTTCCCCACGGAGACCGACACCCAGGCAAGACGTTCGACCGGACGCACCATTCCTGCCCTCCATGGACGGTACGTATTTCGCCAGCTGACCGACAAAGAGAGGCGGCCATGCCTGTCCAAATGGAGTTAAAGCGGATCATCATCAGCGAAGTGCACGACCAGCAGGTGATCATGCTGAAGGAAGTGGACGGCGACCGCAGCTTCCCGATCGTCATCGGCATCTTCGAGGCGACCAGCATCGACCGGCGCGTCAAGGGGCTGCCGACGCCGCGGCCGCTGACTCACGACCTGGTGGCCAGTGTCATCGACCACCTGGGCGGCGAGCTAAGCGACGTCTACATCAGTGAGCTGCGCGATCATACCTACTTCGCCAAGCTGCGCATCCGTCAGAACGGCGAGTTGGTCGAGGTAGACAGCCGCCCCAGCGACGCTATCGCCCTGGCCGTCACCGCCAAGGTTCCCATCTACGTGGCCGAGGAAGTGCTCGACGAGGTCTGCGGGGAGTAGGCCGGCAGAAACTCCTCTGGCGTCCCGGCCCCGGATGTCGTATAGATGGCCGCCATGGCTAGCGCAGGGTCCCCACGCATCCACCCCACCGCCGTCATCTCCCCCGAGGCGGAATTGGCTGACGGGGTCGAGGTCGGCCCGTTTGTGGTCATCGAGGGAGCGGTGCGGGTCGGCCCCGGCTGCGTGCTGCGGCCGTATGCCCACCTGGTCGGTCCGCTGACCATGGGCCGAGGCAATATCGTTTTCAGCGGGGCCGTGCTGGGCGAGCAGCCGCAGCAGCTAACGTACAACAACGAGCCGACCCGCCTGGAAATCGGCGATTACAACGTCTTCCGCGAACACGTTACGATCCACCGCGGCACCGCCCATTCGGGGGTGACCCGGATCGGCAGCCACAACTTCTTTATGGCCGGCTGTCACATCGCCCACGACTGCCAGGTCGGCAACCACTGCATCCTGGCCAACAGCGCCTTGGTGGCCGGCCACTGCGTGCTGGAGGATAATGTCTATCTCTCCGGCAATACCTCGGTACACCAGTTCGTGCGGATCGGCCGGCTGGCCCTGCTGTCGGGCAACTCGGCCACCTCGAAGGACATCCCGCCGTTCATCATCCAACAGGGCCTGGATGCGGTTGGCGGCGTGAACGTCATCGGCATGCGTCGCGCCGGCCTGACGAAGCCTCAGATCGAGGCGGTCCGCCGGGCCTTTCACCTTCTCTTTCGCAGCGGTCTGATCCTGAGCCGGGCTCTGGAGCGGGTGGAGAAGGAGCTGGGCGCGGTTGATGTGGTGCAGGAGTTGGTGGCCTTCATCCGGCGGTCGTCGCGCGGCATCAATACCATGCGCCACCGGGGCCGCGGCGAGGCCGCCTGAGCGCGGCGCTGCGCCCTAGCCGCCCGCCCAGGGTTGCGTCTAGGTGAACGTCTGAAGGAACTTGATCGCGTCGGCCTTATTCTGAAAGCAGGCGTCGATCACGTCGCCGGTGTTGTAACGTACATGGATCTCGTACCGCGAGGCCGGCGCCGCCCATCCCTGAGCGTCGGCATACGTTTTCAGGTAGGCGATCGCGTCAGCGGCCGTTACCAGCTGCCGCGGTTGACCGTGCAGAACGATTACCGTGACCCCCAGCACCCCACGAGATAGGGAAGCGTCCAGCGCGGCCAAGAACTCCTTCATCGGCGACTGGTCCGCGGACAGCAAGTGTTCCTTGATCCGCTGCCTGTGCTTGTCGGTCAGGGCTTTGTACTGTCGTACCTTGTGACGGAAGCTCCTCTCCGGCGTGTCCTCGTTGAAGGCCGCGTCAATACCCACGGCCGCAAACGCCTGGACGATGGTGCTGTAAGGGATATGGGCGACGGCGAACCCGCATGACCGGAGCTGGTTCAGCGAGCCCGGCGTAAACACGCCGGCCAGTACGATGCCCAGGAAGGGTCGCAAGTGGCTGTACGCTTCTGCCAGGGCGAGGACGGCGCCCTGGATCTCCTGGGCCTTGTTCCGGGAATGCTTCGTGTAGCGGCGCCAGGCGGTCTCGATGAAGGCCGCTGGCAGGCCCTTGACCTCGTCGGTGCCGCCCCGCTCGAAAACGTAGTCGAGATCGTGCCAGTTGCCCTGTCGGTCTTGCCACGAGACCTTCTTGCCGGGCCGGGCCGGTCGATGCCGCGGGTAATCCAGGTACAGTCCCTGCCGGTCGGCGACCTCTTGGAGAACTTCGCGCAGCGAGTCCTGGAACAGGTTGCCGATGATTTGGCCCCACTTGTGGGCAAATGACTCGGCCATCCCGTTATCCCCGGACCCAGAGCCGGCCTTCGCAGAGCGGGACCCGGTGCTTCCGATTCTTCCACTTCACATTCCGGTCCCGGGTCTTCTCAAACGCAAAGGAGTCAAAGCCGGCCGCTTGGGCCAGTGCCCCGATCCACTCCATCACCGGAACGTAGACGCCATAAGGCGCGGAGTCGCCCAGTACGAAACAGGCCCGGGACGGGCGCCGGCAGACCCGTCGCAGGGCCTGCCAGACTTGAGCCATATCCAGGAAGTAGCAGGCCACCATCAAGTGGTAAGTCTTCCTGCCACCCTTGGTCCGACGCACCCGATCCAATTGCCGGCATACACGTGTGAGGTCGGAGCGGATCGGTGCCAACTCGGGGGCGGCGAGGACTTCGTCCAGGTTGACGGCACTCTCCGGTACGTGCTGGGAGCAAGAGCGGATCAGCCGGTGCCGCACGGCCCCTTGCAAGTCACCCCAGCCGTCGATCTCCCGCAGGAAGCACATCTCCAGCCGAGTGGCGTCGGCATAGTCATAATTGTTGGCGTAAGGCGGCGAGGTAACCACCAGGTTCACCGAACCGTTGGGCACCCCCTCACAACTCCGGGCGTCGCCCTCAACGAGGACGGCGCGCGGTCCGGTCACCGCGCGCGTCTCCCACATGTCGGCGGCAAAAGTCCGTGTCATCAGATCGAAGGCCGCTGCCGGCTCCAGGGGGGCCTTCTTCGCTTTCCGGGGAAGGACGTACTGCCAGGGTGCCGTGCCGGCGTGTGAGACCGGTCGGAGGATGGCCACCAGCGTTAGCCAAACCAACTCGGAGGCCGGTGTGTTGTCGTGCAGCGACTGCCAGGCGCGGCGGAGGTGGTCGAGGCACTCCAGCGCCGCGGGGCTGAAGCACTTGTGAATCAAGGCCGGATATTCACACCCCAGGCCGCGCAGACGGGCCGCCTGGCGCTTCACCTCTCTGGCCCGCTCCAGGTAGGCGTCCGGGTCGGAGCGGTACAGCAACTTGGCCCTCGCGATCCGGGAGACGAACGGGTGCGCCTCCACACCGTAGCATTCGACCCCCAGCCTCTCTGCGGCAAGCAGCGTTGTCGCCGCCCCTGCAAATGGGTCGAAAACGATTACGCGGCCTGAGCGCTGGGCATCGGCTATAACGGCCTCAGCCCACTGAGCCGAGAAGCCAGCGCTGTATCGGAACCAGCGGTGGACCGGCAACCGCATGTTATCCCCAAAGGTGGAGGTTGTCTCGACCCGTGCCGGCTGGACTTCGGAATCGGGGAAGAGCAATTTTTGAGCGTACAGACCGGCCCTCATGGTGCGCCCTTCGTGACCGATTTCGCCACCTGAGAATTGTGAGTGCCCCAAAAAATTAACAGAGGGGAGGAACCGTTACAAGGGCCGCAGCTTCAAGACCTTACCAGCTTGTCCTGACCGGCGCCCCAAAGCCGGCGCATCAGGCACAGGAGGGCAAAGTGCTGCAAGAAAGGCCGCGGGATCGGGCGGCGGCTAGGGTTTGGCGTCGAGCAGTTCCAGCAGCATAGCGGGGTCGGCCGGCTTCTTCAGGACGTGGTTGTAGCCGGCTTCCTCAGCCCGGCGGCGGTCTTCCTCGCTGCCGTACCCCGTAATGGCGATCAGACGAGCGCCGGCCGTCGCCGGGTCGCGCCGCAGCCGCTGGGCCACCTCGAAGCCGTCCAGCCCGGGCAAACCAATGTCGGACAGGACGACCGACGGCTGCCACTCCTGAGCGGTGCGGACCCCGTCCGGCCCGCTGTAAGCGACCCGCACTTCATGCCCCAGCAGTTCCAGCAGCACCCGCAGGCTGTCCGCCGCATCGCGGTTGTCTTCCACCACCAGGATGCGCAGCCGCCGGCCGGCCGGGCGAACCCCCGACGGAACCTCGGACAGGGCGGCCGGCTCCCCTTCCAGGGGCAGGGTCACGACAAACTCCGCCCCCCGTCCCGGCCCTTCGCTGTGGGCCCGGACCTCGCCCCCATGCAGCTCGGTCAGTCCCTTGACCAGGGCTAGGCCCAGGCCCAGCCCGCCCGGTGTCCGGTGCAGGCCCCGGTCAGCCTGGCTGAACGGCTCGAACAGCCGGGCCAGTACCTCTGACTCGATGCCGATGCCGGTGTCACGGACCGCTAGGACCGCCTGCCCCGGCTCTTGCCCGGTCGTTAGCCGAACGGCCACCTCGCCGCCCGCGGCCGTGAACTTGCCGGCATTGTCGAGCAGGTTGCTCAGGACCTGGGTCAGCCGGGTGGCGTCACCGGTCACCCAGACCGGCGTCTGGGGCACCTCGACGGTCAGCCGCAAGCCGGCCCGTTCCAGGGCGGGGCGGTAGTCCTCGGCGGTGGTGCGGACCAGCCGAGCCAGGTCGAGCCGGTCGGTGCGCAGCTGGATTTTGCCGCTGGCGATGCGCGTCATGTCGAGCAGGTCGTCCACGATCTGGACCAGGTGCCGGGTCTGACGGGCGATGACCTCGCGCACGCGCTGCAACTCGGGCGTGTCCGGGCCGGTCAGGCTGAGGATCTCCACGGCGGTGCGGATCGGTCCGAGCGGTCCGCGCAGCTCGTGGGCCAGCATCGCAATCCACTCGTCCTTGCGGCGGTCAGCCTCAGCCAGCCGCTCCGCCCGCTGCCGCAGCTGCTCCTCCAGCTGCTTCTGCCCGGTCATGTCCTCGACCGTGCCGACGTGGCCCAACAGTTCCCCTTTCTGGGACAGCATCGGAGCGGACCGGACGTGGACCCAGCGGGTTCCTCCTTCCCGGGAGAGGAAGCGGAACTCGCCGGAATACTCCCGCCCCTGGAGCGTGGCCGCTGACCATTCCTCTACGACTCTCGGCCGGTCCTCGGGGTGAACAAAGCGCGCCCAGCCGTCGCCCAGCGACTCCTCGAGGGTGAAACCACAGATGGCCTGACAGCGGGGATTGGTATAGATGCAGCGGCCGTCCGTGGTGGTCAGGAAGATGCCGACCGGCGAGCAGGCGCCCAGGGAGCGGAACCGCTCCTCGCTGGCTCGCAGGGCGTCCTCGGTGCGGCGTTGCTCGGTGCGGTCGCGTGTGACCTTGGCGAAACCACGGAGCTGCCCCGCCTCGTCCCGCAGCGCCAGGATGACACCGCTGCCCCAGAGCCGGCTGCCGTCCTTGCGGATGTGCCAGCGGTCGTCCGCGAAGCGCCCTTGGGTTCGGGCGGCCGCCAGCTCTTTTTCAGGCTCGCCCCGTGCCACATCTTCGGGGGTGAAGAAGCGGGCAAAGTGCTGTCCGAGGATCTCGGCCTCGTCGTAGCCGAACAGGTGTGCGGCCCCCGCGTTCCAGGCGGCCACCCGCCCTTCGGGGTCCAGCAGGAAGATAGCGTAATCCGTTACGCACGCCATCAACAGACGATGTTGCTCCTCGAGGCTGCCCGGCCATTGTTCGCCGGGTAGGGACTTCGGCGCTTCAGACTGCATGGCTGTGGTCCCAGGTCCCTGTCCCGCTTGCGAGTCCCGACCGCATCCTGCTGTCTTGGCCTCTCCACGAATGCCGTCACCCCAGCGGCCCGGTCGGGCACCTGCGAGTCAGGGTGGGAAGGGAGAATGGCGAAGGCAGCTTGGAAGCGATGAGCGGAAGAGTTCCCGATGAATCCACGTGACAACCACGGCTGCCATAGCCGTGCGGAAACCTGCCCGGCGTCAGCCAGGGTCCGCTGCTGACATCATTCTATCACTGCCCGCGTCGGGGGACACCCTCGGAGGAAACGGCGGGGGCAAACCCGAGGGGCAGGGGCGGCGTTTGGCCACAGCCGCCAGCGGCTTCGCTTGCACGCTCGCCGACCCAACCACGAGCGAGGCCCCTTGTGCCTGCGACTTCCCGACCCGCCGACGCGGGCTTGTCCCGGGCAACGGCTCAGCCCGGCAGGCGACTCAGGTCGGACGTTAAGGGGACAAGTTCATTGTGCCGGCTCGGTCGGTTCATTATCTTACTAATCCAGACAATCCTGGACTGATGGGTAGCCGAAGGATTGATGGGTAGCCGAAGTCGCCCCCTTCGGGCTCGGGCAGGTTCTCCGAACTTCGGGCGAATGCGGCTCCGACGCCTCCTCAGAAGTAGGTTGCTACGGGAAAGCACCAAGCCATGAGACCCATGTCAACCCTGCGCTGGGCGATCCTTGCTGTGTGGTTGCCGGCGGTAAGCGCGGCCGGTTTGCCGCTTGCCGCGGCCGAGGCGCCGCTACACAAGGAGGTGTTCGTCAGCGGCACCGAAGGGTATCACACGTTCCGCATCCCCGCGCTGCTGGTCACGAAGAAGGGGACACTGCTGGCCTTCTGCGAGGGGCGCAAGACCAGCCGCGCTGATCACGGCGACATCGACCTGGTGCTCAAGCGCAGCACCGACGGCGGCAAGACCTGGGGCCCGCTCCAACTGGTCCACGAAGAGGGGGGCACGGCTGCGATCACCATCGGCAACCCCTGCCCGGTCCTCGACGAGGACACCGGCACCGTCTGGCTGCCGTTCACCCGCAACAATGATGATGTCTTCATCACCCACAGCACGGACGACGGCCGGACCTGGGCCCAGCCGGTCCGGATCACCCGCGACGTGAAGAAGCCCGACTGGGCATGGTACGCCACCGGGCCGGGCGTGGGCATCCAGCTGGGCCGCGGCCCGCACAAGGGCCGGCTGATCATCCCCTGCGACCACCGGGAGAAGGAAAAGACGGCCCCCAGCTACTCCCACGTCTTCTACAGCGACGACCACGGCAAGACCTGGAAGCTGGGCGGGCGCGTGGCCCCGTACACCAACGAATGCCAGGTGGTTGAGCTGGGCGACGGCTCACTGTTGCTCAACATGCGCAATCACTGGGGCAAGGACGGTGGCCGGCCGGAACGCGGCAATCGACGGGCGCTGGCTCGGAGCAACGACGGTGGACAAACCTGGTCGGAGCCGACGTTCGATGCCACGCTGGTCGAGCCGGTCTGCCAGGCCAGCCTGATCCGCTATCCGGGGGCGAAGGTCCGTCTGCTCTTTTCCAACCCGGCCAGCACCCGGCGGGAGAAGATGACGGTCCGCCTCAGCGACGATGAGGGCAAGACCTGGCCGGTGGCCCGCGTCCTGCACGAGGGACCGGCGGCTTACTCGTGCCTGGCGGTCCTGCCGGACGGGACGATCGGCTGCCTCTACGAGCGGGGCGCCAAGCAGCCGTATGAAACCATCACCTTCGCCCGCTTCACGCTGGACTGGTTGCGCGGTAACCAACCCTGACCCGGTGACCTGGTGATCCGGTGACCAGAAGTAGGTCGGCTTCTCGTCACCGGGTCATGAATGACCATCTTGCCGCAGCCGGGGGGGCAGAACGATGCGGGTCACCTTGTCAGGGTCCGACACCGGCCCGGCATGCCGCTTGCAAAGGGGTTCCTTGTTCTGCTGCTCACCGGGAGCAGCTGAGCTTGACCACACCTGGGCAGTTGCTCGAAACGCGGATCGCTACTCGGATAGCTCAACTTAGGAGGGTGCAGTCATGGCGCGGTGCGAAGTTTGCGGCAACGACTACCACTTGACGTTTGAAGTGGTCCGGTCCGGGGAGCGGCACGTTTTCGACTCCTTCGAGTGCGCCATTCACGCGCTGGCCCCCGTGTGCGCTCACTGCGGCTGCAAGGTGATCGGCCACGGTGTGGAGGCCAACGGCACGTTCTACTGCTGTGCCCACTGTGCGCGGGAAGCGGGGGTCGTCGGCGTGACCGACCATGTCTGAGCCGGGACCGGCAACGGGGTGCGAGGGAACGGCGCCACCCCATTGACTAGGTAGGTTGCCCCCTCACCCCCCCCCTCTCCCCCGCAGGGGGAGAGGGGGCCAATGTTCCGCGCGGAACATTCGTCCACGTTGGCCGCTCCCTTACGGTCGCGGCTCGGTTTACGGGCGCGGCTCCCCAATGTTCCGCGCGGAACATTCGTCCACATCGTCCGAGCCGCGACCGTAAGGGAGCGGTTGTAACTCCATGTAGTCCGCTCCTCACGGTCGCGGCGCGGTTTACGGTCGCGGCGCGGGGAGTTGCTGCCAGGAAGGGCCAATGTTCCGCGCGGAACATTCGTCCACTTCAGGCGGCAGCAGCAATGGCTTCGGTATGACCCCGTTCAACCTGCCGCTGCCGGCGCCGGATTAAGGGCGGCGTCGAGCTGCCCCAGCCGGCGGTTCATTTCCTGTTCCTCTTGGGCACTGAGCGGCAGCCGGCCGTAGCGCACCCGGTAGAACAGGTCGGCGGCCTGGACGGGCACGTCCGCCAGGGATGCGGCGGCGGGGATGCCCTGAAGCAGCTGCCGAGCTGCCTCGCCGAACTCCCGTGGCGTCTGGGCCGGCCCGCGTCGGAGCTGGCAGCGGCGGGCCAGAATTGTCAGCAGCCGGTCGTAAAAGACGACCTCGGAAAGACTTGGGCCCAGCGCGGCGCGGCGGCCTGCCCGGAGCCGACGGGCCACCCGCAGGCCGAGCAGCACCAGCGGCGCCAGCGCCAGCCACGGCACGAGCCGCACCGCCCCGGCACCCAGGGTCCGCCAATCGGGGTGTTCGGCAAGGCTGCGCCACCCCTGCCAGAGGTCGGTCTGCTGCTGGCGGTCATACCCAATGACAAATTCCTTCCACGCCTCCTGGCTCAGGCGCTGGCTATGGTCCAGCCACCAGGCGGGCGAGAAGCGGGACGGCGTCGGGGCCTCGATGCTCGGGGTGCCGTCCAGCGTCAGCCAGTGCATCTCCACCTGGCCGTTCGGCTGCACCCGCGGCACCAGGGCCTCTACCCAGCTATGGGCGTCGCTGTGCCGCAGGATGTAATGGCCGTCCTCCTGGTTCTCGCCGCCGCGAAACCCCTGGACCACCCGGGCCGGTATCCCCTGCGAGCGGAGCATCAACGCCAGGGCCGCCGCGTAGCGCTCGCAGTGCCCCTGTTTGACGTTCCGCAGGAAGTCCTCGATGGGGTCTAGGCGGCGTTCGTGGCGGCGCAGCTCCAGCGTGTAGGTGTAGTCCCCGGATGTCGCCAGGTAGTCGGTCAGCGCCCGGGCCACCTTTTCGTGATACTCCGGCCGCAGGAACCGGACGGACCCGGCTTCGATGTACTGCAAGTCGTCCGGGCTCAGCTGGTAAGCCGCCCGCGCTGCCAGGTCGCGCAGCAGCTGGTCGGTCCATTCCTTCAAGGAGGAGTTGCGCTGCCATGAAATCTGGCTGATGTACTGCCCGCTCAGCCGCACCGGCATGCTCAGGTCCGGCTCCTCCAGCGGCACCACCACCTGGCGGTAGCTGACCTTCTCCTGCTCCCGGGGAAGCAACGTCCAGTCATCCCTCAGGAACTGGATGTCCGGCGGCGGCCGGCCCGGCTGCCGGGCGACCGGCACCATCTGCCGCCGCGGATGGACCACGACCGGCTCGGCCAGGATCAGCCCCCCGACCTCGCCCCGGTCGATGGTGAAGTTCAGGAAGTACTGCTGCGGCCCGAGATCGGGCAGGCGGTCGGCTAGGGGGACCGACTCGACCGGACGGCGAAACGGCATCCCGAAGCCCCGTTCCGACCGCTGCTGCACCAGGCTTCCGCTCACCCAGCGACCGTCGTAGTAGCGGTCAAGGACCGCGCCGCGCCAGCGCTGGTCGGGGTTGAGGTCGGTCTTGGGGGAACCGTCGGCGTTCTCGGCGTAGACCACCAGGGCCACCTCGTCGTTCACCGCCAGGGTGCCGCTGCGGTTGAGGTCGATCATCTCGGAGAAGCCGGTCTGCCCCGGCTCGCTGTCGCCCGGCCGATGCAGCGGACCAAGCAGACTCCACTGGGTGGCGCCGAAGCGCGGGATGAGCAAGAACAGCAGCAGGCCCACCGCCATCACCGCCAAGGTCCAGCGGCCGACCGGATAGGCGCTTCGGGAGGCCGGGCGGGAGCCGAGGGCGGGTTCGGATCGGCCGGCCACCTCGCGCTGAAGATGGAATTCGGCCAGGAACCAGACGCTGCCCGCCAGGTAGGCCAGCAACAACACGCCGAAGAAGGAGTCGTCGGCCAACACGCAGCCAAGGCCGACCTGCATCAGTCCCATCCCTTGCAAGGCCCAGACGTCGGCGGCCCGCTTGGGACGGAACAACTTAGCCACCAACAGGACCGGCAACAGTGGCCCCAGATACGGCAGCAGCGCCAGCGGCAGCGGGTAGTCCTCCAACGCTGCGGCCCGTGGTCGGACCAGGCAGAGCGTGACCCACGCCCCCGAACCGGCAGCGAGGACCAGGCCGACCACGTTGGACGCCCGGATCGGCAGGCTCCAGCGCCGCCCCTCGGCAACGAAGGCCGCCGCCAGCAACAGCAGCACAAGCACGACAAAGATCGTGATCCCCGGCAGGTAGAACTGCTCGGCATAGCCCAGGCAAATGCACGCCAGGCCAAGCGTCAGGTAGTTGCTCAGGCGAAAGCCGAGATCGCTGCGCATGATGACTGGTCTCTGGGCGAGCGGGGGGCGTCAGCCCCCCGGTCGTGTCCGGCGAGCGGGGGGCGTCAGCCCCCCGGTAGGGCGAGCGGGGGGCGTCAGCCCCCCGGTAGGGCGAGCGATCAGCCCGCCGGTCCTTGGTCCCTTTTTCCTTCATCCTGGGCCGTTTGGCAAGGGGGCGGCTCATAAAAGTCGATTTCGGGCAAAGCCGAGACATCGAGGGCGGCGACCGGCCGGTTGAGGCGCTGGGCCAGGAGGTCGCCCAGATTGCCCGGCCGGGCGCTGAGCAGTAGGATCGGCGCCCGCGGGAGCGGCAGGGATGCGAGGCGCTCGGGCAGGGCGGTCGCGGCCGTCTCGGGCCGGCCGGTCAGCACCGCCAGGCACTCCAGCATCCGCAGAGCGTGTTCGGGGCCGGTGAGGCCGTCCAGCACCACCGGCTCGGAGCCGGCCACCACCAGCATCAGGCGGTCGCCCCGCTGCCGGCACCACTCCCAGCAGACCGTCGCCGCCAGGCTGATGACGGCTTCCAGCCCGGCGCGGTCCTGGGGTGAGCAGGGCGGCGGGCCGGGGTCCACGATCAGGACCAGATCATCGTTGGGCACATCCTCGAACTCACGGACCATCAATTCGCCGCAGCGGGCCGAGGTGCGCCAGTGGATCCAGCGCGGGCTGTCGCCGGTGCGGAAGGCCCGCAGGCCATGGAATTCCGCCTGGGCCGCGGCATGACGGCGGGCTGCGTCGCGGGTTCCCGCCTCGTAAAAGCCGACCGGCGTCAGGTAATGCCGCAGCCGACCGCGGTGCAACCGCCCCGGCCGTGGCAGCACAATGATCACATCGCCCGGCACCAGGACGCGCCGCCGCCGCACCAGGCCGAACGGGTAACCGCTGGACGCCTCCAGCGGCTCCCAGGCATATCGGCCGCGCGTCGGCAGCGTGACCGCCTGGCGGAACCAGAGGGTTTCGTGCCCACCCAGCCGCGGCAGATACCAGGCCAGGGTGTGCCCCGGCCCACGATCTTCGATCCGGACCCCCGGCACCGGAGCCGCCTTGGGGTTGGTGATCCGCAGATGAACGGTGCAGGGCGTCTGCGCGAAGACCGGCCCGTCGATCCAGCGCTCCCCCACCAGCCGGTCCAGCCGACGCCCCGCCAGCAGCGCGTTCAGCCCCCAGAGGGCGAGCATCAGGCAGGCGAGCAGCAGCACCAGGTTCATCCCCCTGAACAGGCCCATGCCCAGCAGACCGAGCGCCAGCGCCAACCAGTAGCGCCCCTCGCGCGGCACGCGGAAAGATGACCAGGTGACAAGGTGGCCAGGGGGCAAGGTGACAGGGCTCCCGGACGGCTGCGGCTCACGAGGAGGGAGGATGGCGTTCATTTGCTTCCGCCCGACTATCTATTCTTCACCTTGTCACCTGGTTATCAGGTCATCATGTCAGGTAGGGATTGGCGTCCGATCAACGATGTCGTCAATGATGGCGTCGGCGACATCGGCGCGGCGGCCGGGGCGAAAGGTCTTGGCCAGGATGCGGTGGGCCAGTACCGGCCGGGCCAGCCGCTTGACATCGTCGGGGATCACGTAAGACCGGCCGGCCAGCAGGGCCAGCGCCTGCGCCGCCCGGTACAGCGACAGGGCCGCCCGCGGACTGCCTCCCAGGTAAACGTCGGGATGGCTGCGTGTCGCGTCGATCAGGTCGAGGATGTAGTCGTTCAGACTGTCATCGACGCGCACGTCGCGGACCGCCTGCTGCAAGGCCGTCACCTCGGCCACGCTCAGCACCGGCCGCAGCTGCTCGACCGGCTCGCCCGCCCGGTGCCGGGTCAGGATCTCTTTCTCGTCGGCGCGAGCCGGGTAGCCGATCCGCAGCCGCAGCAGGAAGCGATCGAGCTGCGACTCCGGCAGCGGGTAGGTGCCTTCGAACTCGTAGGGGTTCTGCGTGGCCAGGACCAAAAACGGCTCGCCCAGCGGCCAGGTCCGGCCGTCCACCGAAACCTGGCGGTCGCTCATCGCCTCCAGAAGGGCGCTCTGCGTGCGCGGCGTGGCCCGGTTGATCTCGTCGGCCAGGACCACGTTGGCGAACAGCGGTCCCGGCTTGAAGACGAATTCGCCGGAGGGTTGGTGAAAGACACTGGTGCCGATCAGGTCGCTGGGGAGCAGGTCGGGGGTGAACTGGATGCGGTGAAAGGTGCCGTCGAGGCTGCGGGCCAGCGCCTTGGCCAGGAGGGTCTTGCCGATGCCGGGCACGTCCTCGATCAACAGGTGGCCGTCGGCCAGGAGCGTGACCAGGGCGAGCTGGATGACCTCTGGCTTGCCCAAAAAGACGCTGGCGATGTTGGCCCGGAGCCGTTCGAGCAAGGCAGCGGGCGGTTCCGGAGCGGCACGGAGCGATTCCAGCACGGTGGCGAACCCCCGGGTGTTCCGCGGGCCTTGGGTTGGTCGAGCGAGTCAAGCGACCGGGACCCCGCTCCCGCTCGGCAGCCGGCGGAGCGGCGGGACAAGCTCGCCTTTCCCTGCACGGTCAGCCCATTATAAACGCCGCCCTGTTCCTCCGCCAGAAGCCGCTACTCGTCCACCACGTCTTCCAACCGCGAGATGGCGACCACCTCGCCCCGGACCAGCACTACGTGCCGGCGGTTCCGCTTGATGCCCGTGGCGCGGGAGTCGGCAACGTACAGCTCGCGCGTGGTCTGGGTGTCGCGCAGATCGTGCAGGTCCGCATTGCGGATTTCCAGGAAATGCTCGTCAAAACTTTGCAACGTGCCCAGACACACGTAGGAACTTTTCAGGTCGATCACCACCTTCGCGCCGAGGAACCGTTCAAGCATGGTAGTACTCCGCCAGGCGGCCGGGTTCCCGCTCCGGCCGGTATTCGCTATTCTAACCGGGTCCGGGACGGCCGGGTAAGAGTTCTGGGGCTGCCAGCTTAGAACCCCTGTGATGAAGGCCCGATGAAATTGGCGGTCCCAGCCCCTTTCCCGCCGTCGTCTGACCGACCCCGACATCTGCTCATGCCGACCCCGCCGCTGTCCGCTGCCGACCGATTCTACCACGAGGCGCTGGCGCGCCTGCAACAATTGCTGGAGCCGCAGCGCGACGCCCTCGACCGTGCCGCTGCCCTCTGCACCGAGGCCATCGCCGCCGACGGCCTGGTTCACCTGTTCGGCTGCGGCCACAGCCGGATGCTCTGCGAGGAGATGACGCCACGGCAGGGCTGCTTTGTCGGCTGGCATACCATCGTCGAGCTGGGCCTGACCTACCACAACCCGATTGTCGGGCCCAACGGTCTGCGCCAGAGCCTGCACCTGGAGAAAACGCCCGGCTACGCGGAGCAGATCCTGCGCAACTTCGCCTTCGGCCCGCGCGATGTCATGATCGTCATCTCGACCAGCGGCATCCGCGAGGTGATTGTCGAGATGGCAGAAGGGGCCCAGCGGCGCGGCTTGCCGGTGATTGCCGTCCTGAGCCGGGCCCACTGCGAGCGGGCCAGGCCGGCCCACCCCTCCGGCAAGAAGCTGCTCGACGTGGCCGATGTGGTCCTGGACAACGGCGCCCCCGAGGGGGACTGCATTTTGCCGCTGGAAGGAAGCCGGCAGAAGACCGGCCCCTTCAGCACCCTGGGGGGAGCGATGATCATGAACCTGCTCCGCTGCGAGGTGGCCCAGCGCCTGCTCGACCGCGGCATCGAGCCGGTATTCCTGCCCAGCCACCAGTTCGTCGGCAGCCGGACGGTCGAGGAGCAGCTGGAGTATTTCTACGCGCAATATGCCCGGCGCATCGCGCCGCTGTATGCGCGACAAGGAGGATAAGGTGACAAGGTGGCTGGGTTCCCCCTGAGGGCTGCGTCTGCGGCTCACAATGATGGAGGGGGCGTTCATTTGCTTCCGCCCGACGGCCTCTGCTTCCTCACCTTGTCACCTTGTCACAACTATGGCTCGTCTCGCAGACAAGCGCTGTCTAATCGTCGGCGGCAGCACCGGCCTCGGCCTGGCCGCGGCGGCGCGGTTCCTCGACGAAGGGGCCCGTGTGGTGATCGCCGGCCGGTCGCCGGAGAAGGGGGCGGCGGCGGTCGCCTTCCTCGGCGGCCGGGCCCATTTCGTCCCCTGTGATGCCTCGGACCCGGCCCAGGTGGAGGAACTATACCGGCAGGCGACGGCC